>DWUY01000092.1 GCA_019120515.1 Candidatus Blautia avicola | reverse complement strand
GTGTTCGGAGATTTTTATACGGTTGTTCCCACATACAAAATACTGCGTGCCGTTCTCTGCTTGTATGACCTGCCCTGTCCGGGGTGTAAAAATATCGCTTTCGCTTTTTGCCATCCAGTGTCCTCCATATTCAGTTTTCAATGTACAATGCCGCACAGGGGCGGCGAAAATTTCTGCTTATATCTATCACCTTTCCTTTACCGTGTTCCGCTGCTGCCGTTTCAGTTCCGCCAGTATATCCGGCGGGATACGGTCAACCAGCCGCTGTAAATTGTCCAATTCGCTTTTCAGCTTTGCCCGTTCCATCGTATCTTTCATCTTGCCTTTTTCACTGACCTTTGCCCTTGCTTCCAGCTTTTCATTTTCCGCTAACAGGTCATTGATTGTGACCTGTTAGCGGAAAGTGAAGCGGAAGATCTGCAGGCACAGCTGACCGAGCTTTTGGACAAAGTCGGAAAGATGGAGGAAAAGCTGATCGAGACAGGAGAGAAGATCACGCAGACACAGTCGGATCTGGAAGAAGCACAGGCAAAAGTAGAACAGCAGTATGCAGACATGAAAGTCCGGATCAAGTATATGTATGAAAATGGGGAATCGGATCTTTGGGAAGTCTTTTTAGAGGCGAAGGATTTCTCGGATTTTCTGAATAAGGCAGAATATGTAAGCAATGTGCACTCTTATGACAGGCAGCAGCTGGAGGAATTAAAGAAGACGCAGAACGAGATCCAGGATTTAAAAGACACGCTGGAAACAGAACAGGCAAGCCTGGAAAGCCAGCAGGCAGACTATGAGGAGCAGGAAACCCAGTTAAATGCGCAGCTGGAGGAGACAAAGGCCCAGATTGCAGACTATGATGAACAGATCCAGGCATCTGCAGAAGCGGCGGCACAGGAGTCGATAGCCAGAGAGGCTGATAATACGGACACTGCTTCGGAAGAAAGTTCCGGGGGTACTACGGATGGCGGCAGCAGTTCCGGAGGCTCCGGCAGTACATCAAACAGCGGATATACAGGAAGTTCCAGCGGAAATACGTCTGTGGCACAGACCATTGTAAATGCGGCATACAGCCAGCTGGGCGTACCCTATGTTTATGGAGGGACAACGGCGGGTGTAGGCTTTGACTGTTCAGGGCTGGTACAATACTGCCATGCAGTAGCGGGAATCTCTTTGCCGAGGACATCCCAGGCGCAGGGAGGCTGTGGCATAGCGGTCAGTGACCCGCAGCCTGGCGATCTGGTATGCTACGGAAGCCATATTGGAATTTATATTGGAAACGGGCAGATGATTCACGCGCCTCATACTGGAGATGTGGTGAAGATTGCAAGTGTATACGGATCTCCATGGTATCGGCGATGCTGGTAAAATTGAATATAAGTATATGGGAAACGGCGGCACGGAAGAAACCCGTGCCGCCGTTTTGCAGTAATATCAGTTTCGCCAGAAGAACATTTATGCTAGAATGGTAAAAAACGTAAGAGGGGGATAATGATGAGAATCGGGATCTGTGATGATGAGCCGGTTTTTCTGGAAATCATGCGAAAAGAGCTGGAGGCGTATTACCGCAGCCTGGATCTGGAGGTGCGGGCGTTTTCTGACGGAAAGGAGCTTGAGGAGGCGGTAAAAAAAGAGCCGTTTTCTTACACCTGCATTTTTCTGGATGTAGAAATGCCGGGGATGAACGGATTTGAGACGGCAAAAGCATTGCGGGACGCAGGATGTCAGGCGCCGGTGATCCTTCTGACCAGTCATCGTGAATATGCGCCGGAAGGATATGAGGTTGGAGCCTTTCGTTTTCTCACGAAACCTCTGGAAAAAGATAAGCTGCACCGTGCGCTGGAGGCAGTGGAAAATGAGAAAAGGGACAGGGGGCGTCTGCTGGTCAGCCAGAGCGGAAGAGAATATTATCTTCCGCTAAATGAAATTTTATATTTTAAAAGTGAAAATGTATATCTGGATATACAGACGGAAAAAGGTCGTTTTCTGGTTCGGAAAAAATTAAAGGAACAGCTTGCAGAGTTACCGGAAACAGCTTTTTTTCAAGTGCACAGAAGTTACATTGTAAATCTGGAAAAGATACAGTCTTTTGACGGGAAAGAGGTCGCTTTGGCAGACGGAAGCAAGATCCCTGTGGGGAGAGGGAAAAGAGCGGCGTTTCAGGGGGCGGTGATCCGATATCTGAAAGAGGGAGATCAATGATGGGAGCAAAATGGGGGATGGTAATCTATAACTGTATATCTGCAGCGGAGATCCTGCTGGCGCTTGTGTGTATCAGCAGAGTGGTTTACCTGGAGCCGGGAATGTCGGGAAGAAGGAACAAGATCCTGTTTGCAGTAGCGTTTCTTGTGCCAACGCTGTTTGTGCAGATATGTCCGGGAATGAGCAAGGATATCTTTTCGGCTTTCCCTGTTTGCTTCTTTGCTGTTTACATGGTAATCGTAAGAAGGGAAAAAAGAATCCGGGGAATATTCCTGACGGTTCCTGTGCTTGGGTTCCTGATGGGGATCGTATCCGTATTTTATGCGGTCCCATATACGCTGACAGGGAAATATCCGTCAGAAGGCGGATGGCTGTATGCAGTGGATGCGCTGTTCTGGATCGCTGTTTTGATCATTTACTGGAAACGAGACGAGACCGTGCACCTGCTCCGGTTGGATGAGCCTTACCGGAGGCTGGGGAAGTGGGAGCGAAACTTTCTGCATGCGGCGGGGGTGTTTTTGTTTGTGATAGGAGCGATGCTGATGGCGGTCACACAGACGGGCATATCCGGCACTGCGGCCAGAGTGATTACCGGATTTGGAAGCCTTGCGTCGGTGTTTTTGGAAATGTCTGTGGTCATTTTGGTATGGCAGGGGAATCAGAAAGACTATTACCAGTATATGACTACGATAGGAGAGCATTATCTGCAGGCTGAGCTCCGGCATTTCCGGGCATACCAGGAAAGGGAGACCAGGGTGCGTAAAATGC
>DWUY01000091.1 GCA_019120515.1 Candidatus Blautia avicola | reverse complement strand
AACAGACACCTGGAGGACCAGATCTTAGAAGTCCGTGTACCCATGGAAGACGTAGTGGAACTGAAGAACGGCGAGAAAAAGCAAGTTCAGAGAAAGATGTTCCCGGGATACGTTCTGATCCATATGGTGATGAACGATGACACCTGGTATGTCGTAAGAAATACCAGAGGCGTCACAGGCTTTGTTGGTCCGGGTTCCAAGGCGGTTCCCCTTACCGAGCAGGAGATCGATGCATTGGGCATCGCTTCTGTAAGAGACGTGGAAGTAGACTTTGGAGTGGGCGACAGTGTTGTTGTCACAGGAGGCGTGTGGAAGGATACTGTGGGCGTTGTTCAGAGTATCAATGAAGCAAAGCAGATCGTGACCATCAATGTTGAGCTGTTCGGCCGCGAAACGCCGGTAGAGATAAGTTTCGCAGAAGTTAAGAGTCTTTCATAAGACAAAAGCAACAGTGAGAAAGGGCCATAATGTCACATGGCTCGTGGGAGGGACATCCCCGCAATTACCACATTATAGGAGGTGCCGAAAATGGCAAAGAAAGTTACAGGTTATATTAAATTACAGATTCCTGCTGGAAAGGCTACACCAGCTCCACCAGTTGGTCCTGCATTAGGACAGCATGGTGTAAACATTGTACAGTTTACAAAGGAATTCAATGCAAGAACAGCAGACAAGGGTGACCTGATCATCCCGGTTGTTATTACAGTATATGCGGACAGAAGCTTCAGCTTCATCACAAAGACTCCGCCGGCTGCAGTTTTATTAAAGAAAGCTTGCAACATCAAATCAGGTTCAGGCGTTCCAAATAAAAACAAAGTCGCTACAATTTCCAAAGCTAAGATCCAGGAAATCGCAGAGATGAAGATGCCAGACTTAAATGCAGCATCCTTAGAGGCAGCTATGAGCATGATCGCCGGTACTGCAAGAAGTATGGGTATTACTGTAGAAGAGTGACATTGATCACTTAGCGAAGCCAAATGAAGGCTGAGCTTAGTGAGAAAGTCCATCCCGAATCTTAGCGAATCCATGCTGGAGCATGGATGAGGTTAGCTGAGGGATGCAACTATTGAAACAAACGTGGGAGGGACATTCCCGCAATTACCACTAGGAGGTTATTTTATATGAAACGCGGAAAGAAATACACAGAAGCTGCGAAAGCAGTAAATCGTGGAAATTTATATGACCCGGAAGAGGCCATTTCTTTAGTAAAGAAAACAGCTGTAGCAAAATTCGACGAGACGATCGAAGCTCATATCAGAACAGGTTGTGACGGACGTCACGCAGAGCAGCAGATCCGTGGCGCTGTTGTACTTCCTCATGGAACAGGTAAGACTGTACGTGTGCTGGTATTCGCTAAGAATGCTAAGGCAGATGAGGCACAGGCAGCAGGTGCTGACTACGTAGGAGCAGAAGAACTGATCCCGAAGATCCAGAACGAAGGATGGCTGGATTTTGACGTAGTAGTTGCAACTCCGGATATGATGGGTGTTGTTGGTCGTTTGGGACGTGTTCTCGGACCTAAAGGCTTAATGCCAAACCCCAAAGCCGGTACAGTAACCATGGACGTGACAAAAGCCGTTCAGGATATCAAAGCTGGTAAGATTGAGTATCGTCTTGACAAAACAAACATCATTCACGTGCCAATCGGAAAAGCTTCTTTCACAGAGGAGCAGTTAGCGGACAACTTCCAGACGCTTATGGGAGCTATCATCAAGGCTAGACCAAGCGCATTAAAGGGTGTGTTCTTAAAGAGCGTATCCCTGGCTTCCACTATGGGACCAAGCGTAAAGGTTAACCCGGTTAAGTTAGCTCAGTAATAGATAAAAACAACAGACGGCTCCGGAAAGGGCCGTCTGTTATTTTGTATAAAACCGCCGTATAAAACAGATTTTCTGCTTTATGCGGCGATTTTTATTTCTGGAATCTTGGGACGAAAAGTCCTGTCTTTCCATAATCCTTTACCTTACCAGATCCATACGTCCCCACACCGGCGGTGAAATGGCGGAGATGGCTTTTACGGTCATATCCCCGGCGTTTTTGCAGATGTGGGGGAAGTCCTTTTCGATTACGGTACTGTCTCCGGCGTTGAGGACCACTTCTGTCTCTCCGATCTGTACGGTGAGAGTTCCTTCTGTAACATAAATCGATTCCTCTGAGTGGTGCCGGATCGGGGATGGAACATCCTGGGCGTGGGGAGCCACTTCAAAGTGAATAAGAAGGGTCTGGGGAGAAAATTCCGGGGAAGGCAGGGGGCTTAAGAAACGGTAGAGTACCTTGCCGTCTTCGGAGCAGCGGATAAGCTGCTGATCTTTTCGCAGGGTAAGATTTCCCCGGATTTCCATATCATCTAAAAGCAGATATAAAGGAACCTGAAGCACGGAAGCGATCTTTCTCAGACTGGACAGAGAGGGATCGATCTCTCCCCGTTCTACCTGGGAAATATAGCTGATAGACATACCCGCCTCCCGGGCCAGTTCTTTCATAGTCAGGTTCTGCTGTTTTCGGTATTCTCTTATCTTTAACATAGTAAAACCTCCATACTGGTATTATAAAACACCCAAACGGAAAAAACAATGAAATTTCATTCCTTTAGATTGACAAAGCATTTTATAAATAATAAAATAATAACCAATATATTCAATAAAATTTCAGTATTTATGAATTGAAAGGAGGAAATAATGAAAATTACAGATGCAAAGATGGAGAAATTTTCTATTGAACTTACAGAGCCTTTTAAGGTGGCTTTTGCGCAGGTCAGCCATACGGTGAGCATTATCGTGAAGGTGGAGACGGACGAAGGCTATGTGGGTTATGGAGAGGCGGCGCCTTTTGGACCAGTTACCGGAGAGACCACAGAAGGGTGCCTGGAAGTGCTGCAGATGTTCCGTCAGGGACTGATCGGTATGGATCCTCTGGGGATTGAAAAGGTACATGCTATGATGGACGGCCTGGTCCACGGAAACGGTTCTGCCAAATGCGCAATTGACATTGCCCTATATGACTTGAAGGGTAAAGTGATGGATCAGCCTTTGTACCGGGTACTGGGCGGTTATCAGAACAAAGTACAAAATGATATTACCATCGGGATCAGCGCTCCGGAGAAGATGGCAGAGGCGGCACGGCATTATGTAAAGGATATGGGCTATCATATTTTAAAGATTAAAGCCGGTATCTGTCCCCAGGAGGATTTAAAGACCCTGGAGCTTATCCGAAAGGCCGTTGGAGAGGATGTCCGACTGCGGGTGGATGCTAATCAGGGATATAATTTTACCCAGGCATCTTCCATGCTTACAGAAATGAAGAAGTATGGGGTGGAGGCTATTGAACAGTGCCTTCCTGACTGGGATCTGGACGGCGCAGCCAGACTCAGAAGACAGGGCGGCGGGATCCAGCTTATGCTGGACGAATCCGTACATACCACCAGGGATGCTGCCAGGATCTGTAAAGCAGAGGCGGCAGACATTATGAATATTAAACTGATGAAATGCGGCGGCCTCTACAGAGGAAGCCAGATCAGCGCCATTGGAGAAAGTTTTGGGGTAACCTGTATGGTGGGGTGTATGATGGAGACGAAAATCGCCATTACTGCCGGGCTGAGCCTGGTGGCGGCCAAGAAGAATATTACAGAGGCAGACTGCGACAGCTTCCTATATTATAAAGACGGCGATACGGGAATGCCGGGAGGCTTCGAGCGACATCAGGATATGTTCTGCCTCCTGGAAAAACCAGGACTGGGGCTTGATATTACATTTTAAAGACTGGAGGAGAGACGCATGTTTCCAATATTTCAATCAACAGATGCCGTACTGGCAGTGGTTTTATGCCTGGTGGCTTTTGCCTTCTGGGTGCAGAGATTTAAAGTCTGCAAGATGATCGGTCCTGCTCTGATCGCTATTTTCTGTGCTATTTTCAGCGTAAGTCTGGTAGCGTTTATCTTCGGATGCCTCTTTGCCAACTCTATTGACGAAGGATGGAAGGTAGCGGGCATGTTCGTGGGAACTTATACGGGAGGAAGCTCCAACCTGACAGCCATCGCTACAGGATTAAACGCCTCTGCTTCTACTATCGCAGCGGCAAATGCGGCAGATTATGTAGTAGGAATGCCTACTTTAGTGCTGATGTTCCTGGCGCCCACTCTGATGAAAAACTCTAAGAAGTTTCAGAAGTTCTGGCCCTATTCTTTTACCGATGAGGAACTGGAAGGAGACGGAAATCAGAAAGAACTGATGGCTTCTGAGGAATGGAGCATAAAAGAGATTGCCATTCTCCTGGCTATTTCTGTGGCGGTGGTGGCAGTGGCTACAAAGCTTTCCAGCTTTATGAGCGCGGATTTTGCCAGTGCGGGAAGGATCCTTCTGATCTCAACTATTTCCATTATCGTGGCTCAGATACCGGCAGTCCGGCAGCTTCGGGGCGCGATGAACCTGGGATTGTTCTTCGGCATGATGTACCTGACCATTGTAGGATTTTCCGTAAATATCAAAGGATTCCTCACCTCTGCGGCTACTATTACTCTGTTTTGTCTCTGTGTGATCGCAGGAAGTCTGATCCTTCATGTGATCATCACCAGGCTTTTGAAGATCAAATATGAGTATGTGCTTCTGGGGATCGTAGGAGCTATCGCCGATGGAACCACTTCCTCTTTGGTTGCTTCAGGAGCCAGATGGAAAAGTCTGGTAAGCGTGGGCATGTTGATGGGCGTTATCGGAGGCGTTTGCGGAAACTATGTAGGAATTACAGTTGCGTATCTGATCCGTATGATCACGGGGGCGTAAAGAATGAAAATACAATGGAATTTTTATCTTTCCGGTATTTTATATGGAAAGATCTATGAAGAACAGGAGATATGGACCGTATCTCTTTTAGATGTATATACAGGTCAGTGGGGGCAGGAGATGCCCTTTACTCAGGAAGAAAGCCTGTATTTTCAAAAACTTTGCAGCAGGGATCTGCTGGAGTTCTTTAGAGAAAAGAAAGTATATGAGGAAAATATCAGCAAGACTCTGGCTGATTTTACCACAGCCGGAGGGGAAGAGTTTACCTGCCGCAGAGGCGAGTGCTATTTCCAGCGGAACCGAAAATTTCCCAAGGATCTGTTTTTTTGACAAAGAAGGGATTTATGCGGTGCTTATGAGCGGCAGAGATACCACCGGGGTACTGGTGAAAAAGGGCTGGGAGGAAAAGACCGTGCTCAAAGAGTGGAAAAAGGTCTATCCGGGACAGAACCCGGACAGCGACCAGTTCCAGCCCGGGCCGGTATGGCCGGTGTCCCCGCCGAAAACCTTTTATGTCAAGACCAGAGACGGGGAGAAACTGGCTACAGATGTGTACCTTCCTCTGGGAATCGGGGAAAAATGTCCTGCAGTCCTGGTCAGGACTCCTTATGGGAAATCAAATGGTACAGAAGTTTACTGGCGTTTTGTCCAGAGAGGCTATGCCGTAGTGATCCAGGATACCAGAGGCCGGGAAGACAGCACAGGAGAATGGCTGCCCCAGCATTTTGAGGTGGAAGATGGAGACGACACCCTGAACTGGATCGCAGCCCAGCCCTGGAGCGACGGTCAGGTGAGCATGACAGGAGGTTCTTATCTGGGTTATGTCCAATGGGCGGCAGCGGCCAGCGGTAATCCCCATCTGAAGGCTATGCTAAGCAGCGTCTGCGCCGGAAGCGCCTTTGTGGATATTCCCAGAAGAGGGGGCTGCTTTAATTCCGGAATGCTGGCCTGGGGCTTTGCTATGTCTGAACGTCGTATGCGGCCGGAGCTTATGGTCCAGGAAAACTGGGAGGAGATCCTGAAGATCCGTCCGCTGAAAGATATTCCCAGGATTGCTTTGGGCCACGAGGTGGATTTTCTGAGCAAATGGCTGGAGCATAAGGATATGGACGATTTCTGGAAGATGAATAACTGGCAGGCCAGATACCAGGGCGGCCCGGTGCCGGCGCTGATCCTTTCAGGATGGTTTGATGATAACGGCATGGGAACTACAGAAGCTCTGGAACTGGTGAAAAACTGGCCAAAGGGAACCTGGAAGGCAGTTCTGGGTCCTTGGAAGCACAGCGGCAATGCGGATTATGATATCCACAATATCTATATGGGAGAGGACGCCCTCCGCTATGATATAGATATACTCTGTATGCTGTGGCTGGAGCATTTCTTAAAAAATGCGGACAACGGTGTTGAGAAGACACCGGCGGTAGAATATTATACCCTGGGAGAAAATTCCTGGAAAAACGCCCAGGCATGGCCTCCAGAGAATGCTGTATCAGACAGTCTCTATCTGACCGGAGGGAGCGCTCCGGCAAAAGGAGATAAGGAGAGCTGCGGAAAAGGCCTGCTTACGGAAGCGGCCAGCCGGGATCAGGGGGCAGAGGAATATATCTATGATCCGAAAAATCCGGCGGTACATCTGGTAGATATGTCAGAAAATGAACTGGAGGTGCCGGAGGACTATACCCAGGAAGAGAAGCGGGAAGATATCCTTTCTTTTACTACAGAGAAACTTTCCCGGCCGGTTACCGTGACAGGAGATCTTTCGGTGGTACTCTATGTATCCTGTGACTGTCCGGATACAGATTTCTTTGTGCGGCTCACGGACGTGGATGAAGAGGGCAGATCGGTGAAACTGGCAGATGGAGTCCTGGGAGCCAAGTACAGAAATGGTTTTGAAAATCCCGAATATATGGAAGCGGGAGAGATCTATCCTATAAGGATCCGGACGACCAAGATCTCCAATACCTTCCGGGAAGGCCATCGGATCCGGCTTACGGTGACCTCCAGCGGGGAGAATTTTATCTTCCCTAACAGCAACACAAGAGAAGGATTTGACAGCAGCCGGGTTCAGAAGGCCAGGATCCGGATCCACTGGGGAGGAGACACTCCTTCAAGGATAGAATTTTACACAGAGAAATAGTCGGGTTTCTATGCCCCAGGTCTTAAAAAGTTCTATAGCCGGCAGTCCGGTGGCCTGGTCCGGAAAGCAACTATTAAGGGGCTATCGGCTAATGCCGATTTTGGCCCCTTGGTAGAAAAGAAAGAGACTATTCCGTAAAATCCAGGCTTTTATAAATTCATAGCTCTTTATGGAATAGTCTCTTTCCTTTTCTCCACTTTATTTT
>DWUY01000090.1 GCA_019120515.1 Candidatus Blautia avicola | reverse complement strand
TTTCGGGTCTGTGGAAAGAGTTGTCTTACCTGTTCCGGAAAGACCGAAGAAGATAGCGGTGTTCTCGCCGTTCATATCTGTGTTTGCAGAGCAGTGCATAGAAGCGATGCCCTTCAGAGGCAGATAGTAGTTCATCATGGAGAACATACCTTTTTTCATCTCTCCGCCGTACCATGTGTTTAAGATAACCTGCTCGCGGCTTGTGATGTTGAATACAACAGCTGTCTCGGAATTCAGGCCTAATTCTTTGTAGTTTTCAACTTTTGCTTTGGAAGCATTGTAAACAACGAAGTCTGGCTCGAAGTCTTTCAGCTCTTCTTCTGTAGGCTGGATAAACATATTTGTAACAAAGTGTGCCTGCCAAGCTACTTCCATGATGAAACGGATAGCCATACGTGTGTCTTTGTTGGCTCCGCAGAATGCGTCAACTACGAACAGTCTCTTGTTGGACAGCTCGTTGATAGCGATATCCTTTACAGCAGCCCATGCTTCTTCTGTTGCAGGATGGTTATCGTTTTTGTACTCGTCAGATGTCCACCATACAGTGTCTTTAGAGTTTTCGTCCATAACGATGAACTTATCTTTAGGAGAACGTCCTGTATATACGCCAGTCATAACGTTTACTGCGCCCAGCTCAGTTACCTGACCTTTTTCGAAGCCTTCCAGACCTGGTTTGGTCTCTTCTTCAAATAACTGCTCATAAGAAGGATTGTAAACAATTTCTGTAGTTCCGGTAATGCCATACTTACTTAAATTGATCTCTGCCATCTTACACTAACCTCTCTTTTCTTATAATATAAAGTAAAACTTACAGGAATCTTACCTGCGGACTCCTGCAGTATTTCCGAAGAAGAGGGCAGCGCCCACTTCCCATACCCTTAATTATACATATTTAGCAAATTAAATCAATAAAAATCCTTTAAAATTTTTAAAAACTGATAATATTTTAACAAGTTATAACTGAAAAGAGTTTTTTTCGACAGTCAGAGACGGTTTTTGTCTGGATGAAAAGATGCTGAAGAGCAAAGCTGGCTTCCAGGATCTCTCTTCCGGCGCTTCCTTTTTCTCTCATAAGAAGATATATAATAAATTTATTATGATAATCATAAAATAATACTATTTTACCTATGAGTCAAGAAAGGATATACTGGCAGGGAGGAGGAAAATGATATGAAGAGTAAAAGAGAAGTTCTGTTAAAACTGTTTATTTCTACATTATATTTAAGTGCCTTTACTTTTGGAGGCGGCTATGTGATCGTGACCCTGATGAAGAAAAAATTTGTGGACGAATATCACTGGATCCAGGAAGATGAAATGCTGGATCTGGTGGCTATCGCCCAGTCTTCACCGGGGGCTATTGCTGTAAACGGGGCCATTGTGGTAGGGTACAAACTGGCGGGGATGACCGGGGCAGTTACAGCTATTATTGCCACCATTATCCCCCCTTTTCTGATCATATCCCTGATCTCTGTATTTTATAATGCATTCCGCAGCAGTTTTCTTATCAGTCAGCTGCTGGAGGGTATGCAGGCCGGTGTGGGGGCGGTGATCGCTGCTGTGGTTTATGAGATGGCAGGAGGGATCATCCAGGGAAAGAGCCCGGTTTCTATTCTGATCATGGCAGGCGCCTTTGCCGCCACCTGCTTTTTCGGTGTGAACGTTGTCTTTGTGATCCTGATCTGCGGCCTGATCGGTGTAGTCCGGACCCTGGCAGCAAGAAGGGAGGGGAGAAAATGATCTGGTTTCAGTTATTTCTCAGCTTTCTTCAGATCGGTCTTTTCAGCTTCGGAGGCGGCTATGCGGCCATGCCCCTGATCCAGGAACAGATCGTAAATATCCACGGATGGCTGGATATGGATCAGTTTACAGATCTGATCACCATTTCTCAGATGACTCCCGGACCTATCGCCATAAACTCCGCTACCTTTGTGGGGATCCGGATCGGAGGGATCCCGGGAGCGCTGGTGGCTACTTTGGGCTGTATCCTGCCTTCCTGCATTATTGTGACGCTGCTGGCAAAACTGTATCTGAAATATCAGAAACTGGATGTACTGCAAAGTGTCCTGAATTCCCTTCGCCCTGCGGTTGTGGCCCTGATCGCTTCCGCGGGGATCTCTATCCTGATCACTGCTTTCTGGGGCAGCGGGGGAGTGATCCGGCTGGCAGATACGGACTGGCTCCTGGTGGTTATTTTTATGGTCTGTGTAGTGCTTTTGCAGAAACTGAAATGGAATCCCATCCTGGTCATGGTGCTGGCGGGCGTTATGAAGCTGGCAGCGGCGGCAGCAGAGAAATGGATATTTTGACATAGGATTTATTCGGCAGTATAATGGGAGACGATTTTGAAGAACAAAGCAAGGGAGGGCCAGAAGTTGAACCGGATTTTACTTTTAGAAGATGATGAAGCTCTGGGGCGGGGGATCTGCATGGCTCTTGAGACGTCAGACTGCGCAGTCACACATTGCGGTACACGGCTCCAGGCTGCAGAAATTTTGCAAAGAGGGGTTTTTGATCTGCTGATATTTGACATTAACCTGCCAGACGGCAGCGGACTGGAGCTGTTGCGGACATTGCGGCAAGACGGCGACCTTACCCCTGGGATCCTGCTTACGGCAAATGATCTGGAGCTGGATGAAGTCAACGGCCTGGAAGCCGGGGCGGATGATTATATTACGAAACCTTTCTCTCTGGCGGTACTGCGGGCAAGAGTCAATGTCCAGCTGCGGCGTTGCGCAGCTGTAAATACAGAACAGATAGAGCTCAATGGCTTTACTTTTGACTTTTCCCGTATGGAATATGCCAGAGATGGTGATCCCATAGACTTGTCTAAGACAGAACAGCGGCTGCTGCGCCTTCTGGTGGAGAACCGAGGCCGCGTCCTGCCCCGGGAGCGGCTGTTGGAACAGGTGTGGGACGGCGGTGAGTTCGTAGATGAGAACGCGCTGTCGGTTGCTGTCAGGCGGCTGCGCGCCAAGCTTGGGGACGCTCCCATTAAGACCGTCTATGGAGTAGGATATACCTGGGAGGTGGGGAGATGACCGCCTTGACCTGGTGCCTTCTGGCCTTGGCCCTGGGAGGGATCGGGTTTGGACTGTGGCAGCGGGAAGCTAGGCGGTGTACTTTCCGGCGGCTGAACGATATGCTGGATCAGGCTATCGCCGGCGGCTTTGCCGAGGAGCGGTTTGATGAGACGGAGCTCTCTGCTCTGGAGACGAAATTTGCCCGATTCCTCCGGGGCTCTGCACATACACAAAAAATAATCGCAGGAGAACAGGCGGCAGTAAAGGCCCTGATCGCTGATATTTCTCATCAAACGCGTACGCCTATTGCAAACCTGCTTTTATATGCGTCCCTGCTGTCAGAAAGTGACCTGCCGCCGCGGCAGCAGGAACAGGCCCGTGCGCTGGTAGTACAGGGAGAAAAATTGTCTTTTTTGATCCAGACACTGGTAAAAGCTTCCAGGCTGGAAACAGGTATCGTAGTGCCGGTCCCTTCTTTAAATTCGGTGGGAGAGCTGCTGGAAGGGGCGGCTGAGCAGGAAGAACATGCTGGGCGGGAAAAAGAGATCACACTCCGGGTGATCCCCTTTGAAGGCTCCGCCGCCTTTGATCCCCGATGGACAAGCGAAGCTCTTGGCAATGTGGTAAATAACGGGATAAAGTACACGCCTGCCGGAGGAACGGTGACGATTTCTGCCCAGATGCTGGGAGATTTTTGCCGGGTAGATGTGACGGATAACGGTCCCGGCATTCCAGAGAAAGAGATAAGCGAGATTTTCAACCGTTTCTACCGTGGAGCCGGAACCCGCACTGCAGAAGGCCTGGGTCTTGGACTCTACCTGGCCCGGGAGATCCTGACCTGTCAGGGAGGCTATATCAAAGTATCTTCCAGGGTCGGGAAGGGGAGCACCCTTTCTCTGTATCTGCCCCGTCAGCTGCATAAGGTATGAAACTGTGAAATCTTTCAATTCTGTTATATTTGAGAAAGGCTCAGGAAAGAATGTTGTGGTAAAGTCTGTATTGTCGAAAGACAATACAGACTTTTTTGGAGGGATGCACGATGACGATTTTGGAAACAAAAGAGTTAAAAAAATATTATGGGAAAGACGACACTATGGTAAAGGCTCTGGACGGAGTGGATCTCACTGTGGAGGACGGAGAGTTTGTGGCGATCGTGGGGACTTCCGGTTCCGGCAAATCTACCCTGCTGCATATGCTGGGCGGTCTGGACCGGCCTACCAGCGGCACTGTCATTGTAGACGGCAAGGACATTTTTTCCCTGAAGGACGAGGCGCTGACTATTTTTCGCCGGAGGAAGATCGGCTTTGTGTTTCAGAGTTACAATCTGGTGCCGGTGTTGACGGTGCGGGAAAATATTGTCCTTCCTATCCAACTGGATGGGGGAAAAGTGGATGAAGATTATGTCAGCCAGGTAGTTTCCGCTCTGGGACTGGAAAAGAAACTGAACAGCCTGCCCAGCCAGCTATCCGGCGGACAGCAGCAGCGGGTGGCCATTGCCCGGGCCCTGGCTGCCAAGCCTGCCATCCTTCTGGCCGACGAGCCTACCGGCAATCTGGACAGCCGTACCAGTCAGGACGTGCTGAGTCTTATGAAAGTGACAGGAAGAAAATTCGCCCAGACTATGGTAATGATCACCCACAACGAGGAAATTGCCCAGCTTTCCGACCGGATCGTCCGTATTGAGGACGGCCGGATCGCGATGCGGTAAGGAGGTGGCCGTCATGAAAGTCTCCAATAGACAATGTATCCGTCATCTGGCATGGAAAAGCTTACAGGCCAGCCGCACCCGGAATCTGATTGCCATCATGGCTATCGCTTTGACGGCAGTGCTGTTCACCAGTTTGTTTACCATCGCCCTGTCCATCAACGAGGGTTTGCAGCAGTCCAATTTCCGTCAGGTAGGCGGTTTCTCCCACGGCGGATTCAAAGACCTGACAGAGCAGCAGTTTGAGGAATTAAAGGATGATCCCCTTATTGACCAGTGGGGAAAGCGGCGCTTCCTCGGGATGCCTGTGGATGTATCCTTTAACAAGTCTCATGTGGAGATAAGCTACGCCGATGCCAACGAGGCTCATTGGATGTACTGCGACCCGGTGGAGGGCCGTCTGCCTAAAGAAGGCACCAGGGAGGCTGCCACAGATACCCGGGTATTGGAATTACTGGGGGTAGAGCCGGAACTGGGAGCAGAATTCACCGTTACTTTTGAGGTGGACGGACAGGAGACTACACAAAGTTTTACGCTCTGCGGCTGGTGGGAGTATGACGAGGCCATTGTGGCCAACCATATCCTGATCCCCGAGAGCCGGGTAGACGAAATCCTTTCAGAATGCGGTGTGGATCCCAACGCCTCCGCCGATGGTATGACCGGTACCTGGAACATGGATGTGATGCTGAAAAGCGGTTCACGGCACATTGAGAAAGACCTGGATCAGATTCTGGCTGACCATGGTTTTCAGAATGAGCGGCAGGGGGACGACTATATCGATACCGGCGTTAACTGGGGCTATACTGGCACCCGCCTGTCAGAGAATGTAGATCCCATGGCAGTGGCTGCCATCGCTGTGGTGGCTCTGCTGATCATTTTTACCGGCTACTTGATCATCTACAATGTATTTCAGATTTCCGTGGCCGGAGATATCCGGTTTTACGGGCTGCTGAAAACTATCGGCACCACGCCCCGGCAGCTAAGGCAGATCATCCGTTTTCAGGCGCTGACCCTTTCTGCCGTTGGCATTCCCATAGGTCTTATGATCGGCTGGCTTATCGGGGGACAGCTGACTCCGGTGATCGTAAAGCAGCTCAATGGTGTGGAAACTGTGACTTCTGTGAGCCCATGGATTTTTGTTATTGCGGCGTTGTTTGCCCTGTTTACCGTACGGATCTCCTGCCGCAAACCCGGCCGGATGGCTGCCAGGGTTTCTCCGGTGGAGGCGGCGCGCTATACCGAGGGAAGCAGCGCTAAAATCCACGGCAGAGCCAGGAAAGCACGAAAGGTCAGTCCTTTCACTATGGCCTGGGCAAATCTGGGCCGCAGCAGGGGAAAAACGGCTGTGACTGTGCTTTCCCTGTCCCTGGCAGTCGTGCTGCTTACAGTAACGGTAAATGTTGTCGGCGGCTTTGATATGGATAAGTATGTATCAAGCTTCACTGCCAGCGACTTTATCGTTGCCAGTGCGGAGAAGTTCCAGAATTCCGCCGCGGACTTTTCTGAGGACATGAGTGTACCTCAGTCGGCCATAGATCACATCAATGCCCAGGGCGGGATTACGGACAGCGGCCTGGTGTATGGCCAGACCTCCCCCATGCTGGAGTATATCTCTGAGGACTGGTTCCGGCAGTTAAACAGTCATTTTTACACGCCGGAGCAGCTGGATAATCTGATCCGCCTGACAGACAGAAATGAAGCGGGAAACCTTGCCGCTTCTGCACAGCTTTCGGGTATGAGCGCCTTTGCTCTGGACCACCTGACTGTATTGGAGGGAGACCTGTCTGCACTCTATGAGCCGGACAGCCGGGGGATTGCTGCCGTATACAGTGAGGACGACTATGGAGACGCCGATATGGACTCTCACTGGGCCCGGCTGGGAGATACTGTGACGATCCGTTATGTTGAGGAATCCCAATATTACGACCCGGATACCGGCCAGGTCTGGGCATCCCTGGATGATATCCCTAATGGAGCCAACTGGGTGGAACGGCCTACAAAATACCGGGATGTGGACTACAAGGTAACGGCTCTGGTGATAGTGCCTTCCGCTTTGAGTTACCGTTATTACGGCAATGATGAGTTTATTCTCAACGATCAGACCTTTGTGGAAGACACCGGTACAGATTCTATTATGTACTATGCCTTTGATACTACAGAGGAGGCCAATGGAGACATGGAGACTTTCCTGGCAGACTACACGGAGAATGTAGATCCGACTCTGGATTATGAGAGCAAGGCTACCTATGCCGGGGAGTTTGAGAGTATGCGGTCCATGTTTCTGTTGCTGGGAGGGGTACTCAGCTTTATTGTGGGACTGGTGGGGGTATTGAACTTTTTCAATGCGATCCTTACCGGCATCATCGCCCGCCGGCGTGAGCTGGCAGTACTTAAGGCTGTGGGTATGACGGGACGGCAGCTGAGGGCCATGCTGATGTGGGAAGGACTGCTGTACGCTCTGGGAGCCGCGGGATTGGCTCTGATCCTGGCCCTTGTTTTGGGTCCGGTGGCATTCAGGGCTGTTGAAGGGTTGTTCTGGTTCTTTACCTATCGGTTGAATCTGACGCCTTTCCTGCTGGTGGTTCCCCTGTTCGCCCTGCTGGGGGCAGGTATCCCCATCCTTACCAGCCGGGTGTCGGAGAAATATACGGTAGTGGAGCGGCTGCGCATGGAGTAAAATGGGTAAGATCAGGGAGAAGCTTTAGCTTTCCTTAATTGGGTAGGAGTTTTCCCCATCCATTTCCGGAAGGTCTCTGTATAGTAACTGGCACTGTTAAAACCTGTAGAAAGGGCGATTTCGATAATGGGAAGATCGGTATTTAAAAGGAGTTCCATACTTTTCGTCAGCCGGTGCTGGGTCAGATACATGGTGGGACTCTGGAAAAAGAACCGTGCAAAAAGCTTGCAGCACTTACTCTGTCCCACTGCCCCGGCAGCGGCGATATCTGCCAGAGAAATCTTTTCCATATAATTTTTCTGGATGAACCGGGCCATATTTTTTACGATGAGCAGATCTCGGTTTTCCTGTATCTTTTTTTCTGCTGGATTTTTGTCAGCGGAAATATTTTCACAAAGCAGTTCCCAGATCCGGGCAAAGGCGGCCAGGATCTTTAAGGGGGCTGTTTTTTCTTTGCGGATATCGTATAAGTAGAGGATCTTGTCGTATATATCCTTTTCCCAGGGGATTTCCGGTTTCAGAAGAAAATAGGGAAGTCCTTTGTTGTGGATCACCGGATTTACGAAATCCCGTTCATAAGATGGAAGAGGACACAACAGTACAGGATGGAGGAGGACGCAGATAAAGTCGCATTCCTTTTTCTGATGGGAAAAGCCGAAATGCATCTGTCCTGCATTTACCAGAAGGCCCTGTCCTTTTTTCAGTTTCAGCAGTTCTCCGTTGACGCTGTACTCCATTTCTCCGGAAAGCACGGCGATCAGCTCTATATCATCATGCCAGTGATTTGGGGCGCTGTAATTGGGATACTGGGAGAGAAGGCCCCTGCGGATATAGGCAGGATACGAAGGAATATCATAGCAGATTTTTTCTGAATAATTTTCATCTAACTCCATAATGATAGGCATAGGATCACCTCGCAGGATTGTTATGGTTTTTCGCAGATAAACGATAGAAATATTGAAAATTGAATCCTATAATTATAATTCAGGTGATGGAGCTGGTCAAGCTTCCGGCGGTAAAAACACCAGTGCCGGGAGCAGGAAGAGTGCCAATCCGGCCGGATGAAAAATCAGAAAAATAAGAAAAAGGAGAATACATATGGATAATAGATACCGGAGAGATCATGGAATGGCCTATTTTTCAGATGAAAGCGTTATGGCAGAGCAGATGGTAACAAAGAAGCTTATCAGAGAGTACAACCAGGTAATGCCTTTTGAGCCGGAAAAGGGTATGGAATGCCTGAACAAAACAGGCATGGTCCATGGGGAAAGCGTGTATTTTGAGCCCCCTTTTCACTGTGAATACGGCAGGCATATCACACTGGGAGAAAATTTTTATGCCAATGCAGGCTGCATTATGCTGGATGTAGGAAAGATCACCATTGGGAAAAATGTGCTTTTCGGACCCAACGTAGCCATTTATACCGCAGGACATCCCATTCACCCGGACAGCCGGAATTCCGGTTATGAATACGGGATCCCTGTTACCATCGGAGATAATGTATGGATCGGGGGAAGCTGCGTGATCCTGCCGGGAGTAAAGATTGGAAATAATGCGGTGATCGGTGCGGGTAGTGTAGTGACAAAGGATATCCCGGACAATGTATGTGCCGCAGGGAACCCCTGTAAAGTGATCCGTGAGATCACAGAGGAAGACCGGCCTTATTACTACAAAAAGCAGCGCTTTGATGAAGAGATCTGGAAAAAGATCAATGGATAAAAAAGAATTCAGAAGAAAACTGACTTCTCTGGTGCTGCCCATTACTTTTCAGCAGTTTATACTGGCAGTGGTCAGCGCATCGGATGCACTGATGGTGGGAGTGATCGGCCAGGATCTCCTATCAGCAGTATCCCTGGCAGGTCAGATCACTTTTGTGTATAACCTGTTTCTGGCGGCTATGATCATCGGCACCAGTATGTTTGCTGCCCAGTACTGGGGCAAGGGAGACAGAGATTCTGTAGAGCGTATCCTGGGGATCGTTCTGAGAAGCTCCTTGTCTGTTTCTTTGGTCTTCTTCATCGGGGCCACATTTCTGCCGGGACTGCTTATGAGGATCTTTACCTCTGATCCTGGACTGATCCACTATGGGATCCAGTATCTGCAGATCGTAGGGGTGACCTATCTTCTTTGCGGGATTTCCCAGATCTATCTGTGTATTATGAAAAACAGTGATCTGGCCTCTATGAGTATGATCATCAGTTCCTCTGCGGCAGCGCTGAACATCCTTCTCAATGCAGTACTGATCTACGGCCTTTTCGGAGCCCCCAGAATGGAAACCGCCGGGGCGGCTGCAGCTACGGCTATTGCCAGAGTAGTGGAACTTCTCTGGGTATTCTGGGAATTGAGAAAAAAAGGAAGGGTTAAGATCCGTATCCTCTACATACGCAAGCCGGATCAGAGACTGAAAAAAGACTTCTGGCATTATACTTTGCCGGTTCTGGGAAATGAGCTGGTATGGGGCGGCGGTTTTACTATGTATTCGGTGATCATGGGACACTTGGGGACCGATGCGGTGGCGGCTAACTCCATTGCCAATATTGTAAAGAATCTCATCGCCAGTCTGGCGGCAGGGATCGGAAACGGCGGAAGCATAATGGTAGGCAATGAACTGGGAGCCGGACGTCTGGAAATGGGGAAAGTCTACGGGAAAAAACTGTGCCATATTGCAGTTGTAAGCGGTATCCTGTCCGGAATCTTCCTGTTGCTGATCAGTCCTCTGGTACTTCAGGTTACGGACCTGTCTTCCCAGGCAGAAGGTTATCTGAAGTGGATGCTGGTAATGTGCGCTGTGTATATGGTGGGAAAATATGTAAATGGAACTACCATCGGAGGAATTTTCTGTGCAGGAGGAGATTCCAGATTCGGATTCCTCTGCGATGCAGTGACCCTCTGGTGCTTTACAGTCCCGGCAGGCCTTCTGGCTGCATTTGTGCTGAAGTGGCCGGTGCTGGCAGTGTATTTTATTGTAAATTCTGATGAGATCGTAAAACTTCCTGCAGTCTATCTCCATTATGGAAAATATAAATGGCTGAAGGATCTGACTGTAAGAGAAGAAGGGAGAGAAAAATCATGACTATGAGAGAGCGGATCCTCCAGGGAAAGCTTTTTACAGATGAATGTGAGGGCCTTCCCCAGGAGCGGCTGGCAGCTAAGAAACGTATGAAAGCATTTAATGATTCTGCTCCGGATGAACCGGAAAAGCGGACGGAGCTTATGAATGAAATCTTTGGAAAAGAAACGAAAGCCTGGATCGAGCCGCCCTTTTACTTCTGCTATGGAACTCATATTACCTTGGGAGAGGGTTGCTATATAAATATGAACTGTAATTTTATCGATAACGGGATCATTGAGATCGGGGAAAAGGTCATGTTCGGACCTGGCGTGACCATCGCCACAGTAGGACATCCTGTAAATCCAGAGCTTCGGGAATATATGTATACAGATCCGGTGAAGATCGGAAAGAATTGCTGGATCGGCGCTAATGTGACCATCTGTCCGGGAGTCACCATAGGAGAGAACAGCATTATCGGCGCAGGAAGCCTGGTTCTTCATGATGTGCCGGAAAATTCAGTTGCAGCAGGGAATCCCTGCAAAGTAATCCGAAGCATTAATGAAAGAGATAGGAAATATTATTATAAGGACCGGGAGATCGACCCGGAAGATCTTTTGGAAGAGAAAAAACTGCGGGGGAAATAAGATAGTATGTCCTGTAAAATTCTCTGCAATATTTAGAGAGGGAGCTGGGGGTTGAAAGCGATATGTTTCCATACCTCAGCTCCCCGTTTTTTTACCAAGATTTCAGAAACTCAATTATTGGCTGATCCGTTTCCGGAAAAACATAAGAGAGCAGAAACAGAAAACAGCGGTAAGTCCTATGCACCAGAGCAGGGAGATCATGGCAGTTTCTATATCCAGGGGCATACCCAGAAATGCGCTGCGCATGGTCTCGATCACAGGTGTCATAGGCTGATACCGGGCAAAAGCCGCCAGAGGTCCCGGCATGGCGTCCAGAGGCACAAATCCGGAGCTTAAATAGGGCAGGGCGATCACCAGAGTAAATAAGCTGCTGGCGCCTTCCGGGCTATTGGAAGTGACTCCTATAAAGACAGACAGCCAGGAAAAGGTAAGGATCACTTCAAGCAGCAGTACCAGGATCAACAGCCATTTTCCGGGACCTGCACTGGGCCGGAATCCCAGGAACACTGCGGCAATCAGGACTACGGCGGCAGTGAGAAAATTCCGCACAGTGGATTCCAGTACATGACCGCCCAGAACAGAAATCCTTTTGATGGGGAGAGTGGAGAAACGGCTGATCATTCCTCCAGTGATATCCCGGTTTACAGAAACGGCAGTGACAGAGGCACATTGGCCGAAACACTGGAGCAGTACGCCGGGGATGATATAATTGACATAGCTGATATTTTCCGGGTGTATCAGTTTCCCGAAAAGAGACACAAAAAGCACCATCATCAGGAATGGCATGATAATACTTGTCAGGAAGGTATCAGGATTTCTCTTAGACAGCAGCAGACAGCGCTTCATCATGGTGAGAGAATCCTGGTATCTTTTAGTTTCAGACTTCATTTCGATCCTTCTCCTTTCCATCGATCATAGATAAGAACACATCTTCCAGCCTGGGTGTGAGCGGGGTAAAATCTTGGATCTTTATGTGATTCTGGTATAGCATGGAACAGATCCCCGCAAGAGTATCTCCCTTTCCGTCTGTAAAAACGGTCAACTTATATTCTTCCGGAACAAAAGATGTTTTATAGTCTTTCAGCAAAGAAGCGGCAGCTTCTTTGACACCGAGTATCCTTCAATCTCCACTTCCCCTTTGTCTGCCGGGATCTGGGTGGTAAGTATGCGGATCGTGGTAGTTTTTCCCGCTCCATTGGATCCTAATAAGGTGTAGATACTTCCTTTAGGCACGGTAAAAGTCAGATTTTCCAGAACCGGCCTGTCTGCATATGTCTTTTTAATACCGGACACGGTAATGGAAAGAGTGGGTTTTGACATGCGTGTATACCTCCGTTTTATTTTAATACCAACCGTATGAATGTATATGGGAAATATAAAATTGCCTGGTTTCAGGCAATTTTAGGATAGCAGATTGTGGAAGTGGGCGGCAGTCAGTCTCCCTGATCGGTGGAAAAATAAGGAAGAGATTCCAGCAGACTGCCGATCTCCTGATCGTAAAGGGGCAGTCCGAGCTTTTCCAGGAGCTGAAAAATAAATTTGTGCCGGTTATGGATCCCTTCTTCATCTGCGGGAAAGACAGTAGGAAGCAGCCAAAGATCCATAAGAATCAGAAATTCAGCTAATTCTTTGGGATACTGAGTCTGGATAGAGCCGTCTTTTTGTCCTTCTTCGATCAGTTCCTGCCAGTAAGGGCAGAGAAATTTACGATTAGATTCCAGCATGCTTGCCAGTACTTTTGGATTTTTCAGAAGAGGAATGGCCTGGCGGGTCAACTCTACCTGCTTTTCATCTGCCTGGTTCAGCTTGATCGCCAGCCGCATTTTTTCCAGGGCATTTAAATCCGTTCTTTTTTTCACTGCCTCAAAAGGGTTGTTGCTGGTAAACATTTTTTCACTCAGGGCGTCCATGATCTCTTCTTTAGATTTAAAATGATGGTAGATAGCCCCTTTGGTCAGTCCCCCCAGCTCATCTACGATATCCTGGATCGTAGTATTGTCATACCCTTTTTCCAGAAACAGCCGCTGGGATACTTCCAGGATTTTTTCTACCGTTACTTCCGGGTATTTGTTTCTTGCCATAGCAGCCTCCTCTCCGGGCCCCATTTATGAAATCCTGCTCCTGAAAACACCTTCTATTCAACAAATCTATAAATATATAGCCATAATTTTTTACCTTTGTAAAGAAATGGAGTTGAGTATGGAAAGAAATTCTGCCAGGGTGTACAATTTAATCACAAATCAATAACATTCCAGCAAGCAGCTGCCGATGCGCGTACAGGCATGCTCCTTGGTCCGCTGCTTGCGGAAATATATTTTCAGGAACAGGAGGGATCGTTATGTCGGTAAAAGGCGGGATCATGGTTCCCCATCCTCCGCTGATCATACCGGAGGTGGGAAGAGGCAGAGAAAGGGAAATACAGACAACGATTGACGCTTATCACAGTGCTGCCAGAAAACTGGCTTCCTGGCAGCCGGATACAGTGGTAGTCTTGTCTCCTCATTCGGTAATGTATATGGATTATTTTCATATTTCACCGGGAACAGAGGCGGAAGGAGATTTCGGACAGTTTGGCGCGCCCCAGGTAAAGATCAAGGTTTCCTATGATACAGAGTTTGTGGAGCTTTTGTCCCGGGAGGCCCAGGATAGAAAGATCCCGGCAGGAACTCTGGGGGAGAGAGCCCCGCAGCTTGATCATGGGACTATGATACCTTTGTGGTTTTTGAACCATTATTATACAGATTATAAAGTTGTGCGGATCGGTCTTTCCGGACAGACTTTTTCCAGCCATTATATCCTGGGCCAGTGTATTCAGAAAACAGCCGGGCTCTGCGGCAGGAAGATCGCTGTGATCGGCAGCGGAGATCTGTCCCATAAGCTGAAAGCGGAGGGCCCTTACGGTTTCCAGAAAGAAGGACCGGAATATGATCAGCGGATCATGGATGTTATGGGTCAGGGAGACTTTGGACAGCTCTTTGATTTCACCGAAGAGTTCTGTGAAAAGGCGGCAGAATGCGGACACAGATCCTTTGTGATCATGGCCGGAGCCCTGGACGGCCTGGAAGTACAAGCGGAAAAACTTTCCCATGAGGGAACCTTTGGAGTTGGATATGGAGTGTGTACTTTTGAGGTGAAAGAAACATCTCCGCTAAGAGAGTTTCTGAAACAGTATGAGGAAAAGATAAAGAAACAGGCAAAGGAGAAAAGGAAAAGAGAGGACGCCTATGCGGGCCTTGCCCGTAAAACCATAGAGACCTATGTACGGACAGGAGAGATGATTTCCCTTCCCACAGATCTTCCAGAGGAAATGTATCGCCGGAAGGCCGGGGTTTTCGTGTCTCTGAAGGAGGAAGGAAAGCTCCGGGGGTGTATCGGCACAATTTCCCCGGTGCAGGAATGTATTGGAAAAGAGATCCTGGAAAATGCTGTCAGCGCTGCCGCCCGGGATCCCAGATTCCCGCCGGTACAGCCGGAAGAACTGGATCGCCTTGTATACAGTGTAGATGTTCTCAGTGAAGCGGAAGAAATTTCTTCTGAACAGGAACTGGATGTAAAGCGATATGGAGTCATTGTATCCAGAGGATATAAAAGAGGCCTGCTCCTTCCAAATCTGGAAGGCGTGGACACGGTCCGGCAGCAGATCGATATTGCAAAAAGGAAAGCAGGTATTCCTGAGGAGGCGGAAGATATCCGTCTGGAACGCTTTGAGGTAGTGCGGCATTTTTGAGAAAAAGAGGTGAACACATGGCAGAAGAAAAGCGGGAAACCAGAGTCATATGTCCGGTATGCATGCATCACTGCCGTCTTGCCCAAGGACAGTATGGATACTGCAGGGCAAGGAAAAATATCAAGGGAAAAATCACCAGTATCAATTATGGAAAGATTACCGGGCTTATGCTGGATCCTATTGAAAAGAAGCCTTTAAGACGCTTCTGTCCAGGCAGCAGGATCCTGTCTGTGGGAAGTTTTGGCTGCAACCTGGCCTGTCCTTTCTGCCAGAACTATGAAATTTCCATGACTGGGGAACCGGAGGCGGAATATAAAGAACTCTCCTCCGAAGAATTGGCGGGACTTGCACGGGAATACAAAAAATATGGAAATATCGGTCTTGCCTTTACCTACAATGAGCCGTTGGTGGGGTATGAGTTTGTACGGGACACGGCAAAGCTTGTGAGAGCGTTTGGCATGAAAAATGTGCTGGTCACAAACGGTTCGGCAGAGCTGGAAATCCTGGAGGAGCTCCTTCCCTATATAGATGCTATGAACATTGATCTGAAAGGATTCACAGAGGCATATTACCGGAAGCTGGGCGGTGACCTGGAGACGGTGAAAAGATTTATACGAAGAAGTGCAGAGGCCTGTCATGTGGAACTGACCACCCTGATCGTTCCGGGAGAGAATGATTCGGAGAAAGAAATGGAAGAGGAGGCCAGATGGATCGCCTCTGTAGGTCCGGATATTCCCCTTCATGTGACCAGGTTCTTTCCAAGATATAAAATGGAAGACCGGCAGGCAACGGAAGTGGAAAAGGTGTACCGGCTGAAAGAGTGCGCGGAGAAATATCTGAAATATGTTTATACAGGGAACTGCTAAAAATGGAGGTATAAAAAGATGAGACTGTTTATAGCCATCCGGCTTTCCGATGAAATGCGCACAGCCCTGGTACAGTGTATGCATGACCTGAAGAAACAGGGAGTGGAAGGGAACTATGTCCCTGCCCAGAACCTGCATATGACTTTAGCATTTATCGGGGAATACAAGGATCCGGATAAAGTGAAGAAAGTGATGGAGAAAGTTCCACTCCCCCAGTGCAGGCTGAGCCTTTCTGAAAAAGGCAATTTCTGATAAGGAAGACATCTGCCAGGAAACCTTATCAGGTACGGCTGCCAAAGGCAGAGATGACCGCGGATAAAGTATCTCTTATGAAATCAGAGATGAAAAACGGGAAAGTAGTATACAAAGAACTTTTTTAATTTAGATCTTCTATAAAATCCCCAATGGCGTCGGCTGTAAAGCGTATCTGTTCTTCATTGGAGATCTGGGGAGTCCCGTCACCTTTCTGGGGGCCGTAGCTGCCAAAATAGGCGTGACATCCTCCTGGAATCACCATTTCTGTGAAATCTTCGGGAAGATTATCCCGGTATTTTTCATAGGAATCCATTTTCAGTACGCCGTCTTCGGAACCGTAGAGGGACAGGACTCTCAGACCTGTTTCTTTCAGATCTGCGGTGGAATAGGCGGCAAGGAGTATGAGACCTTTAAAATCTTCTTCATGGCTGCTGATGTAAGAAGCTGCCATAGAGCCGCCCAGAGAATGGCCTGCCATATACCAGTTTTCAATGTCCGGGTATTCTTCCGGGATGCCTTTTGCAGCATTGATATCCAGCACAGCCAGGTTCCCGGGCATATGAAGAAGTACGCAGAGGATCCCTTCTTTGGCGCAGGCCTCCATTAATGGAGCGTAGGCCTCATACTGGACTTTTCCTCCGGGATAGAAGATCAGGCCTACCCGGGGATCTTCAGGGGTGAAAATGATCCGGCCCTTTGATGATGTGGTTACCGTTATGTCCTGCTGAGGCTGGGCAGCAGCTTCCAGGGCCAGATCACTGGCGTGGTAATAATCCTGAACGTAAATGCCCAAACCGATCCCGGACACAAGGATCACCCCTGCCAGGATCGCCAGTAGTTTTTTCCATAATTTTCTTTTCTTTTTTGATTTCATTAGGTTACCTCTCAGATTTTGACTGTAAATCTGATTATACGACGGGTCGGAGAAAAGAACAATATAGAGATACAACAAAAATACCCTTGTTTGCTAAGGGAGGTAAAGGAGATGAGCAGATATGGCATTGTATGCCCTGGGAGACCTGCATTTAAGTTTTCAGGCAGATAAGCCAATGGATTCTTTTGGAAAAGTGTGGAAGAATCATGAGAAGAAGATTGAAAAGTATGTGAACCGGATGGTAAAACCAGAGGATACGCTGGTGCTTACGGGAGACCATTCCTGGGGGAGAAAGCTGCCCCAGTGCCGGGAGGACCTGG
Source organism: Candidatus Blautia avicola (assembly GCA_019120515.1). Taxonomy (GTDB): domain Bacteria; phylum Bacillota; class Clostridia; order Lachnospirales; family Lachnospiraceae; genus Blautia; species Blautia avicola. The sequence continues at coordinate 23,214 of DWUY01000090.1, read as the reverse complement.
CTTTTATCGAAAGACTGCCGGGAAGAAAGATCCTCCTGCGGGGAAACCATGATATGTTCTGGGACGTGAAGAAAACGGAAAAGCTAAATGAAGAATATAAGGACCGGCTGTTTTTCCTTCAGAACAATTTTGCTGTTTATCAGGACTATGCGCTGGTAGGGACTAAGGGATTTACCTTTGAAGGTCCTTTTTATCTGAACCGCCGGGGGCAGATCCTGGGCTGGGACGAAGCACGAAAGGAGCAGGACGACAAACTGGTGAAAAGAGAAATGGAGAGACTTCAGGAGTCTTTCCGCCTGGCAGAGAAAGAAGGGTATCAGAAGTTTATCATGTTCCTTCATTATCCTCCAACCAATATTTTAGAAAAAACATCACCTTTTACAGAGATCGCAGAGAAATATAAGGTCTCTGCGGTGGTCTACTCCCACTGCCATGGAGAATCCAGATTCGGAGACAGCATACGGGGAAAGTTTCATGGTATAGAATATATGCTGGTTTCCGGAGATTATCTGAATTTCCGGCCGGCTATGGTGCTTCCATAAATATCCGGATATGTTTTTTACAGATAGAGTTCGCAGTCTTTCCTCTGGGCGCATGCTTTTTTCAGCATGGTATTCACTGCTGCCAGCATGACACTGTTTACTTTTCTGGCAGAGTGAGGACAGACGGAAATACACCGCATACAGGAAATGCATTTATTGCTGTCTGTTTTGTGAGGATCCTCTCTATCAATAGCCTGAACCGGACATTTCTCGGCGCATATGCCGCATTTTACACAGTCTCTGGTTGGTTTTGGAACCATACCGGCGCCACCGGCTTTTTTATACGGACGATTGCCGGGAATAGCAGGTTCTGCGGTGCTTCCTGAAGAGAGTTTTTCCCGGATCTTTTCTGCAAAGTCTGTAAGCTGTGCCTGATCCTGAGGATCGGGACGTCCGGCTGCGATCTGGCGGGCAATGGAATGTTCGGCCACAGCGGCAACTGCGGCTGTGATCCGGAATCCAGCAGCTTTAGCCGTATCTTCCAGTTCCACAAGAGTGTCTTCATAGGCCCGGTTGCCATAGACACAGACAAGGATAGCCTTTGCCTGGTTTCCTTTGATCAGGGAAAGACGTTTTACCGCTGTTTCCGGCACACGGCCGCCATAGGAAGGAACGGCGATAATAGCTTCATCATCTTCTTCCAGGGAAATTCCTGAAAAGTCAGTTTTGTAATCGGTAAGATCTACAGACTGGATTTCTTCTGCCAGCTTTTCCGCCAGCATATCTGCGGCTTTTTTGGTGCCCCCTGTAGGGCTGAAACAGATTTCATAAAATTTCATTCTAAATACCTCCTTGTCATTTTCCGAGAAAAATGTAAAATAATATGTAAATCATGAATTTACATCTGTAAACAGTGTAGCATTGGGTTGATGTAAAGTCAAGATTTACATTAAACCTTTAAGAAAGAGGAGTTGCTATGCAGATCAGTATGAAATGTTCCATTGCGGTCCACTGCCTTATTTTTATCTATGAAGCCCGGGAAAAAGCCAGGGTGACCAGTACTCTCCTTGCCCAGAGTACAAGCTGTAATCCAGTGGTGATCCGGTATACCTTAAGCGCCTTGAAAAAAGCGGGGCTGATCAGTGTAGAGAGAGGAAAGGGCGGGGCGCGGCTGGAAAAAGACCCTGAAGAAATTACTCTATATGAGATATACAGCGCCCTGGAGCCGGAGGGACTTTCCTCCCTTATCGGCATTCATTCCTGCGCGGGAAGCAAATGCCCCATAGCCAGGAATATCCGCCGGGTTCTTCAGGATCCCTATCAGAAAATCGAAGAATCTATAAAAAAGACCATGGAGGGGATCTCTTTGGCTTCTATGATCGAAACTTATCATCAGGGAGCAGAGAAGCCAGGGGATGCCCCAAGGGAAAATCCTTTAACCTATAGTTAAAAAAACTGCCTGAAGATTAAAAAGCTCTCAATATACAGCCGGGATCCTCTCTGCTACAATAAGACCAGGAAGGCCTTCCAAGTATAGTATAAAACAGGAGGAAACTTATATGGAAATGAAAGATGTGATCCGTGAAAAAAGGAGAGCCATGGGCTTTACCCAGGAACAGATGGCGGACTATCTGGGAGTGTCTGCTCCGGCGGTGAACAAGTGGGAAAGCGGGACCACCTGTCCGGATCTGGCCATCCTTCCGGCTCTTGCCCGGCTTCTTGGCACAGATCCCAATACATTGCTCTGCTTTCACGAAAATCTTTCAAAAGAAGAGATAGCGGCCTATGGGAATGAGGTGGCGGAAACTGCCCGGCAGGGAGATCTGGAAAAGACTATGGAACTGGTAAAAAAGCGGATAAAAGAATATCCCCGGTGCGGAGCTTTGTTGTATCAGATGGCCACGCTGCTTCGGGGGATCCGGATCCTGTTTTCCTATCCGGAGGAAAAGGTAGAGGAAGTTCAGGCTCTGGCGGTTTCCCTTTTAGAGCGGGCTATGGAATGTGAGGATAAAAATGCCGCAGATCTGTCCAGGTATGCCCTGGCGGCTATGTACATCCAGGAGGAAGCCTATGAGAAAGCTGAAGAGCTTATTGAGCAGCTTCCCCAGTATCAGTCTACAGATAAAAGACAGCTTCAGATCATGATGTATATGAAGGAAGGGAAAAACCAGGAGGCGGCAGAACTTCTGGAAAGAAAGTTAAACGGTCTGATCCAGGAAGTCTTTCTCATGCTTGATCAGCTTGCTACGGTATCTGTACGGGAAGGCGAGAATAAGAGAGCCTGGGAGCTGGCCAGGTACAGCCAGAAGGTAATGGAGATCTTCAAATGGAGTTACAGCGGACTGACGGCGGCCTTTGATGTGGCATTGGAGGAGAGAGACGGAAAACGGTGCGTGGAAATCCTGGGAGAGATGCTGAAGGCCCTGGAGAATCCCTGGGCGATGAAGGATTCCATTCTTTTTGCCCATCAGAAGAAAAAGAACGCAGAAACAGATGGATCAGATACGGGAAAACAGATGATCAAAGTTCTTCTGACCTCCATAGAGAAGGAGGAAAGATGTGATTTTCTCCGGAAAGAGGAAGGTTATAGAAAGCTGAAAGAAAAATACCGTTCTGTAACAGAATCTTCGGAAGGGTCGGAAAACTGATCCCGGGAGCAGATCCTGGATAGCATGGGGCATAGCCTTCCGGGAATTACCTGAGAGGAGAAAAGAGAAGGAAACTGCCGCATTAATCAAAATCGAGAATATTTATACATTTTATTGCTCAGTCTGTGCCGCTTTGAGCCTATAGTCTCAAAGCTATGCTCGACAAATTCGCATAAAATGTATAAATATTCCTGACATGTGACTAATGCGACAGTCCCTCTTCTTTTTTCGGCTGCAGGGCAGCCTTTCTTTTTTGTACATCTTTTTGAAGCAGCTTATAAAGGGTAGCTGTCACGGGAACTGCCAGGAGCATACCGATGATCCCGCCAAGACCGCCGCCTACGGTAACCGCCGCCAGGACCCAGATACCGGGCAGACCTACAGAGGAGCCTACTACCCTGGGATAGATGAGATTTCCTTCCAGCTGTTGGAGGATGGCGATGAAGATCAGGAAGCCCAGGGCTTTTAAGGGATCAATGGTAAAGATCATAAAAGCGCCTACAGCGGCGCCCAGATAGGCGCCGACTACCGGCAGCAGGGCGGTGGCTCCGATAAGGGTGCCTACCATGGTGGCGTAAGGAAACCGGAAGAGCAGCATGCCGATGGTACACAGAGTGCCAAGGATCACGGCTTCTGTACACTGGCCTATGATAAATTTTGTAAAAGTATCGTGAGCGGTTTTTAGTACCACACACATTCCTTTGTAAAATTTTTCATTCAGGTAGGTGCTGGCCAGTGTCTGGAACTGGCAAAAAAGCTTTTCCCTTCCGGAAAGTATGTAAATGGAAAAGATCAGGGCCACAACTGCGGTAACGGCTATGGAACTGATAGTGCTTACGATATACATGGTAGAGGAAAAGACGCTGCTCAGTCCGTTGGTCAGATAGGAAGCGGCTTTTTGCAGGATCTGAGGCCAGTTTACATTCAGGGATTCCAGGAATTTCTGGAGCTGGGGCCAGTCTTTATCAAAAGAAGACAGCCAGACATTGATCTCAGAGACTACCGTCGGGATTTCTTTTGCGATAACCCCGATAGCCTGTATCAGCTGGGGGATCACAATGAGGATCACCAGGACTCCAATAGCAAGGATTACTGCCAGGGATCCCAGGATACTGACGGGACGGCGGACTTTCCGAAGCAGAGTGCCTTCCCTGGTAAAACAGGGAAGACTTTCTATCCGGGTGACCAGGATATTCAGGATATAGGCGATCACACAGCCCAGGATAAGAGGCGTGACCAGGCTCCATAAAAATCCGGCAAATCCAAGTATGCTGTCGCTGTATTTTATACAGAGGATCAGCAGGGCAAGCAAAATGATAAAATATATAAATCTCTTTTTTTTCATGAAATTCTCCTTGTTGTTTTGATAAACCTGAAACGGCTGCCTGAAACATAGGCCAGCTTTTGTCAGCCGGTTACGGTTATCAGTCTTTTTTCTTCCAGATCCGCCTGATGCATATCGATCCTGCGCAGACGGCTGTCTTCATAGGTCTTATAATAATAAACGCCGGTCCGGGTATTTATACAGCTGGAATATAGGGTGATATCACAGGTTCCCTGCCCGGTTATCACCGATCCCCGGATCATGGCGACTCCGTCCAGGATATGAAAAAACTGGGAAACATCTGCCTGCTCTGAAGGTTCTGACACAGAATTCCATTTAAAAAAGGCAGCCCGGACAAAGCGGGAGGCCGAGGAAGCGTCTCCCGGAAGGCCCAGAGCCCCCATTCCCTGGGAACAGGGCTTCAGATCCAGCCTGTCCGAAAAACGGTTTTCGGGACTCCTGGAAGTAAGATTCAGATAATTTCCCATATTCATCTGATGGAAGGGGAAAGGCGGATTGTTGGTCAGTACTCCGAAAGGATTTTCATATACTTTCAGTCCTTCTTCCACAGCTTCCAGGACCAGGCATTTATGCCGGTCAGCCAGCATCCAGTGAAGAGGAGCCGCAGGCATCTGGGGCGCGAAAGAAAGGTTTACGATCTTCATGTCTGTAAGGTATGCTCCTGCCTCTTCTACGGAAGCACATTTTCCCAATATCCAGGCAATGATCTCAAAAGACGCAAGTTCCAGCCCTTTTCCGTCAGGCTCCTGGTAAAAGGCATTGCCCGGGAAATTCAGGCCTGCCATGGCCAGTCCTTTTTCATTTACTGCTTCTGCGTACAAAGGAAAGGTTTCATTTGCGGAAGCCATGCCGATCATTGCATAGTGCCGCTCCATCTTTCCGGCTCTGGAAAAGTCCAGAAGAAAATTTCTGGGAGTGATGGTAACCGCCTCTCCGAAAGAAACGTCCAGATCCAGATTCCGTCCAAAATAAAAATCACCGTTTTCGTAAGTGATACAAGTGCACATAGAAATGCCTCCTTTCTCAGGGAGAATATTTTAGGTTAGTACTATTATTCTATGGGTAACCGGAGAAAATAGCAAGGTGGTAAATGAAAAATAATGACAAACCGGAAGCTGTGAGATACAATGAAAAGATACCAGGACCTTTTGCCTCCAACATCAGGAGAAAGGAATCTTTGTACCAGAAACAGGAAAGGAGAACAGGAATATGAGCGATCTGCAGCGCTTTATAGAGGCGCAGAAACAGGATTTTGACCTGGCCCTGGAAGAGATCCGCAGGGGCCGCAAGAGAAGCCACTGGATGTGGTATATCTTTCCCCAGATCCGGGGACTGGGGTTCAGCAGTATGTCGGCTTATTATGGCATTCAGGATCTGAAAGAGGCGGAAGATTTTCTGAAGGATCCTTACCTGGGAGAAAATTTGAGGACTATCTGCCAGGCCCTGCTGGAACTGGATACAGATGACCCTCACCAGGTATTGGGCAGTCCCGATGATCTGAAGCTGCTTTCCTCTATGACCTTGTTTGAGGCGGCAGAAGGAAAAGGCGGGGTCTTTACCAAAGTAATAGAAAAATACTATGGCGGGAGAAGAGATCAGAAAACCATAGCATTATTGGAAAAAATATCAGGATAAAATCTGGAGGAAGTTTGAATGAGCAGGATCAGGATCATCAAGAAGAATGATGAATACACATCGGAATATGATATCGGAGACATTTTCGAAGTGGAAGGCACCTGGTACGGGGGCGTCCACATTACAGGGAAAACCGGAGTACCTATTTCTCTTGACAGGGAAGAATATATGGAACTGGATACAGAACCGGAGCCGGAACCTGTACCGGAAGAAATGCAAAGAGATATACGGCCGGGGGATATTGTCCGGCATTTTAAGAGAGAGTGGGTTTCCCAGGAGACCTCGGAATATCTCTATAAAGTCCTTGCCTTTGCCCAGCATACGGAAACCGGGGAAATGCTGGTGGTCTATCAGGGACTTTACGCGCCCTTTAAAATTTCTGCCAGACCTTACGCCATGTTTATGAGCGAGGTAGACAAAGAAAAATATCCGGATATCCGTCAGAAATACCGGTTTGAGAAAGTCCAGGGGTGAGAAAGATGGGAACAGAGAGAACGGATGAAGTGTATAAAGCTTTGCTGGACAAAGGATACCCGGAAAAATTCTGCAAGGAAATTGCTTACAAGTATATGAATACAGACTATACGTCTACAAGAATGCTGGGATACCTGTACCGGGTCACAGATCCCAGGATCGAGGATGTGGTGGATGAAATGCTGGCTATCTTAAGCGACCGGCAGCAGATCATGGAGAAAAAAGAACTGGAACATGCCCAGGCAGTGATCAATGATATTTACAGGAACGGACTGTAGGAAGAATTTTTTTAAATCTTTTTTAGAGTATTGACATTACGCCGGGAATAGGGATAATGGTAGAAGAGGCTGCGAGTTTGTGACAGCGCCCTTTGGCGACTATGGCTGGCAGGAACCAAGAAGAAAGATGAGGAAAGAACATGAAGATAGCTGTAACTTACGACAATGGAAATATCTTCCAGCATTTTGGAAAAACAGAATTTTTTAAGGTGTATGAAGTTGAAGATAACAAAGTGATCTCCAGTGAAGTGATCGGATCCAATGGAACCGGCCACGGCGCTCTTGCAGGGCTGCTGGCAGATCAGGATGTAGATGTGCTGATCTGCGGAGGTATCGGCGGCGGCGCTCAGGCTGCCCTTGAAGAAGCCGGAGTGGAACTGTGCGCCGGAGCCCAGGGAGACGCAGATCAGGCAGTGGAAGCCTATCTGAAAGGAGAACTGGTATCCACCGGAGCAAATTGTGACCATCATCATGAGGAAGGCCACAGCTGCGGCCATCATGAAGAAGGCCATACCTGCGGAAACTGCGGGGGCTCCTGCGGCGCGGGCCCTGCTCTTACAGGGCGCAACGTAGGAAAGACCTGCTGTACCCATTACAGAGGGACCTTTAATGACGGGACTCAGTTTGATTCTTCTTATGACCGGGGAGAACCTCTGGAATTTATCTGCGGCGCAGGCCAGATGATCCGAGGATTTGACGCGGCAGTGGCAGATATGGAAGTGGGCCAGGTGGTAGACGTTCATCTGATGCCGGAAGAAGCCTACGGCATGCCGGATCCTAATGCCGTCTTTACCCTTGAGATCGCACAGCTTCCAGGTTCTGAGGACCTTCAGGCAGGACAGCGGGTATATCTCTCCAATCAGTATGGACAGCCTTTCCCTGTTACCGTAACCGAAAAGGACGAGACTACCATCACTTTTGACGCCAACCACGAAATGGCCGGCAAGGAACTGAACTTCCGCATTGAACTGGTAGAAGTAAAATAAAACAGATCATGGAATAAAAAAAGGCAGCCCCGGAAAACAGAAGTTCAGGATATGGCGCTGCCGCAATAAGCAAAATTGAGAATATTTATATATTTTCTTGCTCAGTCTGTGCCGCTTTGAGCCTATGGTCTCAAAGCTATGCTCGACAAATTCGCATAAAATATATAAATATTCCTGAAATACGCTTAATGCGGCAGCACGATATCTCGACACATGTTTTCCGGGGCTGTCTTTTATTTTAAGAAAAAACGCACCATTTTTTCGTGGAGCTGCCGGTAGGGCTGATAGCGCATGGGCAGGTCCAGCCAGGTTTTTTTATCTACAATGCTCTTATAATGGGTGAAGGTGTCGAAGCCGGTCTTTCCGTGATAAGCTCCCATGCCGCTTTCCCCAAATCCTCCGAAGCCCATTTCCGTGGTAGCCAGGTGGATGATGGTGTCATTGATACATCCGCCGCCGAATCCGCAGCGGGCGGTGATTTCTTTTGCCGCTGCTTTGTCAGAGGTAAAGAGATAAAGAGCCAGAGGATGAGGCATGGAGTTGACTCTGGAGATCACTTCTTCCAGACTGTCAAATACCAGAACAGGCATGAGAGGGCCGAAGATCTCTTCCTGCATCACCGGATCGGAAAAACTTACGTTGTCAAGGACCGTAGGCTCAATACGCAGTGTCTTCCGGTCAGAGTTACCTCCCTGGACCACTTTCTTTTTATCGATCAGCCCAAGGATCCGGTCAAAGTGTTTTTCGTTGATGATCTTTCCGTAATCCGGATTGTCCAGAGGCCGGCTGCCATACTGTTTCCGGATCTGTTCCTGCACTTCTTTGATCAGCCGGTCTTTTATGGAACGGTGGCAGTAAACGTAATCAGGGGCCACACAGGTCTGGCCGCAGTTTAGATATTTCCCGAAAACAATCCGTCTGGCGGCAAGCTTCAGATCAGCGGTCTTATCCACGATACAGGGACTTTTTCCCCCAAGTTCCAGGGTAATAGGCGTCAGATGTTCCGCAGCTTTCCGCATAACCTCTTTTCCCACAGACTGGCTGCCGGTGAAAAAGATATAGTCGAAGTGTTCCTGGAGAAGACAGGTATTTTCGGCTCTTCCGCCAGTGACCACAGCCACATACCGGGGATCAAAGCACTGGGAAAGGATATCCAGGATCACACGGCTGGTGTGTGGGGAATAGGCGCTGGGCTTCACTACAGCAGTGTTTCCCGCAGCCAGGGCATCCACCAAAGGAGAAAGGGTGAGCATAAAGGGATAATTCCAGGGACTCATGATCAGTGCAACGCCGTAGGGAGATGGTTTCTGGTAGCTTCGGGAATGAAACTGGGCCAGTGGCGTCCGTCTTCTTTTTTCTCTGGAAAAGCTGCGGATATGCTTCAGCATATAACTGATCTCTTCTAATACCAGACCGGTTTCGCACATATAACTTTCAAATCCGCTTTTGCCCAGATCCTTTTTAAGCGCATCCTGGATTTCTTTTTCATTCTGGGAAACAGCTGCGTAAAGGCGGCGCAGGCCGGCTATCCGCATGTCCACAGGAAGAGTGGCTCCGGTCTGAAAATAGTTTCTCTGTCTCACAACGATATCATTTATTTCTTTTTCCGTCATTTCAATCTCTCCTTTCCTGAACCTCTTTATCCTCATCATTTTCTCCGGTATCCATCAGCCGGTAATAGAATGGCTCCAGCTCGGCAGCATTCATAAGTACAGGCACGGGATAGAGGGGATTGGCCTCTTTGTCGGCGTAGTGCGCCAGCTTGGGAATATCCGTTTCCCGGATCTGGGGGATCCGGTCGCCAATGCCAAAGTGCTTTTTCATATCTTTGATGGCTTGTATAAACCTTTTGGCGGCATCATAGTCCGGGGTATCCGGATCTGCCAGACCTGCGGCAGCTGCCAGCCGGGCCAGTTTTTTGTGGATCTTCTCTCCGTAAGCCTCCAGCATCATAGGCAGGATCACTGCATTGGCAAATCCATGGGGAACATTATATTCTCCTCCCAGCGAATGGGCGATGGCGTGGACGTACCCCACATAGGACTTGGTGAAGGCACAGCCTGCATAAAAAGAAGCATGGGGCATGTTACGGCGGGTTTCCACGCTGCCTCCCTCTTCATATGCAGTATAGATATTTTCAAAGATCAACTGCACTGCCAGTAAAGCGTCTTTCCGGGTTCCATAGGTAGTAGAATTTCCAATATATGCTTCTACTGCATGGGTAAGAGCATCCATGCCGGTAGTGGCAGTGATAAAGGGAGGCAGGCTTAAAGTGACCTTGGGATCCAGGACTGCATACCTGGGGATCAGACAGAAATCGTTAATAGGATATTTATGCCGGGTCTGGGCGTCGGTGATCACTGCGGCCAGGGTAGTTTCACTTCCGGTTCCGGCTGTAGTGGGAACTGCCATGAGAAGCGGCAGTTTTTTATGGACCTTTAAGATCCCCTTCATTTTGGCCAGAGATTGTTTTGGCTTAGCAATGCGGGCTCCGGTTGCCTTGGCACAGTCCATACTGGAGCCGCCGCCGAAGCCGATGATACAGTCGCAGCCCTCCTCCAGATACAGAGTCATGGCTTCCGATACATTATCAGTGGTAGGATTAGCTACAGTTTTGTCATAGATACAATAAGGGATCCCTGCATCTGCCAGGGCTTTTTCCAGACGTCCGGTCAATCCAAGCTTCCTTATGCCGGCATCTGTGATGATCAGGACTTTGGTACATTTCTTCTTTTGCATGACTTCCGGCAGGGCTTTCACACTGTTGACGATCTTTGGTTTCCGGTAGGGCAGAAAGGGAAGGGCAGCTTTGAAAACTGTCTGAAAACCCCTGCAGTATATTTTTCTTAAAGAGTTCATGAAAACAGATCCTTTCCCGGCGCTGCCTCCTTAGTCAAAAGATACCTGGAGTATGGTCCATGTGACAGCGTCTTTAAGTAATTTTATCAGAAAAATATTAGCAGTCAGCACAGGGATTGTCAAATCGAAATCCGGTTTCCAAAGATAAAAACAGGTTCCGAATATTTTCCTTGACAGGAGTATCTGGCAGGTGTACTATAACATTGTTATATAGCACTGTTACATGGAGGCTGTTATGCAGGAAAATTTATCAGATACATTGGAAAAAATCCAGCAGGCTGCTTTGGAGGAATTTTCTGAAAAAGGATTCCAGGGAGCGTCCCTGCGGCAGATCGTGAAACACGCAGGAGTAACCACAGGGGCTTTTTACGGTTATTTTTCCAGCAAGGCGGCGCTGTTTGCCTCTATCGTAGAACCTCATGCCGCGGCCCTGATGGGAAAGTTTATGGAAGCCCAGATTTCCTTTGCCCAGCTTCCGGAAGAAGAGCAGCCGGAACATATGGGGGTGGAATCCGGATCCTGTGTCCATTGGATGGTGGACTACATCTGTCAGCACCGGGAGCCTGTAAAACTGCTGCTGTGCGGAGCAGAAGGCACCAGCTATGAGCATTTTGTCCACGATATGGTGGAGGTGGAAGTGGAATCTACTTTGCAATATATGGAAGTACTCCGGCGGCTGGGACACACTATTCCCGAACTGGACCGGTCTCTGTGTCATATTATCGCCAGCGGCATGTTTAACGGTATTTTCGAGATCGTGATCCACGATATTCCCCGGGAACAGGCCATGCGGGACGTGGAGAAACTCCGGTCCTTCTATACGGCCGGCTGGATGAAACTGATAGAGCCTTAACTGCCATAAGAGTATCTCAGGCAGGGGCCGGAACTGTGGTATTAATCATATGCCAGGAATAAAATCTATAAATATCCTCTCTTTTGATCAGCGCCACAGTTCCTGAGGAATATATTTTTTTTGTTCGCTGGTTAGCGAAAACTAACTTTATATAGGAGGTACATCATGAAAAGAAAGAAAAAGAGTGAGCTAGGGGTTTTGCTGGATTATGCCGGCAGCTATAAGTGTCTGACCTTTCTGGGACTGACCTTATCGGCAGTATCTATGCTGCTGAGTATGGCGCCCTATATCTGCATTTGGCTGGCTGCCCGGGACCTGATCGCTGTGGCGCCGGAATGGACACAGGCCCAAAGTGTTACCCGGTACGGATGGATGGCGTTCGCTTTTGCAGTGGGAGGTATTGTTCTGTATTTTGCAGGACTGATGTGTACCCATCTGGCGGCTTTCCGCACTGCGGAAAACATCCGGAAGCAGGGGGTGGCCCATGTGATGAAAGCTCCCCTGGGATTTTTTGACTCCAATGCTTCCGGTCTGATCCGGAGCAGACTGGATGCGGCAGCGGCAGATACAGAGACTCTCCTGGCCCACAACCTGGCGGATATCGTAGGTACTGTGGTGCTGTTTTTGTCTATGCTGGTGCTGATGTTTGTTTTTGACTGGAGAATGGGGGCAGCCTGCCTGCTGGCGGCAGTGATCTCTGTGATCGCCATGTTCTCCATGATGGGAGGCAAAAACGCCGGCCTTATGGCAGAATATCAGGCGGCTCAGGACCGGATGACCAAGGCGGGTACGGAATACGTCCGGGGGATCCCTGTAGTCAAGATCTTTCAGCAGACCGTCTATTCTTTCAGAGCTTTTCAGCAGGCTATTGAGGATTACAGTACAAAGGCTGAGCATTACCAGTCAGATGTGTGCCGGGTTCCCCAGGCCATGAACCTTACTTTTACCGAGGGCGCCTTTGTATTTTTAGTCCCGGCGGCTCTGTTTCTGGCCCCGGAAGCTCTGGACAGCGGAAACTTTTCCGCATTTGTCGCAAATTTTGCTTTTTATGCAGTGTTTTCCGCTATTATATCCACTGCGCTGGCGAAGATCATGTTTGCGGCTTCCGGTATGATGCTGGCAGCTACTGCTCTGGGACGTATCGATCAGGTAATGGAGGCTCCTGTCCAGGAAGCGCCTGTGAATCCCCAGACGCCCAGGGATAACCGGGTAGAATTCAATGATGTGAGCTTTACCTATGAGGGCGGAGAGAGCCCGGCCCTGTCTCATGTTTCCTTTACCGCAGAGCCGGGACAGACAGTGGCACTAGTAGGACCCTCAGGAGGAGGCAAGACTACGGCGGCCAGCCTGATACCAAGGTTCTGGGACGCAGCTTCCGGAGTTGTGAAGGTAGGAGGCGTAGACGTGACCCAGATCCATCCCCATGTACTTATGGACCAGGTGGCTTTTGTATTCCAGAATAACCGCCTGTTTAAGGCATCCATTCTGGAAAATGTCCGGGCTGCCAGGCCGGAAGCTACAAGGGAACAGGTAATGGAAGCGCTCATGGCAGCTCAGTGCAAAGATATCCTGGAAAAACTTCCCGAGGGTCTGGACACTCAGATCGGTACAGAGGGAACCTACCTCTCCGGCGGGGAGCAGCAGCGTATCGCTCTGGCGCGGGCTATTTTAAAGGACGCGCCTATCGTGGTGCTGGATGAGGCCACGGCATTTGCCGATCCCGAGAACGAAGTGCTGATCCAGAAAGCCTTTGCCACACTGACAAAGGGGCGGACCGTTATCATGATCGCCCACCGTCTTTCTACAGTCGTCGGGGCAGATAAGACCATTGTCCTGGAGAAAGGGCAGGTAGTGGAACAGGGCTCTCATGATGAGCTTGCCGCAGCAGGAGGACTCTACTCCAGGATGTGGGCGGACTATAATCAGGCAGTCCGGTGGAAGATTACCAGTGAAAGAGAGGGAAAGTAAATGTTCAGTAAAAAATTTCAGCGAAAATATGCTCTTACTGACCAGGGTGTGGAAAATACGAAAAAAGGCGCATTCTGGACAGTGATCGTTAATCTGGTGGTTATGGGAGGCGTGGGTATCCTGTACCTGCTGATGTCCGGTTTTATGGAAACCCTGACCAAGGGAGCGCCTCTGCCCGGGATAGTTCCAGCTGTGGGACTGGTACTGCTTTTTGTCCTTCTTTCCTTTGTGACCCATCTGCAGCAGTATAAAGCAACCTACGGACTGGTATATAATGAAGTGAAGACCACACGTCTTAGCCTGGCGGAACGGCTTCGGAAGCTTCCTCTGGGATATTTCGGAAAACGGGATCTGGCGGATCTTACGGAGACCATCATGGGAGATGTAAATCGGATGGAACATGTGTGGTCCCATGTGCTGGGATACCTGTACGGCGCTTATATCTCCACTGGAGTCATTGCAATCTGCCTTCTCCTGTACGACTGGCGGCTGGCCATCGCCTGCCTGTGGGGCGTGCCGGCAGCTTTTGGCCTGCTGTTTGGAAGCCGGAAAACCGCTGCCCGCAGCGCCCAGCGGACAAAAAAGGCCGCTGTCCGTGTATCAGACGGTATTCAGGAGGCATTGGAAAATATCCGGGAGATCCGTGCCACAAATCAGGAAGAGCGGTATCTGGAAGGCCTGAACCAGAAGATCGATGAACATGAGCGGGTGATGATCCGCGGGGAACTGGGCACCGGCCTTTTTGTCAATGCTGCCAGTGTGATCATGCGCATGGGGGTAGCCACCACCATCCTTGTTGGAGCTGATCTGATCCTGTCCGGTTCCATTGATTTTATGCTGCTTTTTCTTTTCCTGCTGGTCATTACAAGGATCTATGCTCCCTTTGACCAGAGCCTGGCCCTTATTGCGGAGATGTTTATCTCCCAGGTGTCCGCTGACCGCATGATGGAAATTTATGAAACACCTGTGGCAGAAGGCTCCGGAACATTTGCACCCAAAGACCATGACATTGTATTTGAACATGTGGGCTTTGCCTATGATGAAAAGGAAGTCCTTCATGATGTGAGCTTTACGGCAAAAGAAGGAGAGGTTACGGCGCTGGTAGGTCCTTCCGGTTCAGGAAAAAGTACCTGTGCCCGGCTGGCCGCAAGGCTTTGGGATATTGATAAAGGTGCAGTCAAAGTAGGAGGAGTGGATATTTCCACAGTAGATCCGGAGGTGCTTCTGAGAGATTACTCCATGGTCTTTCAGGACGTTGTACTATTTGATGACACAGTGATGGAAAATATCCGCCTTGGCAGACATGGGGCTACAAATGAAGAGGTACGGGCAGCGGCAAAAGCCGCAAACTGCGAAGAATTTATCAGGAGACTGCCTGAGGGTTACGATACGCCTATCGGGGAAAACGGAGCCCGGCTTTCCGGCGGGGAGCGGCAGCGGATCTCTATTGCCAGGGCTCTGCTGAAGGACGCTCCTATCATACTTCTTGACGAGGCTACCGCCAGCCTGGATGTAGAAAACGAGACCAAGGTGCAGGAAGCCCTGTCCCATCTGCTGGCAGGCAAGACCGTACTGGTC
Organism: Candidatus Blautia avicola; assembly: GCA_019120515.1. Classification (GTDB taxonomy): domain Bacteria; phylum Bacillota; class Clostridia; order Lachnospirales; family Lachnospiraceae; genus Blautia; species Blautia avicola. The sequence goes on along the minus strand of DWUY01000090.1, from coordinate 8,108 downwards.
ATTGCCCACCGGATGCGTACGGTGGAGGCCGCAGATAAGATCGTGGTCCTGGCAGAGGGCCGGGTGGCTGAGGAAGGCTCTCCGGCGGAACTGATGGCCCGGGGCGGTCTGTTTTGCCGTATGGTAGAGCTTCAGCAGCAAAGCGCCGGGTGGAGACTGGAATCATAGAATCCTTTAGAAAGAATATATTTAGATTATCGTTGATTTAAAAACCGATATACTTAAATTGAACGAATTTATCAATGAAGTTGTTCGATTATTTGCTGCCATTTTGGAGAAAGCGCAAAATCAGGGAAGATAATCTTGTGTAACAGTGCAGTTTAAAAGAGATGAAGGAAAAGAGATTTATTGACATGTTAGTTAAAACTAACTATAATAAAATTATAGAAATATCCATTTATATTTTACTATATCCGATGGGAGATACAATGAAAAAGATATTGCACAGGGAGAAGTTACAGTGAACGGATTCACATGGTTTTAGAGAAATGCTGATCACAAGGATTAAATTATGTAAAAGAAAGAAGGGAACTTATGTCTGATCGGAATGAAAAATCTCAAAAAGTGATCCGCCTTGGCACTCACGGCGAGGATTACGGAAACTGGATGTCAGATCCGGTGTTTTATATGGTGTGTGGGCTGACAGCTCTGGCAGCTTTGCTGGCGGTACTGTCGTTTGCTGTGCTCCATATTCCTGTACTTTGCCTCCTGTTTGTGACCGCCGTAGTGGGGCTTCTGGCACTTCTTGGCTGGATCACATGGATCCGGCGGCAGTATGCCTTTGACGGAGGCAGGATCATGGAGCAGGTACATCAGACCATCCTGTCCTATATGGATTATGACGGCAAAGGAACACTGCTGGACGTAGGCTGCGGCTCCGGAGCATTATCCATCCGGGCTGCATTGACATGGCAGGAGGCAAAGGTTATGGGGATCGACTATTGGGCTGCAGTTTACAGCTACAGTCAGGCTCTTTGTGAGAAAAACGCCGCCAGTGAAGGAGCAGGGAGCCGTTGCATCTTTCAACACGGGGACGCCAACAAGCTGGATTTCCCAGATGAATCTTTTGACGCTGTGGTGAGTAATTATGTTTATCATAATATTACCGGGGCTGATAAACAGAAACTGCTGCTGGAGACACTGCGGGTGCTGAAAAAGGGCGGCGTCTTTGCACTGAATGATGAAATGAAACCAAGGATGTATGGAGATATGGAGGAGTTTGCACAAAACCTCCGGGATATGGGATATGAGGAGGTACGCCTGATCGACACGGCAAAGGAGGTATTTGGCTCTCACCGCCGGGCGGCAATGATGATGCTTGGCGAGTCAAAGATGTTAGTGGGCAGAAAATGATAGGAGGAGCGGAATATCAAACTCATCAAAATCCTTTGCCTTTTATGATTCCTCTGTGCAGAGAATGTCGTGCCAGAATTCATGCAAAATGTGGTGGCCGGTGGCATGGAAAAAGCCATCCCTAGGAGAACGGCTTTTTAGACCTGATGTGCGAGTATCCAGCTCAGTAAATCAGAAGACTGAATGGTGCCTGCTGCTAATTGCAGGATAACATCGGATAATTCTGTTTGCGTATGTTGCAATTCAATCCCATTTAAAGCAAGAAACACTAGCATAACGTGTGCGCCGATACGTTTGTTTCCGTCTACAAAGGGGTGGTTTTTTACTAGACCAAAGCAAAGCCGGGCTGCCTTCTGCTGGAGAGATGGATAGACATCTTCCCCGCCAAAGGTCTGGAAAGGAGCATTCAGCGCAGAGTCCAGCATCCCTTCATCACGCAGGCCGGATGAACCTCCGGTCTCTGCAATGAGTTGTTCGTGCAGCAGAAATATCTGCGGTTTGGATAATCGGATCATTTGGCAAGTACCTCGTAAGCCTGTCGGTTCTTTTCGATGAGACGTTTGGAAATAGCCATTACATCTTCATCAGCAGCAAGCTGCTCTTGTTCAGCGGCGCTGAATTCCATGACCAGATATCGGGGAACATTGTTCTTCAATATGATGGCAGAACCGTTCTCATCTACGAGGCGCGCTACCTTAGAGAAATTTTGATTAGCCTCGGTGATAGAAACCAGGTTTTTAGTGTTGATATTCATAACGAAACCTCCTTTTGCTGTCTTTACTTTTATTATATCCAAAAATAGGAGAAATTCAACCTATTATTATAAGAAGTTTATAGGTAGGGACAGAGGAAATTTCTACGGTGAAGCAGCAGGAGAACGGACGTGGGGTCAAACTCCCAGGCAAATGATGGCGTGAAATATAGAAGGGTGGCAACCCAGGAGGACTTGGATAAGTTCGACGCTGAAAATAGTATAATTTATTCTATAAACTATGTTATAATTGGAATGATCATTTTAGCTATGTAGTGTGGAATTAAGAGATGCTGAGATACTACTTGCAAAAATCAAGACAGTAGAAAAAGCTAATAAGTCGATTGATGACTTGAGTATTATAATAGTGATATTTAAAAAAGGAATACTAAAAAATGGAAGAAATAACACTGAGTCTCGAAAAAAACAAAACATTCTGAAGAACGTAGAAGATCTCTTGCAACTTTATCATGACGGAAGCCTTGGAGGAGAAATTATGCCAGAGGATGCAAATCCCGGGTTAGGGAAAGGTACGAAGGAAAACTATTTATATTTTACTTTGCCTATGGCATTAAATTACCAAAGAAATTCATATAAGCTGTGGGAGGCAGCAAAAGCTGCATATCTTGACACTGAAACCCGAGACATATTTTCGCCAGAATACGTTGTAAAAATGAAACAAGAGGAGCTGCGCACTAAACTGTTAAGGTATAAAGTGGCCCTTCAGCCTAATAAACATATAGAGATATGGGGACGGCTGTGCAACACATTTATGGATAAATTTCAGGGTGACGTCAGAAAGCTGTTTTGGGATAATGATAATTCCGTAAAAAAGATCAAAGAGTATATTCTAAAAAACAAAAAGGGGTTCCCATATTTATCTGGTACAAAGATTTTGAATTATTGGCTATATGTGATGATCCAATATACAGATGCAAAGCTGGAAGACAGGCAGTATATTACGGTTGCGCCAGACACCCATGTTATACAGGCAAGTGAAAAATTGGGATTGATCACACATGATGAAGCTGAAAAACCTAATATACGAGAGAAAGTAAGCTCTCTATGGGAAGAAGTATTTAGAGACACGCAGAGATGTCCAATAGATATTCATACTCCTCTGTGGCTGTGGAGTAGAGGCGGATTTAAGGTGAAAGTGGGTGAATGCAACGTAGAGTCATCTCAAAAATGGGAGCAACTTCGATTACCGGTTGATTGATAAAATTAAAGAGCTAAATAGAATGCATACGGATCTTTACTATGTTCTTAATACTCTCGATGGCTCGGATATACCGCATTTTACCATGCGTTGCTTATTTTGTGAATGTTTTAATAATCTCGGCGGAAATTACATACCCGGCAAATCGCGGTAAAACAGGGCAAATTTTAGAAAATTAGGAGGGCTTTAAAATGTACGAGGACTTTTCGTATGCCACGGCAGCAGCGTGAAAATCTCTGAAAAAGCCAGCAAAATCAATGGATTTATAAAGTAGAAAGGCGCTTGCCACACCATTTTTGAAAGTGCCTTGATGTGACGGGTTTCATAAACGATACAGCAAAGCGGCGATATTCTTAAAAAAGAGTATCGTCGCTTGTTGTATGTGGGGAAATATGTGCCTTGAGCAAATGTTCATGTGCCGTAAAGTAATACTTTTCTTCCTACTTGACAATTAGTACGGATATGGACTATACTAAATTAGTACATAACTGTACTAATTTTAAAGGAGGAGCACGATGGAGAATAAAGCTGCATTGATCGAGGAATTAAACCGCTACTACACGGTGTGGCAGGAAACAAACTATGTATATACAGAGTGGGCCAAAACCCATGGCATATCGGTGAGTTGCCTATTGGCCCTTACGGCCATTGACGAGGGAGGCGAGGATTGTACGCAAAAGAAAATCAGCCAGCGATGGCTGATCCCCAAGCAAACCGTCAATATGATTTTGAAAGACTTTGAAAACAAAAAATTAGTTGAATTATTCCCTATGCAGGGAGATAAAAGAAATAAACGCATTCAATTCACCGCGGCAGGGAGAGAATACGCCGACACGATTTTGCCCGCATTGCGAAAAGCGGAATTGGCTGCCATTCAAAAAATGGGGCTCGAACGTATGCACAGATTGAGCGAAGATGGCGCGCTGTTTATAAAACTTTTTCAGGAAGCCGGAGGTAAGAATACTAATGATACAAACGCGTGATACGAAATTGTTTTTCAAATATGTTTTTCCGTCCATCTTGTCCTTTGCCCTGTCCGGCGTTTATGCGATTGTAGACGGCTTTTTCGTGGGGAACAGTCTGGGGGACGTTGGACTTTCTGCCGTAAATATTGCATATCCTATCGTCGCTTTTATCCAGGCTGTTGGGACGGGGATCGGTATGGGCGGCGCAATTTACTATTCAATCAATAAAGCGGAGAAAAAGGAAAAAGAAGCCCGCATGTTTACAGCGGGAGCAAACTGGTTGATGATTGCCTTCAGCGTCATTTTAACCGTTGGGGTTTTATGCTGGTACAATCCACTGCTGCGGCTTTTGGGGGCCAGCGGCAAGATGCTGTCTTTGGCCGAAGAATATATTGTGGTCGTTACCTTTGGTACGATCCTGCAAGTTTTCGGCACGGGGCTTGTCCCCTTGATCCGTAACCTCGGCGGTTCCTTTTATGCTATGATCGCCATGATGGCGGGATTTATCAGCAATATCATTCTGGACTATCTTTTTGTATGGGTATGGGAGCAAGGCGTAGCCGGGGCTGCCATTGCTACCGTAATTGGGCAAGGCGTCACGATGTTGATCGCTTTAGTCTACATTATCCAAAAGAAGCAGTTTACCTTAAAAATTCCGTTTTCAAAAATGGGCAGGGTGGTAATGTATGTCCTGAAAATCGGGATTGCCCCTTTTGGCCTTGCCATGTCCCCAAATATCTCTTTGATTATCATCAACCGATTTTCCGCTTCTTACGGAGGGGAATCGGCGATCGCAGTATACGCTTGCATTGCATATATGATTTGTATTATCTACCTGATCTTTCAAGGCGTGGGCGATGGCAGCCAGCCTCTCATTAGCCGGTGTTACGGAGAAGGGGACTTTGCACGGCTGAAAAATATTCGGAGGTTGGCGTATGCCTTTGCCATGCTTCTGGCTGTAATCGGCTGCGTTGTTATGTATCTCACAAGAGGAAGTCTGGGACTTTTGTTCGGTACCTCCAATGATGTAAATGTGGAAGTGGCGAAAATCATTCCGATTTTTCTTATTTCCGTCCCGTTTGTAGCAGTTACTCGCGTCACGACAGCCAGCTTTTACGCCTCGGAAAAAAGCGCGCTATCCTATTTGCTGACATTTATAGAGCCGGTTCTCATGCTTTTGCTTATGCTGCTTTTGCCGCCTCTGTTCGGCGGGCAGGTGATGATCTGGTGGAGTACGGTAATTGCGAGGATTTTGTCTGCAATTGTACCAAGTCGCTAGCGCGACGGCTAGCCCCAGGTACGTGTTTCCGCCACTTTTTTCAAAAAAAGTAGCAGTTTTTGAATATATGTTGTATTGTTGAATTACCCCTAATTCACAATCACATAACATCGCCAACTGCTATGCTTAGTTTAACATGGATTCTTAAATTCAACAACTACATATCTGATCTTTTTCCAAGACCGCCGCCTTGAAAAATCTGTAACCTGACAATCAATTACTGTATCTTTTCAAGGAGGTTCTGTTATGGACTATTTAAAAGTTTATCGGGAGATGATCTCCCTCCGTGGGCTTACTGCCCACACTGTAAAATCTTATTCTACTTACATCCGTTCTTATCTGGATTACCTGCAGGCCATTCTCTTCAAACAGCCCGAGGATGTCTCCTGGGAGGAACTCCGGGAGTATATCCGTTGGCTACAGAAGAACCGTTCACTCTCCGACCGTACCATAAACACCTGTATCTCCCAACTGCGTTTCTTTACCATGTATGTTCTCCATAAACCATGGGATCCTACTCAGCTTCCTATGCGGAAGTTTGATTCCTATCTCCCTTTTGTCCCAACTCAGGAGGAAGCAGAGTTCTTTATCTCTACTCTTCCTGACCTGAAGCCAAAAGCCATGGTCTCCCTCCTGTACTCTGCCGGCCTCAGGGTCGGCGAAGTCTGTAACCTGCGTTACTGTGATATTGAACGGAAAAATATGCGGATCCATGTCGCGCATTCCAAGAATCGTTCTGACCGTTATGCCATCCTTTCACGGAACGCTCTTGATATCCTTACCGAATACTGGTTTGCATACAATCGACCAACCGGGTGGCTTTTCCCGAAACAGACAGATCCTTCCCGTCCCATTGATACTTTTTATATCTGCCGTCATATGCGGGCCCATGAAGATTCCCTTGGCTGGGAACACCGGCTCACCTGCCATTCCTTCCGCCATGCCTTTGGCACCCATCTCTATGAAAACGGGGCTGACCTTCTGACTATCAAAAACCTTATGGGGCACAGATCCCTGAATTCTACCTTGCTCTATATCCACCTGGCTTCTTATCCGTCCAGAAATGTAATATCCCCTTTTGACCGGACCGGAGGTGATTTCCATGGGTAACCTCAAGATCCAGAAGATCTGGCAGCATTCTTATCAGGATTACAGTCAGTCCGGACATTTCCAGTCAGAAGAACAGAAGAAAGCTTCCCATGCAATCCTTGCCTGCAAATCCGGAAGACTTGGTGTCAATATCAGCACGTGCGGGGAATGCGGGCACATGGAATTCCACAAGAATTCCTGCCGGAACCGGAACTGTCCCAACTGCCAGGCTGTCCTTAAAGAAATCTGGGTCGATAAGCGCAGGGCGGAAGTCATAGATTCCCCTTACTTCCATGTAGTGTTTACTCTTCCCCATGAACTCAATCCCCTGATCTATTGCAATCAAAGGCTCCTTTACGGCCTGCTCCATAAGTGCTGCGCAGAAACACTTCTGGAACTGAGCGCAGATCAGAAATATCTTGGCGCCAAGCCCGGGATCATCCAGGTCCTCCATACCTGGAACCAGGAACTGGATTACCATGTTCATATGCACTGCATCCTCTCTGGCGGAGGGCTGACTCCTGACCACAGGATCCGGAAATCCTCTGCAAAGTTTTTTATCCCGGTCAGAGTCCTTCGAAATAAGTTCAAAGGGAAATATCTTTCTCTTCTGGATACTCTGTACCAGCAGGGAAAACTTGTTTTCTCTGCTTCCTGTGAAGCATTGCAGCTTCCCTGGGAATGGAAGGCTTTCAAAGACGGTCTTTATAGGAAAGACTGGTGCCCTTATATCAAAAAGACTTTTCATGGATTTGGCAATGCCATTGAGTACCTTGGCCGTTACACCCACCGGGTCGCCATTTCAAACAATCGGATCCTCTCGGTTACAAAAACAGAAGTGATTTTCTCTGCAAGGGGAAAGAAACCCGGTGACCCAAAACGACAGGTCACCCTCAGCTGCGGAGAGTTTATCCGCCGCTTCCTGATGCATGTACTCCCCTCTGGTTTCCAGAAGATCCGGTACTACGGATTCCTCAATAACCGGATGAAGTCCAGAAATCTGAAAACGATCTTCCGGATCCAGGGAGGCCAGCGTTTTCGTCAGCGTTACATGGGCTTATCTATAGCAGAACTGCTCAAAGCAGTATGGGGTGTTGACCTGTCCATCTGTCCGGAATGCGGCTGTGCCTCTATGAGACAGCTGGGGAGGAGTTATGCTCCCTTCCCATAAAACACGGATTTCCCCATACCGATTTTTTAAGACCTCCCTCTGGAAGGTCTGCGCAGCATGCCCGGAAATCTGTCAGGCAGTAAAAAAGTGCCTGATATGCCAGATTTTTATGGGAAATATGACCTTTTTCGGCTCCTGAAAAAGATACAATCCCCATAAGTTTACCGGCTGATCGTCCGCAACTTGGTACAATTGGAAAGAATCACATTCAGAGCAGTTCAACTTTACCTAGAACTGCTCTTTTTATGTCTGCTCTGAATCTGATACTTTCCTAATGAATT
>DWUY01000089.1 GCA_019120515.1 Candidatus Blautia avicola | reverse complement strand
TAGCCTTTGATATTCCGTATCTGATCCAGGTTTACCACAAAACTTTTGTGGGGAGAGGCAAATCCATAATCCCTCATTCTTTCCCGAAGATCCCCGATCTTTCCCCGCATTTCATAGCAGCCCTCTTCTGCCGCCAGCTTGATCTGTCTTCCCCGGATCTCAAAGTAGTAAATATCTGCTGTATGGAGCCTGGTCCTTCCCTGGAAAGTCTCAAACTCCAGGACGGAACTGGGCTTCTGTTCTTCCTCCCGGTAAGCCAGGGCATCCGCTACCTGCCTGAGCACACTGGCCTTCTTCACCGGCTTCAGCAGATAGCCGAAAGCATGGACGGAAAAAGCTTTTCCCGCATACTCGCTGTAAGCAGTCACATAGACGATCTTTACTTTTTTATCCTTCAGACGTATCTTTCTGGCTGTCTCTATGCCGTCTATCCCTTCCATATCAATATCCAGAAACAGAAGGTCGTACTGTTCTTCTGCCAGGAGAAGTTCTTCCCCGCTGAAATAGATATCTGTTTTTTCTATGGATTCCGGGCATTCCCGGAGGATTTCCAGAAGAGTCTCCGAGGCCTTTTTCTCATCATCACAAATTGCTATCTTCATTCTCTGTTTTTTCCCTATTATATTGATGTTGGAGGCAAAAGCCCCCAAGGTCTTACACCTGCTTATGAGTAAACTTATGTGTGTGCAGATCTTTTGCCCTTGGTATCATTATATTGAAAATATCCTCATGAAACAAGAAATCTGCCCCGAAATACAGAAAAGACTGCACAACATACAATGCAGTCTTCTCTCTTTTACATCTGTTTTCTCACTACCGCGTATTCGTCCTGATTCCGGTAATAAGGGCATTGATAATACCGGTCCGACAGGATCCGCACATAATCGTCTTCATCCATGTTCATGTCGCACAGATAAGCTTCATATTCTTCGTCATAAATATAAAAGGTACATGTCTCACAGCTTCCCCGTTCTTTCCCTTTTTTCATGGGTTCCTTTCCTCCCTGATCTTTTCTCCCGCTCTGACCTGCAGGGATCTCCTTTGGACTTCCTGTCCTTAGAGCTCTTCTTCGATATTTTCCAGTTCTTCCAGGATCTCTCTTTGTTCCTGGTCGAAAAGGAGCTTTTTATTATACTTATAATAGCTGTCGCAGCCGTTCTCACTGATAAATTCCATACTGTAAGGATTGGTGTTCAGTTCTGTGACAAAGACTACCAGCTCCTGTCCTTCCGCAAAAGCCAGCTCCAGGAAGTCAAAGGTATTCTGGAGCTTTTCTCCGGTGTCTTTTATCAGTTCTTCACGCTCTCCGGCCTGATCCTGGAAAGCTTCCTTCACTTTCCGAAAGATTTCTTCTTTTCCTTCTCCCCGGGCTTCCTCTTCTTTTGCCAGGTCCCGGTAGATTCCCAGAATCCTCAGGATCTCCTGCTGCAGATGTTCCTCCTCCCGGGTGAGAAGGTCTGCCTTCTTCTTTTCTTCCAGATCCTTCTCTCTCATAAGGATCCGGTCCTCTAAAGCCTGCCAGGGGTGTTCTGCAGATTCCAGGGCTTTTTTCCAGCTTTTCAGGACTTCAAAGAGCTCTGTGACCAGAAGATCTTTTTCATGGTACGCTCTGCACCTCTCTCCCAGTTTTCCCATGAACAGTCCCACTACGGCAAACCGCTCGTCCAGGGAAGCCAGCCGCAGCTTTTCCACGGCAAATTTTTCAAAATGTCCTGCCAGGACCTGATCTACCTGATAATCCGTCTTGTATTTTTCAAAAAGATCCAGATAATTGGCAAAATCCTTTGCCACCTTCCAGTGCTGGATATACTGGCAGACCACTTCCCGGTCCGGCCGTTTTCCCAGCTTTTCATATACATACAGAAGCTGGGAAAGATCCTCCCACCCTCTGGGAGTGGCAAACATCCTTCCGTCAATACTGGTTTCCATACGGTAAAAATTTTCTCTCCGGATATCCAGATAAGAAAGCACCGCCGGGTGGATCCCTGCCTCGTAGGCATATTCTTTCCAGACGCCGAAATCTTCCCGGACGTCGATCTTCTTTACCCGGTCCAGAGTCACCACGTCAAAGTCCCGGACAGATTTATTGTACTCCGGAGGATTTCCCGCAGCCACAATGATCCATCCGGAAGGTACCTGCTGGTTTCCGAAAGTCTTGCACTGGAGGAACTGGAGCATGGCAGGAGCCAGCGTCTCCGAAACGCAGTTGATCTCATCAATAAACAGGATCCCCTCCCGGATTCCGGTAGCTTCCATTTTGTCATACACGGAAGCGATGATCTCGCTCATAGTATACTCGGTAACTGACCGGGTCTCTCCCCCGTAGCTTTTCTCTTTAATAAAAGGCAGTCCTATGGCGCTTTGCCTGGTATGGTGGGTAATGGTATAAGACACCAGGTTAATGCCGCATTCTCTTGCTGCCTGTTCCATGATCTGAGTCTTGCCGATCCCCGGAGGTCCCATAAGCAGGATCGGCCGCTGCCTTATGGCCGGGATACAGTAATCTCCGTAATCATTCTTTAAAAGATAGGCTTCCACCGTATCTTTGATCTCCTGTTTTGCTCTTTTTATATTCATTCTTCTGCCCTCTCGTTCCTCTCTAAAAGTTCTTCCTCGTCCAGATACAGCTTCATGGCCCAACAGGGCACTTCGATCTCTTCATATTCTTTCTGCATCAGCAGAAAAGCCACATCATAGGGAGGCATGCGCTCCGGGAAGATCCCTTTCCCGTCTGTAAAATACAAAAGCCCCTTTAATCCCCTGAGTTCTCCTTTTCTCTGCTTTTCCCGGATATAGGCAAACACCGGGCGGAAATCTGTCCCGCCCTTTCCTGCAAGTTCCAGATTTTCCATATATTCTTTCAGTTCTTCCTGACTGGTGATCAGCCGGTCACTCTGGATCCTTTCGTCACACTGGATCACATGGATCTGCATTCTCCGAAAAAAGCTTTCCTGTTCCCGGAGTACGGAATAGGTCTCTCTTAAAAATCCCCGGACCAGCTCTCCGGAACAGGACATGGAAGTATCGATAGCAATCACAAAGTCCTGGATCTTTTTTACCTCCCGGGTCTCCTGAGGCTCCAGAAGAGGCATATTTCCGTAAAGAGACATGCCGTAGCTGTAAAAAATATAGTCAAAGCTATCCGGATCTACCATCTGTTCTTCCCGCAGCACGGCAAACTTCCTGAGAAACCGCCGGTAGTCTCTGGTATCCCGGTTTTCTGCTTTGATCTGTTCCTTCAGACCAGCCTGGCCCCGGGCCATATTCTGTCCAAAGGTTTCCATCTCTGTCTCCATACGGTCCCGGATATCCTCCCAGTTTTTCTCCGGTCTCTGGCTGGGAGGATTCTTCCTGCCTCCTTTCCAGAGTCTGTGATCGTCACAGTGAAACTCCCTTTCCCAAAGAAGGGCCTGTTCCAGGGAAGGCCCCATTTCCACCAGCTCTTCAAAAACTCCTTCCGCATTCAGGGTCTTTCTCTTCTTCCTGAAACTGGCATAGAGGTTTCTCCGGTCCCTGGACATAGGCTTTTTTACACAGTGAAGGGCCAGGCCGTCAATCATAGATTCCACACTGATATCACAGGCCAGATCCCAGAGGATATCCGTCAGATCCTTTTTTCCATTTTCTCCATCTTCCCGGGAAATCCCCAAAGTCTTTGCGGCCGCCTTTTTCCGGATCTTCACCTTTTTCCAAAGATGAGCAAAGAGACAATGGAGCATCATGTGAAGATAAGCCCGGTTCACCTCCCGGCGTCCCTGACGGTAAAGGCCTCCCAGATATCCGGGATCATAATAGATCCCTGCGCCGTCAGTCCCCAGTTCTCCATTCTGTTCCCCCATCACATATGTAAAGGCTGACAGCGCCACATCAAAAAAACGCAGATGGATATACAGCTCATTTCTAGAGGACATAAGGATCCTGCCGCAGACGTCCTCTATCCTTTTTTCCATTTCCCTGGCCATATTTTCTCTCTCCTATAGTTCAAAAGTCTTCTTTCGTTTTGCAAACAATCTCTGTTTCTCTTCCATGAGATAACCGACTATCTCTGCTCTTCCTTTGCCGGAAGCTTCCTGGATCACCTGATCCATAGCTTCCTCTGTCCACAGCTTTCGCTGTCCCAGATAAGAAAAAGCCTGGTTCCAGTCTTCCTGTTCCATATAATAAAAACCGCATTCCAGCACATGTTCTTTCACATATTCCAGATACTCTTCCTCTGCCTGGCTGCCAAGGTCCCAGGGCCAGAGCAGCCTTCCCATAGCCATTGGGAGAAGGATCTCCGGCTTTTCATTGACCTTTGCCAGATAAAACAGCCGGTCATATCCCTGGTAATCCACCTTCTTTTCCAGAAAGCACTGGCGGTATTTGTATCCGCAGCCATGATAATGAGTTTCCAGGATCCTGGCCGGAGTATTCTCCACCCCTTCCTCATAATATTCCGGAAAGATCAGCTCTGCTCCCTCACTGCTGTTCCGAAACCTGATGGAAACATAGACTTCATGAAAAGTTTCACTTACCACATCCCGGATACAGGAGGTCCCTCCCGGTTCCATAAGCACATGAAGTTTCCGCAGGGCGCCGCAGCCGGTAAAAGAACCGCCCCCAATAGTTTTTACAGAATCTGTCATTTCCAGAGTCATCAGATTCCTGCAGCCGTAAAAAGTATAATTCCCCAGTTCCCGTATCCCGTCGGGGATCCGGATCTCCTGGATTTCCTGAAGCTCTCTGCGCTCCTCTTCGCTCCGTCCCTCCTTCCAGGGAGACCAGGCATAAGAAGGCAGAGAACCCCTGTTCTCTTTATATCCACACATATGTATCCCGTCCTTTATCTGCTTCTGATTCCCATACCAGTTCCAGATTATCCTCTTCTTCTTTATCATTACAGCCGGTAAAAACAGTTCCCAGGACTGCCAAAAGCAGCAGTATTGTCACAATTCTTATTTTCATCATAAATCCCTTCCATCCTGCAATTTTATGTTTGCTTTTGTATTTCTATACACCTCAGCACTTTGTATGTCATTGTATCTGAGTACAGTATGCATACTTAACAGGATTTTTATACATTCTGGCTACCCTCAGTATACAAGGGGCCTGCAAAATGTTCGAAACAGATAGCACGCTCTGTCGGCTGCATATTGTCATGTATAACAGGAAATGGCTGCAATCCTGCAAGCGGATCACAGCCATTTCCCCAGGTAAGCTGAAAATGGGACTCGAACCCACGACCCCTTCATTACGAGTGAAGTGCTCTACCAACTGAGCTATTTCAGCAATTCTCTGCAAGAATTGATTGTACTGGATTTTCAAGGATATGTCAAGAATTTCTTTTCCTTTTATTCCTTTTTGCTTATTTTTGCCATCAAAGCCTCCTGCAGAACCTGTGAAAAATTCACTCCCAGGGCAACCGCTTCCTCATTCAGCCATTTTGGAATGCTCAAGGTCTTTTTCACAGCTTTCGACTCATGTTTTTTCAGATATTCCAACAGATCAAATTCTACGATCACAACTCTTCCATCTCCCGGGTCAATTTTATCAATTTCTGTTGCCTCGGGAATCTCTTCCTGATTTTCTTTTCTGCTTACAATTGCCGGTCCCAGCGCTTCTACCGCCATCTTATATGCCTGGGCCATATCCTCCCCCTCAGTAAAACACTCTGGAAGATCCGGAAAGGATATCCAAAACCCGCCTTCCTCTGCTTTGTGAAAAATTGCGGGATAAAATAATTTTTCCAATTTTCTTACCTCCATGACTAAGGCAGCTTCAAACCTGCCTGTTTTAATATCGCCTGTTCTAATCCTCTCTTCATAGACTTTGCATGTACGGGAACAATCACGGTTCTCTTTGTCGATGGATTATTCATTTTGACATGAGAACCATTTTGTCTTACTTCTACAAATCCGTTTTTCTTAAGATACCTTACCCTCAGTGTACAAGGGGCCAAACGGTCAGAATGGCTGAATTTGCAGTTCTGCTGCGTTACTTTCAATCGGCGTACGTCCAGTACGCCTCATTCAAGTGCCTTGCAGG
>DWUY01000088.1 GCA_019120515.1 Candidatus Blautia avicola | reverse complement strand
ACCATTTCTTTACTTTCCATTTTTTTCCTTTCTCTGCTTTCTTTCCAGGTGAAGAGTTTCATAATATTCAAAGGCCTTCCGGGTCATGGGATCCAGGACTTTGCTGCTGTCTCCCAGGTAGGAAAGGCTGTCTTTTAAAATATAGTACATACCCTCGTCCAGATCTTCAAAAGCCACTTTCCGGATCCATGCCAGTCTTGGGGCTTTATCCCTGCCAGGTTCGATATAATCCGCAATATAGACGATCTTCTCCAGTTCGCTCATGGCTTCTTTTCCCGTTGTATGCCAACGGATAGCAGAGAGGATCTCTTCGTCCTCGATCTGGTATTTTTCCTTTGCGATATAAGCTCCCAGCTTAGCATGGAGAAGAAAAGGACTGGATTTCTCCGCAGATGAGATCCGTATGTTCTGTTTTTTGCAGATCTTCAGTTTCTTTTTGTTAGGAATGCATTTTGCACAGTCGTGGAGCAGACCTGCCATCTGTGCCTGTTCCATGTCATGATCATGGGCCATAGCCAGAGCCGCAGCGGTATACATCACTCCTAAAGTGTGCCGATATCTGTCTTTATCCAGATATTTTTTTAATTTTTTCTCATATTCTGCAAAATTATACTTCATCTTCATCACAATCCTTATAAATGTTATTTCTCTGTATATAATCGATCACCTGATCCGGCACATAATAAGCCAGGCTCCTCCCCTTTTCAATCCAGGAACGGATCATCTTAGAAGAAATATCAATATTCAAAGACTCCAGTTTTTCAATCTTTCCCTGATATTTTTCCTCCAGATAACGGATGACCCTGTCCAGCTTTTCATCGCTGGTATGATTTCTGGTCCCTACCAGGATCGTACAGGCTGCCAGGATCCTTCCCGGTTCTTTCCATTCATCAAAGGTGTAAAGAGAATCTGCCCCAAGGATAAAATAATATTCTGTGTCGGGATATTGTTTCTTCAGACGCTCCAGCGTCCGATAGGTATAGGTATACCCCTCCCTGTGCATTTCTTCCAGGGACAGGGTAAAATGGGGATTGGAAGCAATGGCCAGCCGGACCATATCTACCCGCTGAGAATCTGTGGCCCTGTTCTCTCTGACCTGCTTATGGGGTGGATTCCCGGCGGGCATAAATAATACTTTGTCTAAATGAAACTGATGGTATGCGGTCTCCCCCAGGATCAAATGTCCGATATGGATAGGATCGAAGGTGCCTCCCATGATCC
Organism: Candidatus Blautia avicola; assembly: GCA_019120515.1. Taxonomy (GTDB): domain Bacteria; phylum Bacillota; class Clostridia; order Lachnospirales; family Lachnospiraceae; genus Blautia; species Blautia avicola. The sequence continues at coordinate 2,538 of DWUY01000088.1, read as the reverse complement.
CTATCCGCTTCTTCTTTTCACTCATGGCTGCTCCTCTTTCTTTCTGCGCCCCGGCAGGCTGCCGAAAGTCTGTCCTTGGACTCCCCGGATATCAGGGAAGAAGTATTTTTTTCTTATCTTCTTTTCCTTCTCTGTAAAGAACGATCTTTTTTCCGATGACCTGAACCACCTGAGAATGGGTCCTTTCCGCCAGCATATCTGCCAGGCCTCTGGGATCATCCATACAGTTCTGAAGTACACTGATCTTGATCAGTTCTCTTGCAGTAAGCGCCTCTTCCACAGCCTTTGTCAGCTCCGGAGTCAGGCTGGATTTCCCGATCTGGATGATGGGTTCCATTTTCATAGCAAGACTTTTTAAATAAGCTCTCTGTTTGCTTGTCATAATCTACTCCTATTTGTAATAATCGAAATCAAAGCCGTACATCCGTACCGTATCTCCCTCCTGGATACCGGCCTTCTCCAGGTCTTCCAGGATCCCGGATTCTTTCAGGAACTTCTGGAAAAAGAGGAATCCCTTTTCTGAATCCAGATTGGTATAACCCAGCATTTTCTCGATCTTTGGTCCTTCTACGATAAAGATGTGTTCATCATTCTCTGCTCTCTCTACTGTATAAGGCAGATTTTCTCGGATCATCATATCTTCCGGGAAGAATTCCTGTTCAAATACAACCGGTTCTTTATCAATAGAATCCAGAAGCTGCTTCACATAATAAAGCAGTTCTTTCAGGCCCTTGCCGCTTACCGCAGAAATGCCGAACACCCGGATACCCTGAGGCTCAAACTCTTTCCGAAGCCGCTCTACCGGATCCTCATCTCCGGGATAAATGGCGTCGATCTTATTTGCCGCTATAACCTGAGGTTTTTTCATCATCTCAGGATCATAGGCTTCCAGTTCTTTGTTGATCTTGTAAATATCCTCCACCGGATCACGGCCTTCGGTGGAAGCTGCGTCTACCAGGTGGATCAGCACTCTTGTCCTCTCAATGTGCCGCAGGAACTGATGACCAAGTCCCACGCCCTGGGAAGCTCCTTCAATAAGTCCGGGAATATCCGCAATCACAAATCCCTGACATCCTTTAAAATCCACCACGCCCAGATGAGGGTTTATGGTAGTGAAATGATAATTGGCAATCTGAGGCCGGGCATTGCTCACTCTAGAAAGAAGAGTGGATTTTCCAACATTTGGGAATCCCAGAAGGCCCACGTCCGCGATCACTTTCAGCTCTAACTGTACCTCCAGCTCCTGGGCCGCCTGTCCCGGCTGGGCATATTTCGGGGCCTGCATGGTGGCTGTGGCGTAATGCTGATTGCCATTGCCTCCTCTTCCCCCTTTCAAAACTACCTGCCTTGTATTCTCTCCGGACATATCGGCGATGACCTTCCCGCTGGCTGCATCTTTGATTACCGTTCCTTCAGGAACTTTCAGGATGATATCTTTACCGTCAGCCCCATGGCATCTTCTCTTGCCCCCCGGCTCACCGTCTCCCGCGGCGTATTTTCTCTTGTGACGGTAATCGCTCAGGGCGTTTAATCCTTTATCCACCTCAAAAATAACATCGCCGCCTCTTCCGCCGTCTCCGCCGTCAGGACCGCCGCTGGGAACAAAAAGCTCTCTTCTGAAGCTTACATGTCCGTCGCCGCCCTTGCCTGAGCGGATATAGATTTTCGCTCTGTCTGCAAACATAATTTCCTCCGTCTGATTTTCTATATGAAAAAAAGTGGCTCCAAACCAAAATGATTTGAAGCCGCCCTGTTATCGTGATTACTCAGCCGTAGTTACGGGAACTACAGAAACCTGTTTTTTGTCTCTGCCTTTTCTCTCAAAACGTACCACACCGTCAACTAATGCAAACAAAGTATCGTCTCCGCCTCTGCCTACATTTACGCCTGGGTGGATCTTTGTTCCACGCTGTCTGTAAAGGATGTTTCCAGCTTTTACAAACTGTCCGTCAGCTCTCTTGGCACCCAGTCTCTTGGACTCGGAATCACGGCCGTTCTTTGTAGAACCAACTCCCTTTTTATGAGCAAATAACTGAAGGTTCATCTTTAACATGTCTTACACCTCCTCGAATATGACATCTAGATAATCCATATATTCTTCTTCTATCCCCTGTAAACCGAGGATAAGGGAATCCAGAAGCAGTTTTGATCCTTTGGAATATCCCGGCTCCATCTTAAGATACAGTCCTCCATTTTCTTCATCTACATCGGCAGTAAAACTGTCCTGTGTAAACTGTTCAATGGAATTCACAGTATTCTGAGCCAGCACTGATACAGCCGCACATACAATATCGCTGCCGCTTGCGGCATAACCTGCATGTCCCTGTATGGAAAATCCTGAAATCTCTCCTTCTGAACTCTGATAAATCGTTACTTTAATCATGGGGATTAAGCATTGATCTTTTCAATTTTTACTTTAGTAAACTGCTGTCTGTGACCGTTTTTCTTGTGGTATCCGGTTTTTCTCTTATACTTGTAAACGATAACTTTCTTTGCCTTACCGTTTTCAACTACAGATGCAGTTACTGTTGCATTGGC
>DWUY01000087.1 GCA_019120515.1 Candidatus Blautia avicola | reverse complement strand
AATACCTGCTCTTCCTGAGCTGCAACAGTTACAGGGAAGTATCCGGTCTGTGCGTTCCAGTAAGCCTGAGATTCCGGAGAGATCAGGAATTTTACAAACTCCCAGGTAGCTCTTAACTTCTTAGGATCGTTGTTGTTCAGGGCCCACAGAGAAGCACCTCCGATGGATACGCCGCCCTGGTCCTCATCTGTAATAGATGGGAAATAAGCAGTACCAACTTCAAATCTTCCGTTTACGTCCTGAAGGATCTGTTTCAGAGAAGCTGTGGATCCAAGTGTAATTGCAGATGCTCCTGATGAGAAGTCTGCCAGACCTGCATCTCCGCCTCTTCCTACGATAGGAGCATATCCTTTATCGGAAAGAGATTTCCATGCATTCAGGATATTTGCTGCACCGCCGTTTTCATCAAATGCTACCGCTGTTGCAGCTGCTTCTCTTCCGTTACCGTTGTTTGCATAGTCAAGACCCTGTTTGCCAAGGAACTGCTCAAAGAACCATCCGTAGATACCCAGAGAAATAACTTCGCTTGCGCCGCCTTCATTTAACAGCTGATCGCCGATAGCCTCAATGCCTTCCAGGCTGGTAGGAATTTCTGTGATCCCTGCCTTCTCAAACATATCTACATTGTAGTACATCAGAGGAGTAGAGGAGTTAAAAGGCATGGAATAAAGCTGATCGTCAATGGTATAGTAAGCTGCCAGGTTTGGCTCGATCTGGGAAACATCATAATTATCCTGGTCGATCATCTCCTGCATAGGAATGATCCAGCCGGAATCGATCATGAATCTTGTACCGATCTCATATACCTGCACCAGATCCGCACCCATGTTTCCGATCTGGGCACTTCTCAGCTTATTCAGGGCGTCATCATATTCCCCCTGATACTCAGATACAACGGTGATCCCCAGTTCATTCTCTTCATTGAACCGGTTTACCAGCTCATCAATGGCCTGACCGTTTACACCGCCCATAGAATGCCAGAAGGTGATCTCTGTACCGTCTACCTCATCGGCTGCTGCCATAGTCGCAGTACTGCTGTCTGCAGAGTCTCCTCCTTCTGAAGAATCTGCAGAGGTATCGCTTGCTGCCTGCTGGTCGGCAATGCTCTGTCCGCCGCATCCGGCAAGGGCACCTACAGCCATAACGCCTGTCAATAATAATGAAACGATTTTTTTCTTCATTCTTACTCTCCTTTTCCTTTTATCACTTAACCTTTTACCGCACCGGAGAACATACCCCGGATCAGCTGTTTCTGTCCCACAATAAAGATTGCGATTGAGGGAATGATAACCATTACCACACCTGCGATCATCATGGTGATGGACTGGGAATCCACACTGTTCAGCATGCTGATACCGATCTGAACGGTTCTCATGTTGTTAGAACCGGTTACCAGCAGAGGCCACATGTACATATTCCAGGAATTAATGAAAGTATATACAGCCATGGCTCCGATGGCAGACTTTGTCAGAGGGATCAGGATCTTTGCAATAAATCTCAGATTGCTGCATCCGTCCAGTTTCGCTGATTCATACAGAGAAATGGGGAAGGACATATAAAACTGACGGAACAGGAAAATTCCCATTGCAGATGTCAGGTAAGGTACGATCAACACCGGATAAGTATCCAGCATTCCCAGATTACCTACTGTCAAATAGTTGGAAACAATGGTTGCCTCTCCGGGAACCATCATAGTTGCCAGAACAATCATGAACAGTACATTTCTTCCTTTAAACTCCAGGAAGGAAAATGCAAATGCTGCCAGAGAGCAGGTAATGATCTGGGCTATGGTAATACTGCCTGCCATAATGAAAGAGTTCAATACAAAGCGGAACAGTGGAATGGTGGTGAAAGCATCAATAAAATTCTGTAAAGTAGGGTTCTTTGGAAACAGGTTCAGTTCTGTTGTAAACAGTTCTCCTGAAGGCATAAACGCAATGCTGACAGCGTACAGCAGAGGCAGCAGGATCAGGATTGCAAACACGATGTTGACAACCAGACGGCCCCCTGTGCGGATCCGTCTTCTGGTCAGCGCTTTTGCATTCATTTCCTGCTTCAGCGCCAGAAGCTGTTCTTTACTGATAGTTTTCTGGCCCCTTAAGGCCATATTGCTTGACTGACTCATCAATAGCTTACTCCTTTCTTCTCAAGTCGGAACATTACCAGTGTAACCAGCATGATAATGATAAACAGGATCACGGACTGAGCTGCGGCGCTTCCGAAACGGTAGTTAAAGAAAGCGTCACGGTAAATGGAATACACGATAACATTGGTAGCTCCGTCCGGTCCGCCCTGGGTCAGGATATTGATCTGTCCAAAGGACTGGAATGCCTGGATAATATTTACAACCAGTGTATAGAACATGATAGGAGAAAGTCCCGGCAGAGTCAGGCTGAAGAACTGCTGTACACTGCTGGCTCCGTCTACGGAAGCTCTCTCGTAGATGGTCTCGTCAATGTTGCCAAGTCCTGCTGAGAAATACAGGAAGTTAATGCCGCTGTTCAGCCAGGCGGTCAGGATCGCCACGCAGATCAGGGCGGTGTCGGGATCGTTCAGCCAGTTAATGTCCAGCCCGGTAAGTTTGTTCACGATACCAACTGTGGGGTGGAGCATGATCTGGAAGATCATGGCTGCTGAAGTAGAAGCGATCGCCATGGGCAGAGCATATGCGGTACTGAAAGCCCGGATTCCCGGAAATGCCTTATTGCACAGCACCGCGGCGATAAGACCCAGGAGCATGCCTCCGATAACAACGATCACCACAAAGATCAGGGTTACTTTCAAACTTTGTCTGAAGGATTCCGAAGTAAGAAGGTCTATATAGTTCTGCATTCCCACAAAAATCTTTGCCTGTCCCATTCTGTCTGTGAGGAAAAGGCTCAGATAAATCGTCTTAAAAAAGGGATAGAACAAAAAGATGGCGAACACCAGCATACATGGGATCAGATAGCAGTATGGGGTCCAGTTTAATTTTTTCTTTTTCCCTGTGTTCATTACCGAATCTCCTCTCTGTAATATATATTTTCTTCTGTTTCTTTATCAAAAATATGGATCCTGTCCGTATCAAAATAGAAGTCGATCTTCTCTCCCGTCTGGGTCTGGTTTTCAGGGCTTAACCTTACTGCATTGGTTTTACCTTGGGCATCAAAATACAGGATCACCTCGGCTCCCAGCATTTCTCTGGCGGAGACAGTTTCCTCAAGTCCCTGCGTGTCCATATGAATACCTCTTTCTTTTGCCTCTTCATAATCATAGATATCTTCAGGACGGATCCCCAGGACTACCTTTTTATTCATTTCTCTCTGTCTTGCCACTTCCGCTTTCTCGCCTCTTAAGTAGACTTTCTTTCCCAGCTCGCTGCCGCCAAGGTAAACTACAACTTTTCCCTCTTCTTCGCCTACATAGGCGTCAAAGAAATTCATGGAAGGGGAACCGATAAAGCCGGCCACAAACAGATTTGCCGGATTATTGTAAAGCTGGATAGGAGCTTCCACCTGCTGTACCACACCATCTTTCATGACTACGATCCTGGTTCCCAGAGTCATGGCTTCGGTCTGATCATGGGTTACATATATAATAGTAGTTTCCAGTTCCTCGTGAAGCTTTGCCAGTTCCACACGCATCTGTGCTCTCAGCTTGGCGTCCAGGTTTGACAGAGGCTCATCCATGAGGAATGCCTTAGGTTTACGGATAATAGCGCTTCCGATAGCCACCCTCTGCTTCTGTCCTCCGGAAAGAGCTGCCGGCTTTCTGTCCAGGAGATGCTCGATTTCCAGGGTTTTCGCCACCTTATGTACTCTCTCGTCAATTTCTTTTTTCGGAACCTTCCGGATCTTCAGGGCATAAGCCAGATTTCCATACACCGTCATGTTGGGATACAGGGCATAGTTCTGGAATACCATGGACAGCCCCCTGTCCTTGGGTTCATAATAGTTGCACAGTTCTCCGTCGATCCACAGTTCTCCATCGCTGATATCCTCCAGTCCCGCGATCATACGCAGGGTAGTGGATTTGCCGCAGCCGGATGGACCTACAAAGATGATGAATTCTTTATCCTGGATATCCAGGTTAAAATCCTTCACCGCAAAGTGCCCTTTGTCAAACTCTTTACATACATTTCTTAATGTAATCTCTGACACGGCGTTTTCTCCTTCCTTATTGTAAGTTTTCTACATACGTTTTCACTCGAACATTAGATATTTTAAGCACAACGGTTTTCCGGAACTATCACAAATGTAGAAAAATTACGTAAAATCCAGGTAAAACAGGAACCTCGTCTGTGAAAACCCCCATTTTTTTAATTTTTTTCATGTCGAGGCATGTCGGATATTGCCATATTTCAAAAAAGCTATATAATAATAGATGATATTTTATCTGCCGGAATCTCTTCCGGAAATCCCGACTGCATAATGATGCACTGAAAAGATAATAGAAATTTAGAAATAAAGAATAAGGGGAATATGCCATGAAAAGAAAAAATTATCCGCTTCCAAGACGGATACTGAGATTTCTGAAAAGACAGTTCCGAAATCCCCGGAAACGACTGCTGGCAGAACTTGCCGCCGTGGTGGTGATCATCGGAATTGTTATTTTTATTGCCCTGTCCGGGCAGAACATCGCTACCGACGATATTAAAGAGGGCAGAGCCTATATAGAGGGGCTGGAAGCTGCCGACACCGCTTCTATTGAAGAACAGGTGAAGGAACTGAGGAAAGAAGAACGCAGAGCCGCTCTGGAAAGCGGAGATCTGGATGTATGGTCCCAGTTTACAGACATTGCCATTCTGGGCGATTCAAGAGCAGTTGGTTTTTCTGCCTACAACCTGGTAGATGAAAACAGGGTTATGGCCTCAGCAGGCGCCACCATCAGAGACATTGAGCAGTATACAGACCAGCTGGTGACTTTGAACCCTTCCAGCATTATATTATGCTATGGTCTGAATGATATCAGTATTGGCTTCTGGAGCAATGTGGATGACTATATCACAGAACTGGATCAGATCATTGCGGATCTGCAGGAGGCGCTGCCAAATTCTACGATTTATGTTAACTCCATTATCCCGGCTACAGACCCTGCCTTTAACCGTTCCGACAAATGGCGGGAGATCCCTGACTGGAACGATAGCATCCGCCAGCATTGTGAAGAGAATGATATTCCATATATTGACATCACCAAAGATGTGGAGGCTCACAGCGATCTGTATGATGTGGACGGGATCCATATGCAGAAAGCCTTCTATGAATACTGGGCCATTGATATGATCACGGAGGTGACGGAAAATGAATAATAAATCTGTTTCTGCACTGACCATCCTCCGTATTGCCATGGTAGTGGTCCTGCTCATATTTGTGATCTTCCTTCAGGCCGGCGACAAGACCAGCAGCGCCTCCCTGGAAAGTGTATCTGAAAAAGTCCTCGGCGCTGTAGATCAGGAAGGTATGCAGGAAAGCAACAACCGTATGTTCCAGAAATTCTACGGCCTGGATGCAGATGATTATGAAGGGGTAACCCTTTATTCTCCGGTAAGCAACATGGATGCCCAGGAGCTTCTTATCATCAAATTAAAGGATACCTCCCAGGCAGAGGCCGTCACTGAGGCCATCAACGCCCGGCTGGAAACCCAGATGAACAGCTTTGAAGGATACGGCATCGAACAGTATGCCATGCTGGAAGACCATGTCCTGGACGTACAGGGGAACTTTATCCTCTACGTGGTAAATCCCAACGCTCAGGCAGCGGACAAAGCTTTCCGCAGCAGCCTGTAAATTAAAACTTTAGAAAGGATATAAATCAATGATATTCAGCAGTATTTTCTTTCTTTTCGTCTTCCTGCCTGTGACTTTGATCCTCTACTTTCTCGTGCCATGGAAGCTGAAAAATACGGTTCTCCTTATCGTCAGCCTGATCTTCTATGCCTGGGGCGAACCGGTATACGTATTCCTGATGCTTTTCAGCATCCTCTTTAACTACATCAGCGGTATTGAGATCCATAAATACCGGGAAGAAGACAATGAAAAATTACTCCGGTTCAGTTTCTGGTTTACTGTAGTGGTAAATCTGGCGATCCTGGGCTTCTTCAAATATTACGGCTTCCTGCTGGACAACATCAACGCCATTCTGCCTGTGGATATCCCTTACCGGGAGCTGTCGCTGCCTGTAGGTATTTCTTTCTATACCTTCCAGACCCTCTCCTATATCATCGACGTATACAAAGGAGAGGTTCCGGTACAGAAGAATTTTATAAATTTCGGAACTTATGTGACCATGTTTCCCCAGCTGATCGCCGGTCCTATCGTCCGGTACGCGGATATTGACGCACAGCTTGCGAAGAGAAGCCTCAGCCTTTACAAATTCGGTCAGGGCGTGGCCTGGTTCCTCCGGGGACTTGGCAAAAAGGTCCTTCTGGCTAATAACATCGGTATAACTTTTGATGCCATTGCGGCTATCGCTCCCGCAGACCGTTCCATACTCACTGCCTGGATCGGCTGTCTGGCCTATGCCATGCAGATCTACTTCGACTTCAGCGGTTACTCCGACATGGCTGTAGGTCTTGGTAAAATGCTGGGCTTTGAATTTGTGCGAAACTTTAATTATCCTTATATTTCCAAAAGTGTTACGGATTTCTGGAGAAGATGGCATATTTCTCTGAGTACCTGGTTCCGTGAATATGTATACATTCCTCTGGGAGGCAACCGGGTTTCCAGACTGAAACATGTGCGGAATATCCTTGTGGTATGGATGCTTACCGGTTTCTGGCACGGCGCTGCCTGGAATTTTATGATGTGGGGACTATATTACGGCCTCCTTCTCCTTCTGGAGAAATATTTCCTGGCGCCGAAACTTCAGAAATTGCCTGATATCGTTCAGCAGATCTACTCTTTCGTGCTGGTGCTGATAGGATGGGTACTTTTCTTCTCTTCCTCTTTGTCAGACGCTCTGGTATATCTGGGAAATATGTTCGGTATCGGCGGCCATGGGATCATTGATTCCACCGGTCTGTATTACCTGACAGGAAATCTGATCCTTCTGGTGATCTGCTTTTTCTGCGCCACACCTTTTGTATGGAAGCACTTCCGGAAATTTGCCCTGAAACCGGGAAATTATCCTTCCATAACGGCGACGGTGGTGTACGCTGCAATTTTTGTTCTGTCCATCGCCTATCTGGTCAATGCAACCTATAATCCCTTCCTTTACTTCCGTTTTTAGGAAAAAGGGAACTATTTATATAGAAGGAAGTATTCATTAATTATGAGAAAAAAGAAATTAACCCCTGAGGAAAGGCAAAAAAGAAGACTCAAAATCTATCGGGAAAGGACCGGAAAGATTTATTTTCGGATCACCTGTATTTTCCTGTTTTTCATGGTACTGGCTGTCGGCTTTAATATCTTCCTGCCGGATAAAGAATATTCCGAGTCCGAGAACCGGATGCTGGCCCAGTTTCCTGAATTTTCCATGGCAAATCTGGCCAGCGGCAAATATATGACAGATATGGAAGACTATGTCACCGATCAGTTTTTCTTCCGTGATCAGTGGATCCATCTGAAGGTTCTGGAAGATCTGACTCTGGGTAAAAGAGAATCCAACGGTGTATATATCGGAAAGAAAGGCTACCTGATGCAGATCCCGGAAAACAATATTGATATGGATTCTGTAAAGAATAACTTAAACGGCATACGGGAATTTGCCCAGCGCCACGAAGATGTGAATACAGTCATGAGTCTGGTTCCCAACGCAGCCTATATCCTGGAGCAGCTCACCCCTGCCAACGCCCCGGTAAGAGACCAGTCCCAGGACATTGCTCTGGCAGAGGATACGGTAGGAGATGTGCTTACATATGTGGACCTGACCGATACCATGTCCTCCCACCGGGACGAGGCTATTTATTATAAGACCGACCACCACTGGACCAGTCTGGGCGCCCGGTATGCTTTCGATACCCTTTACAGCGCTCTGGGGATTTCAGAACCAACCCAGGACTACACCATATATCCCGTATCTCATACCTTCTCCGGCACCCTGGCTTCTAAAAGCGGTTATGACCGTTCCAAGGATACCATTGATCTATACGTGCCTCAGGACGTAGGAACGGAATATGTGGTCAATTACGTGGAAGAAGGGGAGAAAACAGCTTCCATGTATGTAAGCAGCGCTCTGGACCAGAAGGATCAGTACGAAGTATTCTTCGGAGGAAACCACAGCAGGATCGACATAACTACCCCGGCAGATGAAAATAAGAATCTCCTGATTTTCAAAGATTCTTATGCAAACTGCTTCATCCCTTTCCTCCAGCCTTATTTCCGCAGTATTATTGTTATCGATCCCCGATACTACTATGATGATGTAGACCGGCTGGTCACAGATAACAGTATTACAGACATCCTCTTTCTCTACAATGTAGATACCTTTATGACAGATACTTCTCTGGCAGATGTACTGGAGCCTATGCCGGAATCTGATACCAGCCCGGCTGATATAAACGGTACAGAAGACGCCCAGACAGACGGTGATGATTCCCAGGGAACCACAGACCAGGAAAACTCTGACGAAAACAGTTCCGGAGATTCCCAGGACGGACAGGACACCGAAGGAGACAGCCAAACCCAGGACAGTTCCGAAGATACGGACAATGGGAACTCCCAGAATGAAGACTCTGACGGGAACACAGACGGCGGGACAGATTCCGCCCAAACCGCTCAACAATAGACGGCACGCTTTGCGAACCGTCTATTGTCATGAGTCAAAGACCCTTGCGGCAGTCGCCAAATGGACATGCCAGCATGTCCGCTTGGCTCGTTGCCCGCAGAAATAAAAAGAAGGAGCTGCCGCATGAATCAAAATCGCGGCAGCTCCTCCGTTTTTTTATCTCAGATCCGTACCCAGACAGTCATTTCTCCAGGCGTACGGTTCGTCCAGGCATAATAGGGAATAAATTTCAGCACAGTATCCTGATACTTTTTCCCTGTATAAGTTCTGTACAGTTTTTTCTTTTCCCATCCTTCCCGGGAAACCCGTTTTCCATTTGCGTGGATAGTGACCACGCCTTTCAAAAGATCCGGCTCATATGTTTCTTTAAAGTCCGGTTCCTCCTTCAGGTAAACCTCCTGAAGCTGATCTCCATTATCCGCCTCTTCCAGACAGTATACCACAGGGCCCCTTGTCACAGCTACCTTTCCGATATCCTCACGGACTCTGGGATCTGCTTCCACAAGCTGCACCGGCATATCCAACTCCAGAGAGACCTCATCTCCATTTTTCCAGGTTCTTTCCAAAAGGACATATCCTTTTTCCAGTCTTCCCTTTTCTTCCTGGCCGTTTACCTTCAAAGTATATCTCTGGCACCAGCCGGGGATGCGCAGAGCCAGGGTAAATCTTGTATCTTCCTGATTTTCCATCTGGATCCTTACCTGACCATTCCAGGGGTATGCAGTCTCTATAGTCAGTCTGTTTTTCTTTCCGTCTTTAATAGTATCCAGGATCCCTCCTGTATATAAGTTTACATAAAGTTCTTTTTCATTTTCCTCAAAAGCATATCCTGCCAGAGAAGAAAGAAGTCTGGCCACATTTGGCGGACAGCAGGCACAGCCGAACCATTTCTGACGCACCGGTTTTACATGACGTTTATTATAGTCCTTTTCACAGGCTTCCGGGACTACTTCCAGAGGATTTACATAAAAGAACTTCTTTCCGTCCAGAGACATACCGCTGATCACGCCATTGTACAGGGCTCTTTCCATTACATCTGCGTAACGTCCGTCCCGGGTGATCTCCAGCATACGTCTTGCAAAGAATATCAGACCGATAGCAGCACAGGTTTCTCCGTAAACCGTATCGTTGGGAAGGTCATAGTCAAAAGAAAAGGCCTCTCCATGCTCTGTGGCGCCGATAGCTCCTGTTACATACATCTGCCGGTTCACTATATTGTCCCAGAGATTTTCACAAGCTTTAAAAAGTTCTCCGTCTTCTGTTCTGGAAGCCACCTCAGCCATTCCTGTATAAAGATAAACCGCTCTCACCGCATGTCCCTCTGCTTTGTCCTGGTCGCGGACCGGTTTTCCCGCCTGATAGTACTGTTTTTTCATATAAGTGTCATCCCAGTAGCATTTATTTCCATTCTTCCTGCATTCTTCATCAAAAAACAGGGGCTGCTGTCCTCTCTGGTCAATAAAGTATTTAGCCAGTTTCAGGTGTTTCTCATCTTTTGTAATATCATACAGAGCGCAAAGCGCCATCTCCGCAACTTCGTGGCCGGGATATCCGGGGATCTTTCCTTCTTCTATTCCCAGATGTTCATAAACACAGTTCACATATCCCACTGCGATATCCAGAAACTTTCTCTTTCCGGTTGCCTTATAATAAGCCACGGCCGCCTCCGTCATATGTCCCAGGCAGTACAGCTCATGATGGTCCATAAGGTTGGTAAATCTTTTTTCCAGTCCGTTAATGATATAGTAGGTATCCAGATAGCCGTCAGGCTGCTGGGCCTTTCCGATAAGATCAATGGTCTCATCCGCCGTTTTCTCCAGTTCACTGTCCGGATGCCACATCAGAGACCAGGCCACTGCCTCCAGCCATTTGTAGACGTCACTGTCCTGGAAGACCATTCCCTGAAAAGTCCCTTCCTGAAGCCCAGCCGCAACCCGGAAATTCTGGATACAATAGCTGGGCTCGGCATTTTCGATCCGGTCATTTAACGCCTCCCACTGATATGGGATCACATGATTTCTCACCAGTTCCATATATTCCTTCCAGAACTTGTCCTGGATCTGTACATGGTCAAGAGACACTGGAGCTATTTTTTTTTCAAACATCTTGATCATCCTTTCTTCCTTGCCGGAATATGATTTTTTATATTCACTTGGCTCTTCGCTTTGTGGTATCATAATAGCACATGATACTATTAAGACAACTGACAATTCCGAAGAAAGGGTGGACAAATCCAAGATGTTATACTATACTTCCCATGCCTCTCATCCTGCAGAATTTCTCTCCTGCGGCAACCTGGTCAGCGACGGCGGCTTTCTTCACCAGAGAAGATCCATAGACGCCTGTGTACTCATCCTGGTATGCCGTGGAACTCTCCATATAAATCAAGGGGGAAAGAATCTGGACGTTCACGAAAATGAAACTCTCCTCCTCTTTCCCCATCAGGTTCATTATGGTTATATGCCCAGCAGCGGCAGGCTTTCTTATTACTGGGTCCATTTTCATATGACAGATCCCCAGAGCAGGGTCCTCACCCCAAAAGAACTTTTAAGATCCCGGAGCAGCCAGAATAATTCTTTGCTTTCTCCTCTTTCCTCGGCAGAAGAATCCTTTATTCTTCCTGAGACCGGCCGTCTCTCTCCGGAAAAGCGGAGCCTCCTCCTTTTTGTCCAGCTGCTGGATATTGCCAAGCGTGAAAATTACCAGTCTTCCTGGCGGACCAGATATGCGCTGAACCTGCTGCTGCTGGAACTTTCCTCAGAGGTTCTTTCCTCAGACAGAACCCTGGAAGACAAGGCCCCCGGAAAACTCCTGGATATGATCGAATGGATCCGTTCCCACTACGACCAGCCCATGACTGTAGAAGAACTGGCAGTCCGGTATCACTATCACCCTGCCTATCTCACTTCTCTCATGAAAAAATATACGGGTTATTCTGTAAATACTTATATAAATCACGTACGGCTGGCCGCGGCGAAAAATCTCCTGTGCCAGGGAGGATTTCTCTCTGTGGCTTCTATCGCCCACACCTGCGGCTTTCCGGACGAGAAGTATTTCATGCGGCTCTTTAAAAAACAGGAGGGCATGACCCCCGGCCAGTACCGCAGGGCTTTTCAGAAAAAATACATAAACGCAAAATAAAAATCCCTTTTTTATAACTTACATACATTCTCCGGTTTTCCATCCAGATAAGCAAATACATTCTGGAAGACAATTTCCGCTCTTCTTTGCATAGACTCCTCAGAGATAAACGCCTGATGAGGAGTCAGCAGAGTATTCTTTGCGTGAAGGAGCGGATAATCCTCCGGGATCGGAGGCTCCATATCAAAAACATCCACACAGACAAAGCCCAGTTTATCCTCATTTAATGCTTCAGCCAGCGCTTTGTTATCCACAATAGGACCTCTTGCACAGTTGATAAACACCGCGCCGCTCTTCATTTTACCGATCTTTTCTTTATCAATGAATCCTCTGGTCTGGTCGTTTAAAGGCAGGTTCAGGGAAATAATATCACTTTCCTCCAGAACCTCATCCAGGGTACGGTACTCAATGCCCATATCCATGGCCTTCTGGGACCGGCTCCTGTTGTAGGCGATCACCTTTGCTCCAAAAGCCTGAAAAAGCTGGGCCGCCCGGGTTCCGATCTGGCCCAGTCCGATGATCCCTACCGTTCTTCCGCAGATTTCTCTTCCGCCGATACCGGCGCTGGTGCCGCCTTTTCTCACTATGTCATTGGCCTTTGCCACATTTCTCAGGGCGTCTACCGCAAAACCCAGGATCAGCTCTGCCACAGTCTCATTGGAATATCCTGCGGCGTTGCATACAGTCACCCCTTTTTCTTTGCAGGCTTTCGTTCCTACGTGGTCGATTCCTGTAAATGCCACAGAGATCATCTTTAAGTCTTCCGATGCAGCAACTACTTCATCTGTATATGAGTGATTGGCGATCATGACGATCTCACAGCCTTTGGAACGCCTCTTTAATTCTTCCGGATCTGTAGTTACCGTGTCATAGCTTACAAATTCATGTCCCAGGCTGCGGATCCTGTCCCCATATGCCTGGATGGTCTCTTCTGGTACTCCGATAGGTTCTAATAATGCGATTTTCATACTTCTGTTCCTCCTAATTTCAGGCTCCCGATATAATAGAAAAGTCTGAAAAATCTTTTTTCTTATTTTAGCAAAAAGAGCAGAAATATGCCAGAAGTTCTTTTATCCGAAGAAATCCCTCAGGGCCGGCCCTCCTGGGGGATCCTGCACATATAGATTAATTCACATTGCCTGACATCAGTATAGCCTGCGCTTTTTGCCTTTACAATATGCTCTTTTTCATAGTATACAGTGGAAATTTCACCGCAAATTTCTTGTCTTCCTCCTATTTTTCCCCTTATAATAAGGATAATATAAATCTAAGAAGGAAATACCTCTATGAAACCAGACGGATACTACACTTCCGGACAGTTTGCCAAGATGGCCCGCATTTCCGTGCGCACTGTCCGCTTTTATGACAAACAGAATATTTTAAAACCTTCCTATGTCTCCCCCGCAGGGTCACGTTTCTATACAGACAAGGACTTTGCCCGGCTTCAGCAGATCCTGCTGCTGAAATATCTGGGATTTTCCCTGGAAGATATCAGGGAAATGACCATAGATGACACGGACTACCACTTTACCCTGAACTCCCTGGCTCTCCAGCAGAAGCTGGTCCAGGACCGGATCGAGCAGCTTCAGCTTGTGGAAAAGGCTATTGAAGATACCACCAGGGAAATCCGGGAAAACCGCAGCATTAACTGGAGTCATATGCTGGATCTGATCCACCTTACCGGAATGGAAAAAAGCCTGAAAGGCCAGTATCTCAATTCCAAAAATATCTCTGACCGGATCCGGCTTCACAGTCTGTACTCTCAGAATAAGGAAGGATGGTTTCCCTGGCTTTTCCGTATGTATCAGCCCCAGGCGGGGATGAAGATCCTGGAGCTGGGCTGCGGCGACGGCTCTCTCTGGTCCCAGAATAAAGAAAAGCTGCCGGAAAATATCTCCCTGACTCTGTCTGATATTTCCGAGGGAATGCTCCGGGACGCCAAGAGAAACCTGGGCGGTGAAGATCCCCGTTTCGCATTTCAGCCTTTCGGCTGTCAGGAGATACCTTTTCCCGATGAGCAGTTTGATATGATCATTGCCAACCATGTACTGTTTTACTGCGAGGATCTGGATAAAGCCCTGAAGGAAATAAAGAGGGTGTTAAAACCTGAGGGTATTTTCTTCTGCAGCGCTTACGGCGCAGACCATATGGAAGAGATCAGCCGCCTGGTCCAGGACTTTGACAGCCGGATCATCCTGTCCGCAGACAAACTTTACGAAAAATTCGGCAGAGAAAACGGACCTTCCTATCTCCGCCCTTATTTTTCCAGGATAGAATGGCACAGATATGAAGACAGCCTTCTGGTAACTCAGGCCGAACCTCTCATCGCTTATATCCTCTCCTGTCACGGCAATCAGAACCAGTACATTCTGGACAGATACAAAGAATTCCGGTCCTTTGTATCTAAAAAAACAGCAGACGGCTTTTATATTACCAAGGACGCAGGGTTCTTTTCCTGCTGTAAGTAAAAGCCGCATGGCTGAATAGTTATTAAAAATTTCTTAAAATTGGTAAATAGGGGTTGAAGATGACGTTACGTCACCTTGTATAATAGATTTAACATAGCAGTTTATTATCCGACATCAGATGGCAAACTAATGAATGATAAAAAACAAATACACAAAGGAGATTTACTCATGAAAGGTATTATTCTTGCCGGCGGTTCGGGAACCCGCCTTTATCCGCTGACTATGGTAACTTCCAAGCAGCTGCTGCCCATTTATGACAAACCTATGATCTATTATCCCCTGTCAGTTCTCATGAACGCAGGGATCAGGGATATCCTGATCATTTCCACACCTCAGGATACTCCCCGGTTTGAGGCTCTTCTGGGGGATGGCCATCAGTTTGGCGTTCATCTCTCCTATGAAGTACAGCCAAGTCCCGACGGACTGGCCCAGGCCTTTATCATCGGCGCGGACTTTATCGGGGATGACTGTGTAGCCATGGTGCTGGGTGACAATATCTTTGCAGGCCACGGTCTGAAGAAAAGACTGAAAGCCGCTGTGGAAAATGCGGAAAGCGGCCAGGGCGCTACCGTATTCGGCTATTATGTAGACGATCCGGAGCGTTTCGGCATCGTAGAATTCGACGCCAACGGAAAGGCTGTTTCCATTGAAGAAAAACCGGAACATCCCAAGAGCAACTACTGTGTTACCGGTCTGTATTTCTACGACAATAAAGTAGTAGACTATGCCAAGAATTTAAAGCCAAGCCCAAGAGGGGAACTGGAGATCACAGACCTGAACCGGATCTATCTGGAAGCCGGACAGTTAAATGTAGAACTTCTTGGACAGGGATTTACCTGGCTGGATACAGGTACTCACGAAAGTCTGGTAGAAGCCACCAACTTCGTAAAGACCATGGAAGACCACCAGCACAGAAAGATCGCCTGCCTGGAAGAGATCGCCTACTTAAACGGCTGGATCACCAAAGATGACGTAATGAAAGTATACGAGGTCCTGAAGAAAAACCAGTACGGTCAGTATTTAAAGGACGTTCTGGACGGCAAATATCTGGACAGCCTCCACTGATCAAAATGCCTCATAAACTTTTCGGATTTTGTCATAAATCCGCTTTATTAAAAATAACATTTTAAAAGGAGAATCATTATGACTATTATCGTTACCGGCGGAGCCGGATTTATCGGAAGCAACTTTATTTTCCATATGCTGGACAAGTATCCGGACTACCGGATCATCTGTCTGGACTGTCTGACTTATGCAGGAAACCTGTCTACTCTTGCGCCTGTTATGGACAATCCAAATTTCCGTTTTGTAAAGGAAAGCATTACTGACCGGGAAGCTGTATATAAATTATTCGAAGAAGAGCACCCGGACATGGTAGTAAACTTTGCGGCAGAAAGTCATGTGGACCGTTCCATCGAAAATCCGGAAGTATTCCTGGACACCAACATCAAAGGAACCGCCGTACTTATGGATGCCTGCCGGAAATACGGCATCCAGCGTTATCATCAGGTATCCACAGACGAAGTTTACGGAGATCTGCCTTTAGACCGTCCAGATCTGTTCTTTACCGAGGAGACGCCGATCCACACCAGCAGTCCTTACAGCGCGTCCAAGGCCAGCGCAGACCTGCTTGTACTGGCTTACCACCGCACCTACGGCCTGCCTGTGACCATCAGCCGCTGCTCCAACAACTACGGACCTTACCATTTCCCGGAGAAGCTGATCCCTCTGATGATCGCCAATGCTTTAAATGACAAACCTCTTCCTGTATACGGAAAAGGTGAAAATGTAAGAGACTGGCTGTATGTAGAAGACCACTGTAAAGCCATCGACCTGATCATCCACAAAGGACGGGTAGGCGAGGTTTACAATATCGGCGGCCACAATGAAATGAGGAATATTGACATTGTAAAACTGATCTGCAAGGAACTGGGCAAACCGGAAAGCCTGATCACTTACGTTACAGACCGGAAGGGCCATGATATGCGCTATGCCATCGATCCCACCAAGATCCATAACGAGCTGGGCTGGCTGCCGGAGACCAAATTTGCAGACGGGATCAAAAAGACCATCCAGTGGTACCTGGACAACAGAGAATGGTGGGAAACTATCATCTCTGGTGAATATCAGAATTATTATGAAAAAATGTATGGAAACAGATAGGAGGATATGCGCATGAAAGTATTAGTTACAGGTGTTGCCGGCCAGTTAGGCCATGACGTAATGAACGAACTTGCAAAGAGGGGCTATGAGGGCATTGGATCAGATATCAAAGATACCTACAGCGGTATTCCCGACGGCACCGCCGTTGTAACTATGCCTTATGTTCCCATGGACATTACGGACAAAGCATCTGTAGAAAAAGTTCTCAAAGAGGTCCATCCTGACGTTGTGGTACACTGCGCCGCCTGGACAGCCGTAGATCTGGCAGAGGAAGAAGACAAGAAGGAAACCGTCCAAAGAGTCAACGCCGAAGGTACCAGAAATATTGCTCTTGTATGCAAAGATCTGGGCTGCAAAATGGTTTACATCAGCACCGACTATGTCTTCGACGGACAGGGCACCAAGCCCTGGGAGCCGGACTGCAAAGATTACAAACCTCTGAACGTATACGGAGAAACCAAGCTGGAAGGTGAGCTGGCTGTTTCCGAAAACCTGGAGAAATATTTCATTGTCCGCATCGCCTGGGTATTCGGCAAAAACGGTAAGAATTTCATCAAAACCATGCTCAACCTTGGAAAGACCCACGATCAGCTCCGGGTAGTCAGCGACCAGATCGGTACGCCTACCTATACTCTGGACCTGGCCGTACTTCTGGTAGATATGATCGAGACCGAGAAATACGGCTATTACCATGCCACCAATGAGGGCGGCTATATCAGCTGGTATGATTTCACGAAAGAAATCTTCCGCCAGGCCATAGAAGCAGGCCACAAAGAATACGAAAAAGTAACCGTAACTCCTGTGACTACAGAAGAATATGGCGTTTCCAAAGCCAAACGGCCCTTCAACAGCCGTCTGGATAAAAGCAAACTTACCGCCAATGGTTTTCATCTTCTTCCAACCTGGCAGGATGCGGTAAAACGCTACCTGGCTGAGATAGAATTTTAACTTACTTAAAACAGGACTTATATTATCAAGGGAGGATCTTCATGGGACAGATCAAAGTAACCAAATGCCCGATTGAAGGGCTTTGTATCATAGAGCCTACTGTTCATGGCGATGAAAGAGGCTATTTTATGGAAACTTACAATCAGAAAGACATGGAAGAGGCAGGCCTTACTATGAACTTTGTCCAGGACAACCAGTCCTGCTCCACAAAGGGCGTATTAAGAGGCCTCCACTATCAGAAGCAGTTTCCCCAGGGCAAGCTGGTCCGGGTCATCAAAGGAAAAGTCTTTGATGTAGCCGTAGATCTTCGGACACACAGCGAAACCTACGGCAAATGGTTCGGCGTAGAGCTTTCGGAAGAAAACAAAAAACAGTTCTACATTCCCGAAGGCTTTGCCCACGGCTTCCTGGTGCTCAGCGACGTGGCAGAATTCTGTTATAAATGCACAGACTTCTACCATCCCGGAGACGAAGGCGGCATGGCCTGGAACGATCCCCAGATCGGTATTAAATGGCCGGAAGTTACCGGAGAATATAAAGGAACGGCTTCCGCCCAAGGATATTGCTTAAAGGACGGAACGCCGTTGAATTTAAGTGAAAAAGATCAGAAGTGGGCAGGATTTAAGGATACTTTTAAGTTCCAGTAAAAGACTATGCCATAAAGTCCGGACTTTTCTAAAGCTACGGTACTTTATGGCATAATTTTTCTTTCCGGCACAGATTGTTTTTAAGTGCCAGGTCTTATATATTGAACATGATATTTGCATATAGTTCTTTCAGAAACCATCTGTAATGTTCTGCGCGCCTTTGCAGAACTCTTCCAGGCTGATTTCCTCCAGGACATATCTCTGGAACAAAGCGCCCATAGAAGTAATATCTTCCATAGTATTTCTGGAAAAAGGCCTTTCCTTCAGTTCTGTATTTTCCACATACTCTCTCAACTGCTCAAATCCGGGAATGTCCAGATCTTCCTCTCTGATAATGTCCAGTCTTACCGGAAGCCGGTTCGTATATTCTGCGTAGGCAATGCTTCCTTCACGGCTGGCCGCATATTTCAGAAAACGGATAGCCGCCTCCTTATTCGCCGAAGATTTATTCAGGATATACTGCCAGGCCGCTATATTGGTAACATTTTCTTTGAACCTGGGCAGGGGTGCAAGCTGTATGAAGTCTTCCCTGTATGCGCCTGCCCGCACAAACATATCCAGTGTTCCGCTATAGACAAAGATGCTGGCGTAGGTTCCTTCCAGAAATTTTTGTTCCAACTGTTCATATTGGTCCGTTATCTGCTCTATGGGCGTCTGCTCTTTTTTCACCATATCCGCCAGAAAGGTAAGAGCTTCCCGGGTAGACGGGCTGTTCCAGTCATAATAACTGCCGCCAAAAAAATTAATAAATTCGGAAAGTTCATTATATACATAAGCGCTGTCCCATGCGCTTCCGTATCCATAGCGTCCCTCACCGAAGTCCGTCTCCAGAAGGCGCTGGAAATCTTCCTGGGTCCTGATCTCCATATCGCCGATCATGCTTTTATTGACCCAGAATACCATAATATCCATATAATATGGCACAGAATACACCTTCCCGTCCAGCATAGCGATATGCTCCATATAACTTTCCGGATAACAGGAAAGAATGTCTTCCGTCATTACTGTATCATTCAGCGGTTCCAGATAACCTTTATATTTAAATTCACTGACCATTTCGTCATTTACGGAAAAAATATCCACAGAATCCTCTCCGGCGGAGAGGATGGTAGATACCTCCGCCTGCCGGTTATCTGCATTTTCCGGATAAGAAACAATATGGATTTTCAGTTCCAGGTCTTTTTCCGCCTGATCGATGAATTTCTGAAATTCCGGATAATTTGCGTCTACATGCATGATCGTGATCTCGTTTTGACTGTTCTTTCCGGCTTCCGGTATTTTTTCCTCTCTGGCTTTTTCTGAACAGCCGATCCCTGTTCCCAGCAGACAGCTGCAAAACAAAATCCCCAATACATATTTTTTCAACTTCTGCTCCTTATCTGGGCCACCTGTCTTCTTTTTTCAGCATCGGACCGAAAGGATTATGAGGCTCTGCCTGATACCAGTAGGCCACGCTGGACACATCATCCTGCCTTTCAAAAAGTCCTCTGTATCCCACTCCGATCTGCTGGATCGTTACTTTCAGATCTTCTTCAAAACAGATGGGATCCTGAATATGCCACCTGTAAAATCCCCGCATAGGCATACAGTCGTCATTGTGGTAAAGATTATGGATTTTCTCATCATGACTGGAATAGTAGGGATATCCCATATATGGCGTACAATAATTCTGCTCTACTGTTTTTCCGTTTATCTGCTTTGCAAAGCTCCAGGAACCGCCGAAATAGTCTTCTGTTCCTGTACCGCAGATCGTGGGATATTCTTCATCTCCGTCAATATAAAATTTGATCTCCCCTTCTCCCCACCAGTATCTTTCCAAAGTCGTAAGGGCCATATAAGTTCCCACATAATGTCCTTTTCCTTTTACCTGATCCAGTATCACATAGTCCTTTTGCAGCTGGGTGATCTTCTCTCTTCTCCACTGTGCATGAAAATATGCAATATCTGAGGGAAAAGGCTCCTCATAAAGCCCATAGTCCACCTGATAGAAAAAAGCCGGTATTTCATTGGCGTGCTGATTTTCCAGAGTGATCCTGGCCTTTTTATTAAAAGGCATCTGGAAATAACAATTCAGCCCGCGGCTGGGCACAGCGGCTACCGGCAGGGAATTTACGATACATTCCTCGCCGAAACCGCAGCAGAAAAAGTCTCCCAGAGGCGTTTCCACCGACGGGCTTTCCTCATCATCCCAATACATCCGCAGCACCAGATCCCGGAGTACAAAACGGTCTGCCTCTGTAGTCTTATCCGTTACTGTGATCCAGATATGATGGATCATTCCCGGTCCCTGGATCTCTGCCAGAGTTACCGTGTCCCCGCTCTTGATATTTCTAAGGCAGGGACTTCCCTTTCTGGACGGCCCCAGTTCACTGGCGGCCATCCCTCCTTTTCCTTTTTCTCCCGTAGGATTCTCTGCGTTTATAGACCTGCTTTTCTCATGCCTTGCAAAGGGCAGAGAAGACAGGCTTCCTCCAAATATCTGATTCATTCTGTTTTCCTCCCATATATGATCATGCTTTCACTCCTCCTGCCATTATACCATCCATAATCTGTTTCTCAAAGACTGCCACAAAGATAATGATCGGAAGCAGGATGATCCATCCCATAGCGCTTACCAGATCCCAGGGAACTCCATACATATTATCCCGCAGCGGAAGCTGAACGATGGACACCGAAAGCACCTGGATATTATTAGAATAGTACAAAGGCGTAAAGAAGTTATTCAGACAGGTTATGAAATTAATGATGCAGACAGTAGCGATGGCAGGGCGCATAAGAGGCAGCACAATCAAAAAAAGCCTCTGTATAAAATTAGCGCCATCGATAGCCGCAGCTTCTTCAAGAGATACCGGGATCTCTGAAGCAAAATTTTTCAGGATCAGTACGGTAAACGGAATCACCGCACTGATATATAAAATAATCAGACCTATATAGGTGTCATATAGTCCTACCGTTCTCATAAATTCGTATAAAGGTCTGGCGGTCACAACCTCCGGTATAAGCATAGTGGCGATTACAAAAGCGAAAGCCAGTGAAATCCCTTTTGACGTAAACCTGGCAAAGCCATAAGCAGCCATGCAGCAGAAAATTGTTCCTACGATCAGTGTGATCCCTACGATCAATATTGTATTCCCTATCTTTTCTAACAGCCCTACATTCTCGATCAGAAATGAATAGCTTTCCAACGTAGGATGGTCCGGCAGATAATCAATGGGGGTTTTAAAAAGTTCTCCTGATGGAGTAATGGATGAAATAAAGATCCAGTATACGGGAAACAAGATTATAAATGCTACGACGGCAAATAAAACCCATCTTCCTACTGTTATCAATCCTCTGTATACCTTATATTTTGCGTTATCCTG
>DWUY01000086.1 GCA_019120515.1 Candidatus Blautia avicola | reverse complement strand
TCTGGATTATTTATTATATTCCTGCACTTTGCAGATTATACCAAAATCCGTTGTATCCGTCAAGCCGTTACAGTTCATTTTTCCATAAGAAACAGACAAAATCTCTGTAGTCCGGACGCCCCCCGATTGATACGATATATCCATAAAGTTCCTGTCGTCTGCGGCCGGCCAAACTTAAAACGAAATCCTGAAACGGAGGTTACAGACATGAACAGGGATATTACGGGAGTTTGACAGTTGCATAATTAAAAAATTACTTACAGGCCGCATAAAGCCTGTATTTTTTTGTCAAGTTTTTTGTTTTATTATCTAGTAATATTTAGTGATATATATTATAATTATTACAGAGGTGATTACTATGCGTGTTACTACATCTAAATCAAAGAATTCCGAGTCCTTTTACATCACAAAATCCTATACGAATGCCGAAGGAAAGAGTACTTCCACCACAATCAAAAAATTGGGTACTCTGGCCGAATTATCGGAACGTCTTGGCACCGACCGGGATGGTGTCATGGCATGGGCAAAAGAACAAGCAAGAATCGAAACAGAAAAATATAAAAAAGAAACGGAAGATGCAGTTGTTACGATTCCCTTCCATTCCAACAGGCTTATGGACTATAACAGAAAAAAACTTTTTACCGGTGGTTATCTCTTCCTCCAGTTTGTTTATTATGGTCTGAAGATGGATTCCATCTGCCGAAAGATCAGATATCGTTACAAATTTAAATATGACCTGAATGCGATTCTCTCGGATCTGATCTATACCAGAGTCCTGGAGCCTTCCAGCAAAACCTCTTCTTTCAAGGCTGCACAGCAATTCCTGGAGGCACCAACTTATGAACTTCATGATGTCTACCGCGCGCTTTCTGTTCTCGCAAAAGAAAGCGATTTTATTCAGACTGAAGTTTACAAGAACAGTTTTTTCCTGGGAAACAGAAACGATAGTGTGCTTTATTATGATTGTACAAACTACTATTTCGAAATCGAGCAGGAAGATGGTGATAAAAAGTATGGAAAGAGCAAAGAACACAGACCCAATCCTATCATTCAGATGGGACTGTTTACCGATGGAGATGGGCTTCCATTAGCTTTTTCTCTTTTCCCAGGCAATCAGAATGAGCAGAAGTCCTTAAAGCCCCTGGAAACAAAGATTCTTCAGCAGTTCGGCTGTCAGAAATTTATCTATTGCAGCGATGCCGGACTGGCTTCTGAAGAGAATCGGGCCTTCAACCATCTTGGACAGCGTGCATTTATTGTGACACAGTCTATCAAAAAACTTCCGGCAGAGGATCGGGAATGGGCCCTGAGCGCCAAAGGTTTTAAACGTCTGTCAGATGATTCCTTTGTTGATATCACGCAGCTTTCCGATGATGATAAACAAGGACTTTTTTATAAAGATGAACCGTACACTACAAAGAAACTTCATCAGCGGCTGATCATAACCTACTCCCCAAAATATGCCGCATATCAGAAGGCTGTCCGTGCCGAGCAGATCAGCCGTGCTGAAAAAATGGTTGCCAGCGGCTCTTTGAAAAGGCAGCGAAAAAATCCCAACGATCCTGCAAGGTTCGTAAATAAGATTGCTGCGACAAAAGAAGGAGAAAAAGCGGAAATCCATTACTATCTTGATCTCGAGAAGATCGCAGAAGAAGAAAAGTATGACGGGCTTTATGCCGTCTGCACCGACCTGTTAGATGATGATGTAGCAGACATCCTAAAAGTCAGTGAAGGCAGATGGCAGATTGAAGACTGCTTTCGGACCATGAAAACAGACTTTGACGCAAGACCTGTTTATGTAAGCCGTGAAGACCGGATAAAAGCCCATTTCCTCATCTGCTTTTTAGCTTTGCTACATTTCCGGATGCTAAAAAAGACATTAAAAACTCCCTGTACAACAGAGCAGCTGCTGCACGTACTACGCAGCATAAAGTTTGCCGATATAGAAGAGCAAGGATTTATACCGGTATATGAACGTCAAAGGATCACCGATGAACTTCATGATGCATGTAGTTTCCGTACAGACTATCAATTTATAACAAAACGCAAAATGAAAGAGATTCAGAAAAAAAGTAAGCGAAGATAAAACATTACTATATTTCAAGTATAGAGCACGAAGTGCCACAACCCCAGTATTTTCAAGGATTGTGGCACTCATTTTTCTTTTCAACTGTCAAAGATGGGATTTTACCACATGTTATGTGTCTTTTGTCGAAATCAGCATGTAATTCTAAAAATTGTAAGAATTTCTTAATATTGTTACAGTACAGACTATGCCCGCGAAAATGTGTTGATGCATTGAAACATTTTCGCTATACTGTATGGAGGGAAAAGTTTATCAGAAAGTAAAAGGTACGGAAGAATGACAGAACAGGTGCGGAAAAAAGGGATCGAGATCGGAGTGGGCCTTGCGCTCTATATCGCCGCACTGGCGATCGTATTTTATCAGGATATTCCGAAAGTGGGGGAGATGCTTCTGTTTCTTGCCGCCTATGCGGCGCTCGCTCTGACTACATATTGGGAACAGCTTAAGAAGATTGCAAAAGGACAGTTCCTGGATGAGAATCTGCTTATGATCCTTGCGACGGCAGGGGCGTTTGCCATAGACCGGCACAGCGAGGCTGTGGCGGCTATGTTGTTTTATCAGGTGGGTAAGCTGATTGAGGAGATATCCCTGAGCAGATCAAAAAAATCGATCGCGGAGTTTATTGACATCCGTCCGGAGTATGCCAATCTCAAGGTGGGGAATAAGGTCAAGATCGTGCCTCCCCAGCAGCTTGAAGTAAAACAGCTGATCGTTCTGAGGCCGGGCGAGAAGATTCCGGTGGACTCTGTCGTAGTATCAGGAACAAGCG
>DWUY01000085.1 GCA_019120515.1 Candidatus Blautia avicola | reverse complement strand
CAGCCATCTTATCCGGCACCTCCGCCCTCCGATGAGGATTACAAAACGTCCTGTTTTCGTTATGTCGCCGCAAAGATGGGTCAAATAATCCGGACGTCCAAACCCTCTTCCGACCCCGGCCGGCGGACCGCTGGCAGGGTATTTGATACCTGAACCGGAAGAAAAAGAAGAACATCCTTACGGAACTTCATTGCAATAAGTAAAAAAGACAGTGACGGATAGACCCCGAAGCTGTCTTTTCTCAGCAACGCAGACAAAATGGGTAAAATCAGTGCCTGTGCTGTACAAATTTTATCAAAATATTCTTTAGTTTCTAATAGACTCATTGATGTAGCATCTCTTAATAGTCTAACAGCTTCGGTATCTTTTCCTGTCCTCTTTAATTCCGTTATATTTTGTTTTGATTCATTTGAAATATAATTTGCAGATATAAGAAGTGACGTATAATGAAAAAATTGAGTATCCCCGTGGGTCACGGGAACTGACAATCCTGCAGTATACAGGGAAAAAGTTCTTAATTCCTACAAAATTGTAGGCTGGAAGTTATTTGATTGTAGGATTGATGTGTTACTCTTTCTATATCAAATCGGAAAGAGGTGTATGATCAAATGAATTTATTAAAAGATAAAAAGGTTTCAAAAATATATGGAATCGGTAAAACTGCGGTTCATGCCCGGAAAATGAGGAGCTATTTAAGTCTGATTCCAATCTCTGCCAAGGTTCACCGGCGGAAAAACCGTATGACGCTGCTTTGCATCATTTTCGCTGTATTCATGGTTACAGCTATCTTCAGTATGGCGGAAATGGGTGTAAGAATGGAACAGTCCCGTCTCGCAGAAAAACATGGCGATTTTTCTCTCCTTAACAGTTTGCTAAACACCACAATGGGACAGACTCTGCTAATGACGGCTGGGGTGATGTTTCTGTTGGTCCTTATTGCCGGAGTGCTGATGATTTCCAGTAGTATGAACAGCAGTGTTGCTCAGCGCACCCAGTTTTTTGGTATGATGCGCTGCATCGGTATGAGTAAACAGCAGATTATCCGTTTTGTGCGTCTGGAAGCTTTGAACTGGTGCAAGGTCGCCGTTCCTATCGGTCTTGTTCTAGGTGTTTTGGCATCGTGGGTATTATGTGGTGCTTTAAAATTCCTTGTCGGGGAAGAGTTCGTGAACATTCCGTTGTTCGGCATCAGCAGTATTGGAATTATCAGTGGCATTTTGGTCGGCGTGATTACTGTCCTGTTGGCTGCAGGAATCCCGGCTAAGCAGGCAGCCAGGGTATCACCTGTTGTAGCTGTTTCGGGAAATCTTGAGTCAGATAAAATGAGCCGTCATGGTGTCCGCCCAGGTTTTTTCAAAATTGAAACGGCACTGGGGATTCATCATGGGATAGCTGCCAAGAAAAATTTATTTTTGATGACAGGCTCCTTTGCTCTGAGCATTGTTTTGTTTTTGAGTTTTTCTGTTCTGATCGATTTTGTGGATCATCTGATGCCTCAATCGGCGGCCGCTTCTGATATTGACATTTCAAGCAGTGACGGGAATGATTCTATCGACAGCGATCTGGTGCAGACGCTTATAAATATGGAAGGCGTCAAACAGGTCTATGGACGCAGGAGCAGCTTTGACGTGGCTGCCGGGCTGGAGGGTGATATGACTCTTTCCAGCACTGTGGATCTTGTATCCTTTGATGATTTTGACCTGAAAGCTCTCCAAAAAGATGGAATGCTTCGCCGGGGCGGCGATTTGTCCAAAGTTTATGGCGACAGCAGCTATGTCCTTGCAACATGGAATCGGAACAGTCCCTGGAAGGTGGGCGATACCATTCTTGTTGGAAACGAGCAGATTACGATTGCCGGTCTGTTAAAATATGATCCTTTTAGCGGGGATGGCCTTACGAACGGGAAGATCACGTTGATTACATCGGGAGAGACATTTACCCGGTTGACCGGTATTACAGACTATTCGCTTATTATGGTTCAAACAACTTCCAATGCCACAGACGAGGATGTTGCCGCAATCCGTCAGATTGTAGAGGAAAAGGGTTATACTATGAATGATAAGCGGGATCAACGCACATCTGGCACTTATTTCGCCTTTGTTGCCTGTGTCTATGCTTTTCTGGGGATTATCACACTGGTTACAGTGCTGAATATTGTCAACAGTATCTCTATGAGCGTATCGGCCCGGATCAAACAGTATGGCGCTATGCGGGCTGTTGGACTGGATGGGCATCAGATTTCAAAAATGATTCTGGCAGAAGCTTTTACCTATGCCTTCTTTGGCTGTGTTATCGGCTGTATGCTCGGCCTGCCGCTCAGCAAAATGTTGTATGATTTCCTTATCACAAACCGCTTCCCATACGCAGTTTGGAGTCTGCCAATCGGAGCGTTGGCGATCATTGTGTTGTTTGTCATTGCTGCAGCGGTGCTGGCGGCTTATTCCCCAGCCAAACGGATACGGACGATCTCAGTGACAGAAACTATCAACGAACTTTAAGAATACGAGAATTCAAATATATGAATTCTATCTTATGGAACACCATCGTAATAAGTAAAATGACAGTGACGGATAGGCCCTGAAGCTGCCTTCTTTTGCTGCAACGTAGACAAAACTGGAAAAAAGTCTGCAAAAAGAACTTGAAAGAATATTGTAAATTGCTCCTTTGCGGACGGAATGATATAATTCAGGTAATAAGCAGGAAAATAGGATAATGAGCAGGAGGCGATAAGATGGAACTGCGTGTACTGAAATATTTTCTTACAGTAGCGGACGAGGGCAATATTACAAGAGCCGCAGACCTTCTTCATGTGACCCAGCCTACGCTCAGCCGTCAGCTGATGGAATTGGAAGATGAGCTGGGTACTGTGCTGCTGATCCGGGGAAAACGTTCGGTTACCCTGACAGATGAAGGGCTTTTGTTTAAACAACAGGCAGAAACTATCGTAGAACTGGCAGATAAGCTGGAACATACTTTTACTGATCGGCAGGATGTGATCTGCGGAACGATCCGGATCGGTGCGACCGAAGCCATAGGAGGCCATACACTGGCAGTCTGCATGAAAGAATTTCGTGAAAGATACCCGGCTGTGCAGTTTGATCTTTATAATGGCATGGCGGATAATATCAAAGAGATGATCGAGCATGGGCTGCTGGATCTGGGGCTTGTTATGGAGCCCATTGATACCTCCAAGTTTGAATATGTCAGACTTCCTCAGAAAGAGACCTGGGGCATTCTTATCAGAAAAGATCATGAACTTGCCGAAAAAGAGACCGTGACGATCGAAGATATAAAGAAATATCCCCTGATCATGCCGGGAAGAGAAAATGCCAAAAATCAGATCCTTCACTGGATGCAGTGCGAGGAACGGCACTTAAATATTCCCGCTTATTATAATCTTCTTTCCAACAGCACATTGCTGGTAGAGGCGGGGATGGGCTGTGCCGTCTGTCTGGACGGCGCACTGTCTATACATGCGGATCCGGAACTCTGCTTCCGCCAGATCTTTCCAACCCATGTTACCAGAAGCGTGATCCTGTGGAAAAAGAATCATCTGTTTTCTCAGGCGGTTTCCCTTTTTGTACAGACGATACAGGAACATTAAAAATGGTTATGGCACCCGTATAAAGCGTATGCCATAACCATTTTTAATTAACAAAAAAGCCGTTATGGGGCCAGGGATGATCTTTTATATAGATGATCTGGATTTGGCTGTTTCAAGGTTTTCTGCAAGATAGTCTCTGACCGAGACCGGGTCTCGTTCCAGGATCTGTGTTATCGTAAAAGAATTCCCGCAGAAACTACTTTTATTGTAATGGCGGAACATTGTGAGAAGGGTCTGACCGGCGTAGCTGTCTGGTGACATATGGGAATTTTCCAGAAAATCTTCATCGCTGATAAAAGCACTTGTGACGGTACGCCCGGTGAGCTGGGAAAGAATGTTTTCCATATCCGTCAGGGAGCAGGGGTCATTGCTGCAAAATTCGTATGTGCCATAGGTAAATGTTCCGGATGCGATGATCCTGGCAGCTGCCTCTGCATAGTCTTTCATGTCCACAAAACTCATTTTTGTCTGGCGAGATGCATAGAATTTCTGAACAAATGGACCGCCGTTTTTTACAGAGCGGATCGAGGGCAGCAACATCTGCATAAATACCCCGGGCTGCAGGATCACATATGGGATCCCCGAATCTATCAGTGTTTTTTCGACTTTTCTTTTCCGGTCATGATGAGGCATATCAGACAGCAGTGAATGTAAAACAGAATGGTAGATGAAAGTCATATTTCCAAGCTCTTTCGCTGTCCTTTTCTCAGGGAAATACAATGCTTTCCGGCACTTTAAAAGTTTTGGAAGAAAGGGGAATCGTACAGAGAAAACAATACAACGAGGTGCCGCTCCGGGTGGAGTATTCCCTGACAGAGGCCGGTAAAGCTATGCTGCACATCTATTATGAAATCGCCAAATGGGGAGATACCTATTTGTGAAATCAGAGTTGTATCAGGATCTGAGAGTATAGTGGGAAGCTGAACTATTCATAAAACGTATGAAGAACAATAATAGACAGGTATTAGACTTAGAAAGCAATCCATCTTACAATATACATGGAGACAGGAAGATATCTGTCAGATTGGAGGCATTAAGATGAAGATTGTAGTTCTGGAAGGAAGTCCCAATAAGCATGGTTCTTCAAACATGCTGGCGGAAAATTTTATCCGGGGAGCCGAAGAAGCCGGCCACAGTGTAAAGGTGATCGACGCTGCCCATGGAGATATCCATCCCTGCACAGGATGCATCCACTGTGGTTATGAAGGACCATGTGTCCAGAAAGATGATGTGGAAGGATTCCGCAGGGATATCCTGGAGGCGGATATGATGGTGTTTGTAACACCTCTGTATTACTATGGAATGTCGGCACAGTTAAAAACACTGATCGACCGTTTCTGCGCATTTAACAGCAGCATACAGCGCAAAGGTATGAGATCCGCGCTTCTGACAGCGGCCTGGAACAGTGACAGCTGGACCTTTGACGCTCTGGAAGCTCATTATAAGACCCTGGTCCGTTACTTGAATCTGAAGGATATGGGAATGGTACTTGGAAAAGGCTGCGGGACTCCTTCTATGACCCGGCAGTCAAAATATCCAAAACAGGCCTATGAGCTTGGCAAAAAACTGAGATAAACAAGATGGAAAGGAAGTAATATCATGAAAAAGAATATCGGAAAGAGCCTTGCACTTTATCCTACTCCTCTTGTAGTAGTAGGAACTATGGTAAATGGAAAACCTAATTATGTCCTGGTAGGACATGTGGGGATCATCGGTCATGACCGGATCATGGTCAGCCTTGCCAAACCCCATTATACCAATAAAGGGATCAAAGAAACCCGTGCATTGACTGTGAATATCGTAGATGAGGCAATGCTGAAAAAAGCAGACCGGGCAGGCTGTGTCAGTGGAAATAAGGTAGATAAATCAGAGATGTTCCAATTCCATACAGAAGGAACTGGAGCGCCGGTGATCGATGAAGCGCCGGTGGTCATGGACTGTACTGTGGATGATATCTATGAGACAGATGGCTTTGAAAGTTTTATCTGTAAGATTGATGGCGTTTATGCAGAAGAGAATGTATTAAACGAAGAAGGAAAGATCAATTACCATGAGCTGAAACCGGTTCTTTTTGAGATGCCTACCTACGAGTATCTCCGCACCGGTGATGTGATCGGGAAATGTATGAATCTTGGCAAATAGCAGAAAGGCAGGAGGCCTATGAAAGCAAAGTTACTTAAAAGGATACTCTTTGCGGCATTTGCAGGAAGTGCTGTTTTCTGCATGACAGCCTGCGGCGGCACAAACGGATCAGAAGGGACCGCCGCAGATCCGGCAGAAGAGAGCATAGATTCTCAGGAAACAGAGGAAACTGCAGATACAGAGCCGGCAGATAGTACAAAAGAAGATGGAGAAAGCAGGGGAGGAGAGGACAGCGCATTGATCGCTTATTTCTCCTGGTCAGGCAATACAGAAGCTGTAGCCCGGGAAATCCAGAGCCAGACAGGAGCAGATCTGTTTGAGATTGTTCCTGAGGAACCATATACAGAAGACTATGATGAACTTCTGGACATTGCCCGGGAGGAACAGAGCAGCGATGCCCGTCCGGCTATTGCAGACACAGTGGATCTGTCAGGATATGACACGGTCTATCTAGGATTCCCCAACTGGTGGGGCGATATGCCTATGATCCTCTATACATTTCTGGATGACTATGATCTTTCCGGAAAGACGATCGCTCCTTTTAATACCAGCGGGGGCAGCGGTTTTTCCGGTTCTCTTGATACTATTGAGGAAATGGAGCCTGAGGCGGAGCTCACAGAAGGGCTTTCCCTTGGAAGCAGCGAGGCAGAAAACTGTACAGAGGCGGTTTCTCAATGGCTGGAGGAGATCGGCATGGCACAATAGAAAAAACCTGGAGGTCACACATGTAAGATTTTCTGTGACCTTCAGGTTTTTCTTATATTTTTCTATCATTTCTCATTTGCAGGATTTTAAGCTTCTGCGGCAGCCTTGAGATGATCTACCAGAAGGCTGCGGACTCCGGGATATTCTCCCAGGCCCTTTACCACAGGTTCTACCTGGAATCCTGCGGCTTTAAACTGGCTGTACCAGGATTCCGGATCGTCTCCTGCCATATCATTTTTCGCATGATCTCCTGCCACGATCATAAAGGGTGCCAGAACTACTTTAGAAGGATTATATTCTTTTACCATTCTCATCAGACTTTCCATAGACGGATAAGCCTCTACGGTACCAAGGAAAATATTTTTGTAGCCTTTGTCCTTAAAGGTATAATCCAGGGCGGCATAAATAGAGTTGGCGTAATGGGTGGTGCCGTGGCCCATAAGCACCAGGACCTGATCCTGAGTAAGATCGGAAAATTCATCGGCAACCGCCTGGATCACTGCCAGGTTATCCTCTGCGCTGGTGAGAAGAGGATCTCCAAAAGAAATGGAATGGAAATCATCGCGGTAAGCCAGGGCGTCTTCCTTCATCAGATCATTTTCGATACCGTTGATCACATGGGTAGGCTGTACCAGAACATCCGTGATCCCGTCTTTTTTCATCTGTTCCATGGCCTCACGGACAGTAAACACATGGACATTGTCCCGGTTTTTCAGCTTTTTAATGATCATTTTGCTGGTCCATGCCCGGTAAAGGCGATAGTCGGGAAAGGCCTCCTGCATATCTCTTTCAATAGCATCAATGGTCACTTTTCTGGTGTCGTTGTGGCTGGTGCCGAAGCTTACCGCCAGAATGGCTTTCTTTGTTTCTGCTGTCAATGGTTTCTTTCCTCCGTAATGTGGGTTTAATTTTATTTCTTCTATATATTGCTCCAGGGTTTTCAAAGTCCTGGGGATTTCCAGAGAAGCCTTTAAGATCCCTTTTCTGCACAGGCTTTCAAAAAGTTCCAGCACTGCAGGGGGCTCCAGATTGGTCTGGCTCAGGATCCGTTTATTGGAAAAGACCTGGCTGGGTGATCCATGGAGCAGGACTTTTCCTTCATGGAAAAGGATCACTTCATCTGCCCATTCATAGGCGTAATCTACGTCATGAGTGGCCATGAGGACAGTAATGCCTGCTTCTGTCATCTGATCTACGATATGGTTTACCATGAGGGTATGTTTCGGATCAAGAGCTGCTGCCGGCTCGTCCAGGATAATGATATCCGGGTGCATGACCAGGATATCTGCGATGGAAACCTGCTTTTTCTGGCCTCCGCTTAAGGCGTGGGTAGGCTTGTGACGGAAGGGAGTGATCTCCAGATAATCAATTACCTTCTCCACTTCCTTTTTGGCCTCTTCCGGAGCAACCCCCAGATTCAGGATCCCAAAGGAGATTTCCTGATAAACGCTGGCAGAGAAAAGCTGGTTGTCCGGATCCTGGAAGACAATACCTACTTTGCTCCTCAGGTCCAAAAGGCTTTTTTTGTCATAGGCATAGGGCTTTCCCTTAAAGAGCAGCTGTCCTTTCTGGGGCTTCAGGATTCCTGTACAGCAGAGAAAAAAAGTGGATTTTCCACTGCCGTTTGCCCCCATAAAGGCAACCTTCTGGCCTTTTTTTATTTCCAGAGAGAGACCGTTTAAAGAATGGCTGTTGTCATCATCATAAGAATAATACAGGTTATCCGCCTTTAAAATTATTTCATCATTCATGAGAAAAATCTCCTCCATATAGCAAAAATAAAGAGCGCAGTGTCAAAGACTGCAATAGCGGCGATGATCTTTTTCCTGGGAGGCTGATTCTCCGACAATACCTGGATCCTGCCGTCATAGCATCTGGCTTCCATAGCGTCATAAAGCTTGTTGGACCGGGAAATGGCCCGGATCATAAGTACAGAACCGAGAAGTCCGAAAGACTTTAAAGACGTCCGGTAATCCTTGTTTCCCAGACGGCAGTTCTGGGAGGTAGAGATAGCAGAGGCTGTGTCCAGAAGGATAAAAATAAAACGGTAGATCAAAAGCATCAGTTCAATAAGCAGTCCCGGACAGTGGAGCTTGCGCAGGACCTCCAGGATATCCGGCATAGGAGTGGTAAAAGACAGAAAATACAGACAGGATACAGCGCCTAAAGCAGTGAGGATCAGCTGCAGGGCATAGAAAAAAGAGTCTGTACTGGCGGTTATATACCAGTTTCCTACCGGTATGGCAAAAAGATCCAGAGGCACTTTTTTGATATTGAACATAATGGCGATGGTACTCAGAAATAAAAATGCCAGAGGCACTGTGAGAAACCGCAGATAACGGGAAACAGGGATCCCGCCTTTCCAAACGGCCAGAATCCCTGTCACAGCTAAAACAATACATGCCACTGCAATGGAACGACTCATTACACAGATACAAAGTGTAATCACTGCAAAGGCAAATTTTTCACCGGCATTTTCATAGCGAAGCTTTGAATGATAGCAGAGCTTATCTATGGTAATCACGGGAAACTCCTTCCTTTATATAGAACAGAAAACAGCTTTCAAAATCTGCTTTCTATTGTTTTTCCTCTTTGTTCATCCATTTCCTCCGTTCCACGAACCGGCCCATGATAAAGGCGATGATCCCTACGCCGATACCGGTCTGGATACAGAAGAAGAGACTTTCCACTTCTCCCGGAAGTTCTCCTCCGATGATCCTTTCCAGGATCGGAGTGGCCCAGGGTTCATAGGAAGGATCTATTTCCTCCACCACCTGGCTGCCTGCGTCGTCAGAGCCTCCGAATTCCGCATCCTTTAAGACAAAGAGAGGAACCAGGGCAATTAAAAAGATCACAAGGATTCCTAAAATAACTTTCTTTTTCATATCACTTTGCCTCCTTTATAAATCCGATAGCCCTCAGTTCCGGCTTTGCATAGGTCTCCAGACCCATAACGATCAGCACAGTGATGATCCCTTCGATAATGGCCAGAGGCACCTGGGTAGGAGCGAAAACTGCCAGAAATTTTACAAAAGCGCCCCCGATAGTAGACTCTGCATGATGAGCCGGAGCCAACTGAAAGGCTGTTACACAGTAGGTGAACAGATCTCCTAAAGAGGCGGCAAGAAAAATCCCCACCCGTTTGTTTATTCCGACCTTTTTACACAAGGTGTAAATTCCATAGGTGACAAAGGGGCCGGCGATGGCCATGGAAAAGGTGTTGGCTCCGATGGTGGTAAGACCTCCGTGCCCCAGCAGGATGGCCTGGAACAAAAGAACGATCAGTCCCAGGATAGAGACGGCGGAAGGGCCGAACAAAATAGCGCCCAGTCCGGTCCCTGTCATATGAGAACAACTGCCGGTTATAGAAGGGATCTTCAGGGAAGAGATCACAAAGACAAAAGCGCCGGACATAGCCAGAAGGGTGATCAGATTCCGGTGTTCATTTAAGGTTTTCTTTATGGATAAAAATCCTGCGATCAAAAAGGGCAGGCACAGGACGCCCCAGGCGATACAGAATCCTCCGGGCAGATAGCCCTCCATAATGTGCATGGCGCTTACATTTGGCACAATGCCGAAGGTAAGGGCGAAAGCGGCTGCCAGAGCCAGAATACGTTTTTCAAGTTTGCTTCTTTTACTCATTTTCTTCTCCTTTCTGATGTGAAAATCCTGTCATAAAGACAGTAAAAAAACCTGAAGGGAAATCCCCACAGGCTACCAGAAGAACAAGAGGTATAGCCAATAGAATTGAACTGCTATGAGCCAACCT
>DWUY01000084.1 GCA_019120515.1 Candidatus Blautia avicola | reverse complement strand
TCTCTTCCTGCCCCATAAAGGAATTGGTAAAAGAATAGAGGACTGGAAACAGGATCACCAGCGAAAGCAGGAGAAAGCACAACGTCTTAACGTAAATGAGCGGATTTCTTTTTGTTTTCACTTTCTCTTTTTCCTCCCTTCCCCGCAAAGAAACTTCGGCCCAGGATACAGGCTGCTATAAAGATAACAAGAAATATAAACGTGGAAGTTACTGAGATTTCCATGTAATTCATGTTGTTAAAGTTATTTGTCATATAGTGCTGGAGCATATAAATACTCTCATGAGGATAATTCCCCCCGATAAGTATCGCTTCACGAAAGCACTTAAAAGCATTCAGCAGAGAAATCAGAGCTGTAAACAGGATCATAGGCCCCAGAAGGGGCAGCCGTATATAATACAGGCATTTCCATCTTCCCGCCCCGTCCATTCTGGCCATTTCCATATATTCCCTGGGGATCATGGCCAGACCGGCCAGGAGCAGTATCACAGCGTATCCTATGTTCTTCCACAGATAAAGCAGCACCAGGATCAGAAATGCCCAGGAGGAATAGATCCAGTCCTGCCGGGGAAGACCCCACTGTGTGAGAAAGGTATTCAGCACGCCCCTGGTTCCCAGAAAGATCTGCACCACCATCACAGTAGCCGCCACAGGAACCAGCATAGGGTAGAGCAGGATCAGGCGGAAAAACCGGTTTCCCGGAAATTTCTCTGCAAGCAGAAGGGCCAGCCCCAGAGCTATCACCAGGATCAAAGGCAGCGCCACCGCAAGGAATCGCAGGGTATTTCCCACCGCCAGCCGAAACATATGGTTTTCAAATGTGATCCGGTAGTTTTCCAGGCCAACGAATATGCCTCCATAACTTACCGACTGCCACAGAGTCACACCCATAGGCAGTACATAGAAGATCAAAAATCCCAGGACCGCCGGAGCCGCCAGGCAGACTCCTTTCTTTTCCATGCGCTTCATAAAATCCCCCCTAGCAACTGAAGTTTTCCGCTCACTCCATGACAATATAGCGGGTATTGTTATAGAGCATATCTGCCGCCAGCTCTATATCTTCTTCTACCCCGTCCCTGTCCAGATCAACATGACCGTCTTTCATAAACATATTATTGATTTCTGTCCCCAGGTTGTCCACTGTGCAAAGAAATCTGGCTGTAACCGTCTGCTCCAACGCATTTGAAAAGTTCTGTGCATTTTTAACCGCAGTTTCTGTAGGTTCGCTGGTGCCGCTTTTCATAAGATACCATTTTTCCCAGAGATCTTCCCTGACAGGGATTCCACCTAAATTCAAAACAGTGGCATTCTGATAATAGGCTGTAAAGTCCTCGTGAGGTAAGGGGAGACCATCTTCGGAGACAAATTCATCCTGCCAGAAAATCCGCAAAAAGTCATAAGCAAGCTCCGGATTTTTACAGGTCCGTCCTACAGCTCCATAGGAAAGGATTCTTGCTGCAGGTCTGCCATCCAAAGTCACCATGGGAAGGTATTCATATTCTGTTGCCTGTAGGTCGTCAAGATAAGAGTCAAAAGAATGCAGGTTTTCATATTGTCCGGCAGCAATCATATATTCCGGGACAAAATTGGAATCATATAAATCA
This sequence comes from Candidatus Blautia avicola, assembly GCA_019120515.1. Classification (GTDB taxonomy): domain Bacteria; phylum Bacillota; class Clostridia; order Lachnospirales; family Lachnospiraceae; genus Blautia; species Blautia avicola. The sequence continues at coordinate 2,070 of DWUY01000084.1, read as the reverse complement.
TGATTGGCTGCCGTGTATTCCAGTACATAGGCAATATCCTCTTTAGAAAAATATATCTGCCCCTTCTGATAGTCAAAACTATTGCCTATCCAGCTCCTGACATCCAGCATAAAACTGTCTGGATAGATGTCTTTTAATTTTCCATCCTTTAGCAGATCAGGCAAAGGCTGTTTACAATCTTCCATACTCACGGAACCGCTGTTTCCGTTTTCTGCTGATTTCAGCATATCTGTGTCAAAGCTGAAGGGAAGAATATACTGTTTTCCTTCGGTTGCTCCTGCTTCCATAACTGGTGCGAAGCATTTTTGAAAGCTTTCATCCCCTGCAGTATACTCAGAGATGTCCTTAAAAACCCCACTGTAAAGTGTTTTATTAGCGTCTGGCAGCAATAACGTATCCTCGTCAACAGAAAAAAGCCCGCCGTTGCGTTGATATTCCGATAAAACGTAGATGTCTGCTCCTTTTCCTGTCATAAGCTCTGTCCGGAGCCGTTTACAGACGCCAGCTCTTTCATTCTCATTTTCGGGAATATATGTCACTTGAAAATCAACCGGAGTTTCTCTTGTATCATTAAAATATTTCATCACGTCTTCGACTATATATTTTATTCTTTCTTCCGTACAGATTGTGATTGTTTCTGTTTTGGTTTTATCATTAGACTTACAGGCCCCTGTGGAGCATAGAATGATCAGCACGATAATCCCGGTCAAATAATACCTGAATCTGGTCAAGCGAATTCTTTTCATAATCTTCCCCCTTTACATACAAACACGGTTCCCAGTCACCTAGGTTTTGGATATTTTGTACGATTTTTCCTTTTATCTTTTCATTTCATTTAGCTTTTTATATAAACAATAATACTTCATAGCCTATTATTTTTTAATAGCATTTTATATAAAGTTGATCATTTTTAATATTGTTTATTTTTAGTATTATGATATGTCATCTGTCGTCTTTTCTTATATTATTTTGGCAAGAATCCGTATCCACAGTATACAAGGCAACACAGATGTTCTCTGAATGCCCTTTGCCTTGATAGAGTCAAATGGACATACAAACATGTCCACTTGGCTCGTTACTCGCAGGAATAAAGTAAAACTTACCAGCACTGTTCACCATATTTAATAATGAAGAACAGTTAAGAATCAGATTTCTTCTATTATAGCTGTTCCAGGCATCTTAATATTACGGTTACAAATCAGGTTTCTTCTATTGTAACCGTCCTGGTCCCCTTAAAATTACGGTTACAAATCGGCTTTCTTCTATTGTAACCGTCCTGAGTTCCTTAAAATTACGGTTACAAATTGACTTTCTTCTATTGTAACCGTCCTGGGTTCCTTAAATTTACGGTTACAAATCGGCTTTCTTCTATTGTAACCGTCCCGAGTTCCTTAAAATTACGGTTGCAAATCGACTTTTTTCTATTATAACCGTTCCTGGAAAGTAGGAGTGCAGATCCATATTTCTCTTCCATCATTTGAATAAAAAAAACCAGGATTTTCACCCGGCATAAAAAAGTATATCTGCCAGAAATCGTTCTTTCTCTGCCCGCATTAGCATATTACCAATATTATACAAAAACCCCGAAGGTCTCTGTTGCCTTCGGGGTTCCCATCATCCATTTTTCAATTTTTATTGAAAGTACTTTTTATTCTTTAGAATTTCTCTCCGGAAAGCAGTTCGTAAGCTTCTACATACTTATCTACTGTCTTCTCGATCACATCATCCGGCAGTAAGAAATCGCTGTCCGGGTGTGCCTTCAGCCAGTCACGGACATACTGTTTGTCAAAGGAAGGCTGGCTCTGTCCAGGTTTGTATCCTTCCAGAGGCCAGAATCTGGAGCTGTCCGGTGTCAGCATTTCATCGCCCAGAACTACTTCTCCATTCTCATTTAAACCAAACTCAAATTTAGTATCCGCAATGATAATGTTCTTTGTAAGAGCGTATTCTGCACATTTTTTATATAATGCAAGAGTATAATCGCGGATCTTCTCTGCATACTCTCTTCCTTTGCCCGGATAAGATTTCTCCAGGATCTCCACTGTAGCCTCAAAGGAAACATTCTCATCA
>DWUY01000083.1 GCA_019120515.1 Candidatus Blautia avicola | reverse complement strand
GTCACCATACAGAGAAATTAGAAATAAAAGTACGAAATAATAAATATAATATCCGAAGAAAAAGAATTATTGAAAGAACTGGTTTCTGACATATCTCACCAGACGAAAACCCCCATTGCCAATGTAAAACTGTACCTGGAGATGATGGAAGAAGATAAAGAAAATATTCCGGAATATCTGAAAAAGCTGAATCTCCAGGCAGATAAATTAGATTTTCTTCTCCAGAGTATGGTTAAGATTTCCAGACTGGAGACCGGGACCATTAAGATACAGAAACAGAAATTGCCCATAGCCCAGACTTTGGCGGAATCCATAGCTGCAGTGGTGCCAAAAGCGGATAAAAAGAAAATACAGATTTTTGTAGAGTGCGATGAAAACCTTATGCTGGACCATGATAAAAAATGGACGGGAGAAGCGTTATTTAACATCCTGGATAACGCTGTAAAATATACAGAACCAGGGGGCAGGGTGCATATTTCTGTGTGCAGACAGGAGATATTTACAAGGATCAGCATAAAGGACACAGGAAAGGGAATTGCGCTGGAAAGGCAGGGGGCTGTTTTCAATCGGTTTTACCGGGAGCCGGAGATTCACGACAGTGAGGGAATCGGGATCGGCTTGTATCTGGCCCGAAAGATCATCACTATGCAGAACGGTTATATTGAGTTAGAATCCCAGGCGGGCCGTGGAAGTACCTTCAAAATTTATCTTCCAAATACGGATTAGGAAAAGTCACAGTTTTGTGATTTTTTCTTTTTGTGAACGGTTTGTGATTATTATGTTCTATTTTTATGATATCAGGATTGTGAGAGCAGGTAGTGAGCGATCCTGCATCATAGGATTATAGGAGGTAGGATGATGAAGGATATATTGGTAAGGACCCGGGGACTGAAGAAATATTACCAAGTGGGCGATCAGACGGTAAAAGCCCTGGACGGTGTTGATCTTGAAGTGAGAGAAAGAGAATTTGTCTCAATTATCGGAAAATCAGGAAGCGGAAAAAGCACCCTTCTTCATATGATCGGCGGACTGGACGTACCCAGTGAGGGACAGGTGATCGTAGATGGGATGAACCTGGAGAAAATGAACCGAGAAGCCCTTGCTTTATACAGGAGGCGAAAAGTAGGATTTATTTTTCAGCAGTACAACCTGATACCGGATCTGAATGTTTATGACAATATTCTGTTTCCTGTGGAGCTGGACGGAAGACAGATTGATAAAAACTTTATCCGGGAGCTGATGGAGGTCTTAAATATTTCCAATAAGAAAGAAATGCTTCCCTCTATGCTTTCCGGAGGCGAACAGCAGCGGGTGGCAATCGCAAGGGCGCTGGGAGCAAAGCCCTCGATCATCTTAGCCGATGAGCCTACGGGAAATCTGGATACAATGGCCAGTCATGATGTGATCGGACTGCTGAAGATTCTTGCAAAACAGTATCAGCAGACGATTATCCTGATCACCCATGACGGGGACATTGCCCAGATGGCAGACCGGATCGTCAGGATCGAGGACGGGAAGATCCGGAAAGGAAGTGAGCCTTATGCTGGGAAATAATAACAAAAAGATTTTGGACAAACTGGCAGAGAACACTCTCCGAAGAAATAAAAAACAAATGGGTATTTTATTTCTTACCATTTGTTTGTCGGCTTTTATGCTGTTTAGCGTATTCACCTTGGGGATTACCTATCTGGATCTCAGTAGGCAGCAGGATACCAGACTGAACGGGGCAGAATATGATATTGCCCTTATGAACGGATTTACGGAACAACAAAAAGAAAGTCTGGAGAAAAATTCTTTTGCACGTAGCATAGGGATAGAGTCTTATGCCGGATATATTAAGAGTACAGAATATGATAACACCGTAGACACTGGCCTGCTATGGTGTGACCAGACCTTCTGGGAAGAGCAGATGGCACCTGCCAGAACGAAAACAGAAGGGTTCTATCCTCAGGAGAAAGATCAACTGATGGTTACAAGAGAGGGACTGAAGGCTCTGGGAAAGGAAGACCTTCAGATAGGAGATCGCTTTTTTCTGACCTATGAGGATAATACCGGGATCCATACAGGAGAATTTGTCATAAGCGGAATCTGGGACGGATATGGAGACAAGGCTCCTGTATTTGTATCAGAAGAGTTTTATAAGCAGTCCGGTTATCGTCTGGAAAACGATGGGATCCTTTGTATTAAGCTGAAGCAGGATTTTCTTTTGCCGGGAACCATCAATAAAATAGAAGATTCCCTGGGACTGTCAGAAAGACAGGCCTTTCAGCTGTCTCCCTATATTGAAAATTCCTTAAAAATACTTGCAGGGATATGGGGTTTGTGCGCTATGATCTGTTTAAGCGCTTACTTGCTGATCTACAATATTTTGTATCTCTCTGTGAATGGGAAAATCCGTTACTATGGACTGCTTCATACTTTAGGAATGACCAGAAGACAATTAATGCTGTTTATGAAAAAGCTGATGCTGCTGATCTGTGCAAGTGGGATCGCCGGAGGCATTGTGCTGGGAATTTTGACGTCACTGGTTCTGGTACCCTATATGATGAAAATCCTAGGGATTTCTATGACGGATATGAAACTGTCTTTTCATCCTTCCATACTGTTTGTCAGTGCTGCTATCTCCGGTACCGCCGTATTTCTGGGAATCCGGAAGCCAGTGCGGACAGCAGCGGATATCTCGCCTGTAGAAGCAGTAAAGTACAGGGGACTTGGAAATGCCGGACAAGGAAGCAGGAAGGTAAGAAAGAAAAATCTGCTTTGGAACATGGCCTGGGAACAGATCAGAAAAAATAAGAAAAAATCCACAGTAGCATTTTTATCCCTGGCAGTCAGCCTGTCGGTTTTCTACTGTCTGACTACAATTATCAGCAGTCATGGGACCCGTACCGTAGCAGCCAATTACTGGGACGCAGACCTGACTATACGAAACAGTACCCAGACTGCAGAGGATATAAATTCGTTAAAGCCGGCTTTGGACGGCATATTTCTGGAGGACTTAAAGAAGATAGAGGGAATCCGGGAATTACATAGGGTAGAAGGAGCACCGGTGACTTTTCTGGAGGACGGATTTTTCCGGGAATGGCTTCAGCATTATGCAGGATCAAGACCTTATCTTTCTTACAATGAGATCCTTCTACAGTACAGGGAAACGCCGGAAAGTTTTTACGGGATGGTCAAGGGGATCGATGAGGAAGAATTCGATTATCTGAACCAAATACTGGAAAATCCTGTAGATAAGACCGCTTTTCTCGCCGGAGAGGACTGTATTCTTTACTATCCGGGTTTTCAGGTACCGGATGGATATGTTGGAGAAAAGAACATCTCCTTTGCCTGTGAGGGAAGGACGGCTTCAGTTTCTATTGCCGCGGTCTGCTATGAGTGGTATTATGGAGGAACGAGAAATATCGGACCAAATCTTATTATAAGCCAGGATTATCTGGAAAGCCTTGTGGATAAAACATATACTCTCAATCTGAATATAAAGTATAGGGAAACATATGATGAAAACACAGAAGGAAAGATCCGGGAGCTGATAGAGGACAGTTCCTACAGCAGTGATCTGCTCCTGGAATCAAAACTGGAAAATATGCAGACAATCCAGGATTCTCAGGGAGATATGATGGAGATCAGCATTGTGATCTCACTGCTGCTTTTGCTGGTAGGAGTTCTGAATTATGGGAACACCATGGCAGCCAGCATACAGAGCCGGAAGCTGACCTTTGCCATAATGGAAAGTCTGGGTATGTCTGGCAGGCAGATACGAAAGCTTCTTGTGAGAGAAGGAATGCTGTATGCCTTTTTCTCCATAGCGGTTACAGTGACGGCAGGTACGCTGATCACTTATATATGCTTCCAGGCTGTGAACTATACAGGGATACCCTTTTCAGTTCCGGTGCTGCCCCTGCTATGCAGCGGAGTGCTGGTCCTGATCCTATGTGCGGCAGTTCCCTTACTTTCCTACAAAAAGCTTCAGAAGAATCCTTCTATTGTGGAAAGGTTACGGGAGTATGAGGAGTAGACAGGGAAAGCGCCGGAGGCGGAAGATTTTGGTTTCTGGTACAGGGAGGAAAGACATGAATTACAGAATATTAGTTGTGGAAGATGAGCCGGACATCAATAACCTTCTGGCCAGGATACTGAGAGAAGAAGACTATAAGGTTTCACAGGCTTTTTCCGGAACAGAGGCCAAAATGGCGACGGAAAGGGAAATGCCGGACCTTATCCTGCTGGATCTTATGCTGCCGGGAATGTCCGGAGAAGAATTGCTCCAAGACCTGAGAGAGAACCGGAAATCTCATATTCCGGTGATCGTAATCTCCGCAAAAGGGCTGCTGGAGGATAAAGTCTCTCTGCTGAAAATGGGGGCGGATGATTATATCACAAAACCCTTTGAGCCGGAGGAGGTGGCCGCCCGTGTCCAGGCAAATTTAAGACGGTGGGGAAAAGCGCCGGAGACAGAAAAGCCTTTAACCTATAAAAATCTGAAGCTTTCTCCCAGCGCCAGGAAAGTGACCCTCAGGGGAAAAGAACTGGCACTTACAGGCCATGAGTTCGACATCCTGTATCTCCTCATGAAGAATCCGAAAAAGGTGTATTCAAGAGAGCTGCTCTATGAACAGGTATGGCATGGAGGGTATTATGGTGAAAATAATACAGTAAACGTCCATGTAAGTAACATAAGGAAAAAAATAAAGGAAGAAGATCCCGGTGAAGAGTATATCCAGACGGTATATGGTATCGGTTTTAAACTTCCCCAGGCATAAATGATTTCTCATCTTTATAACTTCTTTAAAAGTTCTTTATGACTTATTAAAAGGGAAAAAGGTACAATACGTTTGTCAGATGGAGAACTCCCGACTGACAGACGTATTTTTGTATAGGAGGAAATAAGATGAATGGGTATGTTATGGAAACAAGACAGGTTACGAAAACCTACGGTTCCTTCCTGGCGCTGGACCATGTAAATATCCATGTGAGAAAGGGCTGTATCTACGGCCTTGTGGGAGATAACGGAGCAGGAAAGAGCACACTTTTGAAGCTTCTGGCAGGCCAGAGCTTTCCAACCAAAGGAGAGATAGAAATACTGGGAAAACATGGGCTAAAAGACCTGGAAAATGTCCGGAAACAGATGGGCTGTATGATCGAACAGCCGGGATTTTTTCCCAATATGACCGTGGAGCAGACTTTAAAATATTACTGTATCCAGAAAGGGATACCGGATACAGGACGAATCGTGGAAATGATGAAAATGACGGGAATTTATGAAAAGAGGAAGAGCAAATGCGGCACACTTTCTCTGGGGCAGAAGCAAAGGCTGGGGCTGGGGATCGCCATGCTGGGAGAACCGAAAATCCTGATCTTAGACGAGCCGATCAACGGCCTGGACCCCAGCGGGATCATAGAATTCCGGAATCTTCTCAGAAGGCTGAATGAAGAAAAAAAGATCACGATTCTGCTGTCCAGCCATATTCTGGCGGAACTGCAGCAGATCGCAGACGTCTATGGATTTTTAAGCAAAGGCGTCCTTCTGGAAGAAATCAGCACAGAGGAACTCAGGGAGAGATGCGCCGACTGCATGGAACTTTCCCTTTCGGATACCGCCGGTTACTGTGCTTACCTGGAAAAGGCCTTTCCGGAAGAAAACTATAAGGTTTTACCCCAGGACAAAGTGAGGATCTATGCCCCAAAAAGGCAGGGAGAGGCCTACAGCCGGCTGGCTGCCGAACATGATATTGCCATCAAAAGTATGCAGACCTTACAGTCTTCTCTGGAAGATTATTATATGAAGCTGAAAGAAAGAGGTGCAGGAAAATGATGAATTATACCAAAAGTGAGTTTTACCGGGTTTTTATTACAAAGGAAATTTATATTGCGGCAGGCCTGATGGCAGGAATTGTGCTGCTGCTGAATGGGGCTTTACACTTTTTCGGGGAATCTTATGCAAACGTAAGGAATAAAGCTTAAAGAAAAAATTCTCAAGGAGGAAAGGTTTATGCTGTGCAGGGTCTTACTGTTTTTAGCTCTTATCATAGGAGGATTCTTTGCTTTTCGCTATTTTTCTCTTCTCTATGCAATGAAAAAAACAGAGGAGGAAATCCGGGAGATACAGCAGGATCTTACTCAGAATCAGATGCTGCATCTGCCGGTTCCAAGCCCTGCCTTAGGAAGACTTTTGAATTCTTTTAATAAGGTGCTGGAAGAAATCCGGGAGGAAAGGATCAGCTATGAACAAAGGGAAAAAGAATTTCAAAAGCAGATTGAAAATATCAGCCATGATCTTCGCACTCCTCTGACTGTTATACTGGGGTATTTGAGAATGCTGAAAAAACACCCGCAGGCAGGGCCTGCCAAAGATCCGGAACTGGCGGATACGCTGAGGATCCTGGAACAGAAAGCAGAAAGAATGAATACCCTGGTAAACCAGTTCTACGATTATTCCCGCCTGTGTGCAGGAGACTTTAAGATGGAGATGGAAAAAACAGACCTATCCAGAGTCCTGCGGGAATCCCTTATGGAAAACTTCCGGATCCTGGAGGAAGCACATCTGAAAGTAGAGGCAGATCTTCCCTCACATCCTCTGTGGATCATGGGAAACCAGCCTGCTCTGGAACGTATTTTCCTCAACATGTTTCAAAATGGAGGACGGTACGCAGAGTCTGTATTCCAGATCGCGGTAAAAGAAGAAGATCAGGAAATTTTTATTTCTTTTACCAATGATACGAAGAAGCTGTCCCCGGAGGATCTTCCACGGCTTTTCGACCGGTTTTATATACAGGACAGCGCCAGGAGCCAGGGAGGCACCGGCCTGGGACTGACAGTGGCAAGATCCTTGGCAGAAGAAATGGGAGGGACTCTGGAAGTCAGTGTTCCTGAGTTGCCTGAGAAAGAGGAGACACAGAATCTGATAGTCTGTTTTGAACTGAGATTTAAGGTATGGGACTTTCTTTAAAGTTGAAGAAAGTCCTATTTTTTTGTAAAGCGGCGAGCGAAGGGAATAGGCCAATATGTTCATTTGGCGGCGCTGCGCATCGCTGCTTTACTCTCAGCGCTGACCGGATCGGCTTACGTTCAGCACGGACAAGCGGAAAGCAGATCTGACGGGGGCTTTGACTATTGTAAGAGTAAAAAATCGGCTGTATAATATTTTTATATTTTCGGCTGTGGAATAAGTGTATATTTCTGCCAGCCGCCAGAAGGAGAGAACAGACATGACAAAAGATATGACAGAGGGACCGATCATTCCCCAGCTTACGAAATTTACTATTCCTTTGATCCTGGGCAATCTGTTCCAGCTTACCTATAATGCGGCGGATTCTGTGATCGTAGGTAAGTTCCTGGGAGATGATGCTCTTGCGGCAGTGGGAACGGCAGGTCCTATTATGAATATGGTTATTTTGTTTATCAGTGGAATGTGTATGGGCGCCGGTATCCTTATGAGCAGTTACTACGGGGCCAAAAGATATAACCGGCTGGAGCGGCAGATCAGCACTGCTATGATAGGAGGGCTGATCTTTTCAGCGGTGATTGCTATCCTGCTGATACTTTTCGCTCACCCGATCCTGGAACTGCTCCAGGTTCCCGGGGATATCATTGAATCTGCCAAGGGATATCTGCGGATCATTTTCCTGGGACTGGTCTTTACTTTTGTATATAATTTCTTTTCCAATACCCTGAGAGCCCTGGGAGACAGTAAGGTTCCTCTGTATTTTCTCATTGTCAGCGCATGTTTAAATGTAGCGGGAGATCTGTTTTTCGTAGTAGTCCTGCACTGGGGCGTTCCGGGAAGCGCGGTGGCAACCGTATTAAGCGAAATGTTATGCTGTCTCTGCTGCTTGGTTTACATAAAGAAGAAAATTCCTCTTCTGTGTCTGGGAAAAAAATGGCTGATATTCGACGGCTCTCTTTTGTGGAAGACCTTTTCTTATGGTATTACCAGCGCTCTCCAGCAGATGTGCGTGCAGCTGGGAAAAATCTGTGTGCAGACAGTGGTGAATGTCCAGGGGGTAGAATTTATTGCAGCTTTTACTGCCATTAACCGTGTGGATGACTTCGCCATGACGCCTCAGCAGAATATTGCTCACGCAAGCACCACTTTTATGGCGCAGAACCGGGGCGCCGGAAAGATTGAACGGATGAAAAAAGGATTTTTCAGCTCCATCCTGCTTCAGGCAATCTATACGGCGGTTATTGCGGCAGTTACCTTTTTCTTTGCAAGACAGATCATGAAACTGTTCGTAGGAGAAAATTCAGAGGAAGTAGTTTCTCTGGGAGTTTCTTATCTGGTGCTGATCGCGCCGATGTATGTTATGCCTGCGGCTACCAATATCATTCAGGGATATTTCCGGGGATTGGGAGATTTGAAAGTCACGCTGATCAGTACCATCCTGAATATGTCCGCCAGATTTTTAACAGCCTGGCTGATGATCCATATCATGCACGGAAGCTTTGACCGGCTGGCCTGGGCGAATTTCTTCGGCTGGGTAGCTATGCTGGCTTTCCAGATCCCTATGATCACCCATAGGTGGAAGAAAGTAAAATAAAAAAGAATAATGGAAGAAACAGCAGACCGGAGGCCATCATATATATGCAGACATGGCTGCCCGGCCTGTTGTCTATAAGATAAAGGAGATAAAGAATATGACAAAGTTTGAAGAGTTTGAAAACATTGTGGAAAAGCTCCGCTCTCCGGAGGGCTGCCCCTGGGACAGAGAGCAGACACATTCCAGCCTTAAAAAGCCATGCATAGAAGAAGCCGCAGAGGTGATCTGCGGGATCAATATACTGGAAGAAACAGGAAATCCGGATAATCTGAAAGAAGAGTTGGGAGATCTGCTCCTGCAGGTAGTAATGCATGCCAGGATAGCAGAGGAAGAAGGATACTTTACTATGGATGATGTGATCCAGGGGATCATTGATAAAATGGTGCGGCGGCATCCCCATGTATTTGGCGATGCAGTAGTTTCCGAATCAGGAAAAGTGCTGACCAGATGGGACGAAATTAAAAAATGGGAAAAAGAGGGAAAAGAATGGACAGAAGCATACTTGCCGGCAGCTTTTGATGAGGCAAAGAAGCTGATCGATGAGGCGGCAAAGAGGAAAGGGTTTAAAGATTAAAATACAGGCATCAGAATGGCAGCAGCCATCTACATCTGTGTGGACTTTCCGTCCGAAAACATCTTACGTTGAAGGCTGTTTCCATTCCGCAAGTTTACCATTCAGTCGAGGTGATTTCTCTTGTGAAAAATGAAGTAAGACCTTGTTTAGGATGTAATGCCTGTCGCTATGAAAAACCTTGTATTCAAAAAGATTCGTTTAATGAGTTGGTTCCTAAGATCAAAGAAGCAGACTGTCTTGTTTTTGCTTCCCCTCTTTATTTTTGGTCAATGTCTGCCAGAATAAAGGCATTTATTGAGCGTTTTTATTGCATTGCAATCAAAGACGAAAATCCGCCGTTTGGCAGACATGAAAAATATCCGGTAAAAGATTGTGCACTTCTTGTGACTGCGGCTGATAATAATTTTTGGACATTTGAACAAGCAGTCTCTTATTATCAGTATGTATTTATTAACTATATAGGATTTCATGATAAGGGTATGCTTCTTGCCGGAGGCTGCGGCCATACAGACGGAAAACCTCAGATTGATAAAACAGATCATCTAAAAGAAGCGTATGAGTTTGGAAAAAATATTTATTCGGAATAAATTGCTCAAATATTATATTTAGGTTGAATAAAAAACTAATTTCCACCGGTTTTCCATACGGGTTGTATGAAATACCGCCATCTAATAGGAGAAGAGCCAGTTCAAACGGTGTGCAGCCGTTTAGACTGGCTCTTGCCGTACTATAGAAGCTTTGTATCCGCTCTTTATGAGAATAGGGGATATAAAGGAAC
>DWUY01000082.1 GCA_019120515.1 Candidatus Blautia avicola | reverse complement strand
ATGGGGCGTTTTCTCGTCCATATGCACCACAGCAGATATGATTGTTTTGGAGGCTTGGTTTTGCTGGAGAAAGGTCAGCGCCTCTTGAAAATAGGCTCTGATCTCAGATTTTTTCTTTCCCTGAAAGAACTCCGGTGTGGCAGTTACCAGGGCTTCCACTACCAGAACACTATCTGACCGGGTACGGCAACCGACTTCTTTGATCTGCCGCTCCGCTTCCGCACGATATTTTCCTTTTGGTTCGATCAGATGAAAATTGTTCTTGCTCCTGCTGATGTCCAAATTCTGAATATAATAGGAACATAAAGCCTAAATGGACAGCATCTGGGTCGTCGATAAAAAATCGTCGATAAAGATCACTGATCACCAATCGTCGAAAAGGAACGCCGATAAAATATCAGCGGGAATTTTAATTATACAGAAATAGACTCGTAATCAAAGATACAGTTTAAAGACTGTTTTATAGAGACCAAATGGATAGTATACACAGCTGTAATGTTGTGAAAGAATATAAGTGTGTTTGAAATAAATAGGGTAGCGGCTGGGCTTAAAGTGAAGGAGGTTATGGGATGTCAGTTCCAACGAATATCCGGACTCTGCTTTCAGGAAATGTAGTAGAGTGGGCAAGGATTGAATTTAAGGAGACATGGGACGCAGAGGCTTCTTTGAAGACGATCTGCGCTTTTGCCAATGATATAGATAACTGGGGCGGCGGTTATATTGTAATCGGTGTCCGGGAGAAGGATGGGCGACCGGAGTATCCACTGCTGGGTGTGCCAGCGGAGAAAATTGACGGTTATCTCAAGGACATGCTCAATAAATGTAAACTGATCCAGCCGGAGTACCTTCCTATTGTGGAAGTGGCAGATTATGAGGGAAAAAAATTTATCGTGATCTGGGCGCCGGGTGGAAATTCCAGACCGTATTCGTCGCCAAAAAGTATGCGAAAAGATAATAGAGAGCGTATTTATTTTATTCGCAAAATGGCCAGCACCATCGCTCCGTCTGAAGCAGAAAAGAGGGATTTGTATAACCTGGCCAATAATATTCCCTTTGACGACCGTGTCAACCATGAGGCAGAATTGGCAGACCTGAATATCACACTGATCCAAAGCTATCTGAAGGAAATTGGAAGCTCCTTATATCAGGAGTCGGAGAGTATGGATTTCGTGGATCTATGCAAGAGCATGAATATTATCAGCACCCTGCCAGAATATACAAAACCTAAAAACGTAGGTTTAATGTTTTTCAGTCTGGAGCCGGAACGATTCTTCCCTTATGCTCAGATTGATGTGGTAGAGTTCCCAGATGATACTGGAGATCGGATTCGGGAAAAGACGTTTAGAGGGCCGCTTCATCAGCAGCTTAGGGAGGCACTGCTATATATCAAGAACAGCATTATACAGGAACAGATCATTAAAGTAGATAGTGTAGCGGAAGCCAGAAGATTTTTTAACATACCATTTGCCGCGGTGGAAGAAGCCCTCTCAAACGCCGTCTACCATAAGGGATATGATGTACGGGAACCGATTGAAGTGCGTGTAGAACCGGACCGAATGATCATTGTCAGCCATCCTGGCGCAGACCGGTCCATCAGTCAGGAAGGGCTGCGGGAGTATCGTGTGTTCAGTCGCCGGTATCGTAACCGACGGATTGGTGAATTTTTGAAAGAGATGCACCTGACAGAAGGTCGTAATACGGGATTCCGTAAGATACGAAATGCTCTGCGTAATAATGGATCACCGGAGCCAATATTTGAAACAGATGATGAGCGCACCTACTTTGCAACTACCCTGTTCTTTCATCCAGATTTTGTGCGATCTGAAACAGGTGAACGGGAAAATGACCGGATAAATGACCGGATAAATGACCGGATAAATGACCGGATAAATGATAGGGACATGGAGAAATTTAGCGCACATGACAGGGCAGTTTTTGAGATCATTCAACAAAATCCAAATTTGACTGTGGCACTCATTGCTTCTCAATTAGGCGTTTCTGAGTCTACCGTTCGCCGGGCAATTCGGAAATTGAGGTCTAATGGATTCATACAGCGTGAAGGTTCTAACAAAAAAGGCACTTGGATAATTCTAAAGCAGTAGGAGGGAAAACGATGGCTCGTCAATATAAGCTGGCCAGAAAAATGAAAAAGATCGCTCTGACTGCGGCTGCGAAAGAGCTGGGCGTTTCACAGCCGACACTCAGCAGCTGGGAAAGCGAACGGAAAGCACCCTCGATTGAAGGCTTGATCCGTATGTCTGAGTATTATCATGTCTCAACCGACTTTCTTTTGGGGCTGACAACAGAAAGTGATCCGAGAAAGGACTGGATAGAACCGGTAGATCCTTCGGTGCTGCCGGCGTTACATGAGACACCCGTATATATACCGGAAAAAGGCTGGGCTTTTGTGGATGCAGTAGAAAAATGTCTGCGTTTTGCCGATGGTTCAGTGATGCAAAATGAAGCTGTGAAGGAAGTTTTTATTATCCCGCCGGCTTACGCGCTCCCGGCAACACCGGAACAGGAACCGATTCCAAAAAATCAGCTACAGGACTATGATGAGGTATGGGTCGAGCCTATTTCGGCGGATCATGCCCTTCGGGAGGAACTGCGTGGCTGGTATCATATGAAAGTGCGATATGTAGAGAATGAGGTTGGCCAGAGATTTTATATGGATTTTTATGGTGCAAAGTGGCTGGCCTTTTCAGAAATGGGAGGCACAAAAGAGTGATTATCAAAGATTTAATCGAATTGTGTCCGGTGGAAGAAATTGTTTCAGAGATCCTGTTGATGTGCGGTGTGGATGAGAGCGAGCGGGAAGAAATTTCCCGTAACCATACCGCATTTATTAATAATCTGAAGAAAAAAACTCCAATAGACACCGGATACGTGGTTTTAGGCATTACTTATATGGACGAAGGCAAAGAATATATGGACGCATCGCTGTTTGAAAAATGTGAACTTCAGGAGTTCTTTAAACAGCAGAATCCATTACCGGACCGATCTTCATTGGATACTCTCGCTTTGGAGAAGATCATGCAGTTGTTATCTCAGCTGCGCGTTCCGGAAAACTATGGGTTTGAGCCTTCCCCGTGGGAAGAAATACTGGGATATGAGGTTGATCCCCAAAATGTGACTAAAGTAGGGGCAGCGAAACTTAGTGCGGCTGTTATCTATGATATGACATTCTGGGGCTTTACAGAGGAGGAAGTTTTGGCAGAGCGGAAAAAACTTGAGGATACGGCCGCTGATATAGAGAGGGTTCGCACACTTCCGGCAGAAGAACAGAAAAAGTATTTTAAAACAGCAAATGAGATATTCCCAGAGCTTAAGCTGGAAGATGATCGTACAGAGGCTCAGAAGGAGCAGGAGCGTCTGGAGTCTGCAAAAGAGATACTGAAAAATCGGTTGCGGACACTGGAAACTCTTAAAGCCTACAGCAAATCCTATATCGGTTCGATTAGATAAGAAAGAGGTGGAGACATGTCAGACCGAGTTTATCTTGCCATTGATCTAAAATCTTTTTATGCGTCGGTGGAATGTATTGAACGCGGCTTAGACCCTATGACTACGAATCTGGTTGTTGCGGACCAAAGCCGTACTGATAAAACCATTTGTCTGGCAGTATCCCCGTCCCTGAAAGGTTATGGTATACCGGGGCGCCCCAGACTTTTTGAAGTTGTCCAAAGAGTCAAAACTATAAATGAGGAGCGAAAGCGAACAGCACCCGGGCATAGATTAACAGGAATCTCATGGAAGGCGCCGGAACTTAAAGCATTTCCGACACTTGCGGTGGATTACCTTGTGGCACCGCCGCAGATGGCTCTTTACATGCAGTATAGTGCAAAAATTTATGAAGTATATTTGAAATACATTGCTCCAGAGGATATTCATGTATATTCCATTGATGAGGTGTTCATGGATGTCACCGGATACCTTGGGACGTATAAGATGACTGCCCGTGAGCTGGCAGCCAAGATGATCCGGGACGTTCAGGAAACCATAGGAATTACTGCAACGGCGGGAGTTGGCACGAATCTGTATCTGGCTAAAGTGGCCATGGATATTGAAGCGAAGCATATCCAGCCAGATGCCAATGGAGTGCGGATTGCGCAGCTGGATGAAAGAAGTTATCGGCAACTGCTCTGGAGCCATCGTCCCCTGACCGATTTCTGGAGGGTAGGGCAAGGATATGCCAAAAAGCTGGAAGAAAACGGACTATTCACGATGGGTGATATTGCCCGCTGTTCTATCGGAAAAGAAACAGACTATTATAATGAAGAATTATTATACAGGCTGTTTGGTGTCAACGCAGAGCTGCTCATTGATCATGCCTGGGGATGGGAGCCTTGTACCATATCTGACATCAAGGCATACAAACCGGCCTCCAACAGCATTGGGGCCGGACAGGTACTTTCTTGCCCCTATCCCTATGATAAGGCCAGATTAGTCCTTCGGGAAATGGCAGATATGCTGTCCTTGGATCTGGTGGATCAGAAACTGGTGACAAAGCAGCTGGTATTGACGGTGGGATATGATCGGGAAAATTTGCAGAGATCTGGGAGTGGTAATAAATATCAGGGAGAAATATCGAAAGATCGTTATGGACGTTCTATCCCAAAGCATGCGCATGGAACGGAAAATCTGAAATACTATACATCCTCGACAAAATTATTGATGGCTGCCGCCACAGAACTGTTTGAGAGGATTGTAAATCCGGATCTGCTGGTTCGGCGCTTGTATTTAACGGCCACCCATGTGATAGATGAATCTCTGGTGCCGGAGGAGGAACATTTTGAGCAGATGGAGTTATTTACGGATTATGATGCCATAGAGAAGCAGAAGGAGAAGGATGCCGCCGATCAGGAACGGGAGAAACGATGGCAGAAGGCTGTTTTGGACATAAAGAAAAAGTATGGGAAAAATGCCATTCTCCGTGGTATGAACTTTGAGGATGGCGCAACAGCCAGAGAACGAAATGGTCAGATTGGAGGGCATAAAGCATGAGTGGACCTTATGATGATATGATCGATATGCCTCATCACGTTTCCAGTGTGCATCCACAGATGCGTATGGAAGAGCGGGCAGCCCAGTTCTCACCTTTTGCGGCTTTAACTGGTTATGGAGCAGTCATAAAAGAAACCGCCCGACAGACAGTTCCGAGACTGGAGCTGAGTGAAAATAGTCAGGAAGAAATCAAACGGCAGCTGGATCATCTGGAAGAGCATATCCATGAACAGCCGGAAGTATCCATTACTTATTTCCTGGCGGATCAGAAAAAAGAAGGCGGGGCTTATGTGACAGCGGCAGGCACAATCAAAAGGCTGGATGATGTTGAAGGTATTCTTAAGCTGGAGGATGGGACTTGCATTAAGATTGAAGATATTATAAAGATTCAATCACCTGTGCTGGAGGTGGGAGAATAAAAATGGAAACTGATCACTTGCCAAACCTAAAGGAAAATGGTATAGTTTATATGTAAGTATCAGAATTGCCAGTGAGCAATAACAGTTATCCGGTTGCACAGTGTCTGAGAGAGGTTTTCTTTCAGGCACTTTTTTTGTTTCCGTATGGATAAAATAGTATATGTCTTCTGCTTCTGTTATAGAAGCACAGTATCAGGAGAACGGGAGTGGGACTTCCGTCCAATAATTTCATAATAACTGGCCTTGAGCCATAAAAGCACTCATGGAGTTTTATCAGACTCTTTGGGTGCTTTTTTTATATAGATTGGAGTCGCAAGGCTCCCCCAACCTTTTTCCCGGGGAGCCCGTCTGGCGACCCGTTTTTATAAATAATTTTCGACAGAGGAGTGTTGTAAACATGATATTGCATGAGAAAGAAGAAAAGGAGGAGGCACATGGCTGCGAATCAAAACAGAACATCCCTTCAGCGGATGAGGGAACTGATTGATCTTTTAGGCACTGCAGATATTGCCTATTATCGGGATGACAATCCCAGTATGACAGACAGGGAATATGATGCGTATACGGAGGAGCTTCAGAGGCTGGAGTCGCAGACGGGTTTGATCCTGTCGGGGTCCCCAACTCAGAGGGTGTCCGGAGAAATTCTGGAAGAACTAGCATCCGTTCCGCATACAAAGCCCATGCTGTCTGCAAATAAGACCAAATCCATTGAAGATCTGATCCGATTTGCCAGGGACCGTGCGGTGGTCATCAGCTGGAAAATGGACGGCCTTACATTGGTGCTGCGTTATGAAAACGGCGAACTTTATCAGGCCATTACCCGTGGAAGGGATGGCATTATAGGCGAGGATGTGACACATACCGTCCGGACCTTTTTAAATGTTCCGCTTTCCATACCCACAAAAGAATCTTTTGAAGTGCGTGGTGAAGGCGTCATTTCGTGGAAGAATTTTGAGCAGGTAAATCTCAGTCTGGGAGGGGATTACAGGCATCCCAGAAATCTGGCTTCCGGCAGCACTCGCAAGCTGGACGCCGGCGAGGCTAAAAAACGTATGCTGGAATTTTGGGCATTTGATCTGGTCAGCGATGCGCTGGCACCAGACCGCAAGATGAATCAGCAGGAGTTTTTGGAGCGCAATGGTTTTTCGGTGGTGCCATACTGCTATTTGGATTCTGAACATGATGACCAGATGGTCCGCAAGATGTTGGATCAATTTGATCCAGAACGATTTGCGTATCCAGTGGACGGGATCATCATGGAGTACGATGACATTGCTTATGGAAAAAGCCTGGGAGCTACCGGACACCATGAAAACCGGCTGATAGCGCTGAAGTGGAGCGATGAACTTTATGAAACTCGCTTCCGTGGTGTGGAGCTGGCAACAACCAGAACCGGTATGGTAAGCATTACCGGATTATTTGATCCTGTAAATATTGATGGGACCGTTGTGAGCCGTGCCTACCTGCATAATCTGGATATCTTCGATGAATTTCAGTTTGGTGAAGGAGATACCATTCATATCTATAAGGCCAATATGATCATACCGCAGATCGCGGATAATAAAACCCAGTCCAATACCTATATATTGCCGATGCGCTGCTCGTGCTGTGGCGGACCTTTAACTGTCCGGCGGACGGTTGGCGGTACCCGGCAGTTATACTGTGAGAATCCACACTGTGCGGCGAAGCTGGTCCAGAAATTTGCCCATTTTTGCGAAAAGACCCGGATGAACATAGAAGGGCTTTCCGCAGTCACGTTGGAAAAATTCATTGGGCATGGATGGATCAGGAATTTTGGTGATCTTTATGATCTTAAGCGGTACAGGGAAGAAATTATTGAGAGCGAAGGCTTCGGTGTGAAATCTTATGAACGGCTTCAGGCATCGATTGAAAAAAGCCGCCACTGCACGTTGGCCGGATTTATTGCCGGTCTGGGTATACCCATGGTGGGACGGCATGCCGGCCGGGATCTGGATCAGTACTTTAAAGGTTCATGGGAAGCATTTGAACAGGCGATTCGGGAAGGCTTTGATTTTACGCAGCTTCCCGATTTTGGACCGACGATGAACAATAACATTTATCAGTGGTATGCGGATAAAGAGGAGGAAAAACTCTGGCGGCCGCTGCTCACTAAAGTGACATTTCAAAAGGAGGATATGACTATGAACAATACACAGAATCCCTTTGCGGGAAAAACCGTTGTGGCTACCGGAAAACTTGTAAATTATACGCGTGATGGCATCCAGATGAAGTTACTGTCTTTAGGCGCTCATCCGGCTTCTTCCGTAAGCAAAAAAACAGACTACCTGATTGTGGGAGAAAAAGCAGGCAGCAAGCTGGCGAAAGCGCAGCAGCTGGGTGTGAAAACTCTGACCGAACAGGAATTTGAAGATATGCTTGTCTAAAAAGCCAGAATCAAGGCGGAGCGGTGACAGCTCCGCCGCTTTTCAAGAAAGGGTTTGCTTATGAAGAAAAATAAAAAGGAAATCAGAGGGATACCGGCTGCGCCGATTCAGGTTGGTATGCCAGCCTTTATCTATGAGGAGACAGGAACACGCTGGACCACTACCGTACTGCGGGTAAAACATTGCTCGCCTTCAGAGGTCCGTTTTGAAACTATGAATACGAGATATACGCTGATGCTCACGGTACCGATGGCATACGTTGGCCAGCGGGAGGTGGGGCAGATATGAGTGTGAACCAGAAAAATAGCCGTTCTCAGGCAGAAAGGAACAAAGATGAAAAGGAATAAGAAGCAGAGCGTGGATAAATACCTGTATCCTGCCTATAAAATGGGGTGGGATATGGTTTCGTGGGTTTTGGCGCAAAAAGTCAGCGAAATTCTTGGACATGAGATCCGTTGTATGGCGCGGTGGGAAGACACCACATACTGGGGCGCTGTTGCTGTGGGATATCGTTTCCCGATTGCAGAAATTGAGGCGCTGATGTGTGCGGTAGGAGCCGACGCAGAGTCCTGCCCGGATGCCATACCGGTCGATGACGACAGCTCTTTTTCATTGAGTATGGAGCTTTCGCAGTTTCTGTTACAGGATGCTTTAACCGCAACATGGGAGTGTGAGTTGTTTACACCGGATGAAATATGGCTGATTAACTTTCGCGTACAGGCAGACGCTTTTCCTAAAAAAACGGAAGGAGAATTTTGGCTGCCAGGAAAGGTTATCCCCATGGACAAACTCAAATCCCGAACAGAACTTTTGGCTTATCTGGAAGAAAATGGGGCAACGCATGCTGCTTTAATGGATTTCTGTGCAGCATATCGGGAGCAGTGGCAGAATGAGCTGTGCTGGTCATATCCGATCAGTGATGGAAATCATCTTGGAACCTTCCTGATTTGGGTACGGGAAGGGGTGCTGAGTCTGCCTTATGACGAGGCAGAAGAGGACGATGGAGAAATTTTCATCCTGAAAGAGGCCTGCCTTTGTAAGGCGGAGAATATTGCTGTCTTTCTGGAAGATTGGCAAAGCTATGACCAGGAACTTCAGTCTGTCTTGCAGATTATGAAAGAAGTGCTTTGGAAAAAGGAGGTGCAGCATGGATAAAAAAATAGATTGGATCATCCATTGCTGTGCCAATGGCTATTGTGAGGAGTGCGGTAAGGTTGAAATTGGATTCCTGCCGTTTCTTTGCAACGCACATACACATGGAATGGCCCGGTATGGTCATATGGACTTTCAACTGGTATTGCGCCTGCCCAACGAAGGAATTATGTACATTTTAAACACCCTTGGTCTGATGGTTCAGTCCGGACGGCAATTTTGTGACGGCGATATGGTGTCTGGAATCTTTGAGGATTGCGATGTTGCGTTTGATGAAGTATGAAGAAACCGGCAGACAGGTGCTTCGTGTCATCATTCCGGATAAGTACAACCATTTTCCAGAGGAACCGTGCTGCATGGCGCCTTACTGCCTGCAGCTGCTGGAAACAGATGATCTTTGTGTGGGAGGACAGATGTTATGAATGTGACATTATATCAAATCATACCAGAACTGGATAACGACCATCTGATGTTTCGGAACCTGCAAGCGATCCTGCAGGCCAGTAATCATCAAGTGCCTGCTGAACTCTATGAAACCGTGTTTTCCGGAGAACTAGAGGTACAAAGCCTGCAAGATATTTTTACGATCTTTAATATTGCGCATCCGGAAGGATACAGGGGGCGTTCCATGTCTGTATCAGATGTGGTTGAAATTCCGGCTTCCACAGGGGAAAATGATTTTTATTTTTGTGAGCCGATAGGATATAAAAAGATTCTGTTTGACAAAAATCGGGCCATGCTTCCGATTGTCAATCACGATTATAGGCAGGAAGAAAAGATTAAGTGCGGCGTATCCCACGTCATTTTCCGCGGCGGTGCTGGGGTAAGTATGTTCTGGTGTACAAAAGTTATCTTAACCAGATGCCGATATAGCCAGTGCCAGCTTGGATATCGGTTGACGTATTGGCCCTGTGGGCAAGAACACTGGCGGGAAGTGATATTTCTCTCTCGGCCGAAGGTTCTGCTTGTTCACATAGGCTTTCGGGTGATTCCGGAATCGGTATTCTATGTGTATGGGGAGAATGGCCACCGGAAACGCAGATTTTCTGCTTTTAGTGATACATATTTTGGGGCTGCTGAACAGTGGTGTAAAAG
>DWUY01000081.1 GCA_019120515.1 Candidatus Blautia avicola | reverse complement strand
TCTGTTTCCGGAGAGGGAGATAAGATCGATACGATCTTCCCTATTATGGCGAAGGAAGAGAACAAAGACTGGGAAGTTATCGCACTGCTCAGCGACAACACCGGTATTCCCAAAACTGCAGACGACCGTCTGAAAGTTTTTAAATTTATTATGGAAAAAGCGAAAGAGTATAACATCGCTCCTTCCCGTATCCATATCGATCCCCTTGTTGAGATGCTCTGCACCTCAGAGGACGGAATCGCAATGAATGTGGAAGTTATCTCCACCATCAGAAAACAGTACCCGGATATACATATTACTGCTGCTATCAGCAATATTTCCTTTAACCTTCCGGTACGGAAGCTGATCAACTGCTGTTTCCTGACACTGGCCATGAATGCGGGTCTGGACAGTGCCATCCTGGATCCTGTAAACCGTGACATGCTGGGACATATCTACGCCACAGAAGCTCTTCTTGGACTGGATGACTACTGCATGGAATACATCGGAGCTTACAGAGAAGGTCTTATCGGACCGGAAAAGAAATAGCAGAGATCTTTAATATTAAAATATGAAGAAACCATTAAAATCATTTATTTAAATAAGGAGGAATTTACTATGAGTCAGATTCAGAATGTTGCGGATGCAGTTGCTGCCGGAAAGGCAAAGGTTGTCGGAGGACTTGTTCAGGAAGCATTAGATGCGGGATGTGATGCTACTGAACTGTTAAATGCTATGATCGACGCTATGGGCGTTGTAGGTGAACGTTTCAAAAAGAACGAGATCTTCGTTCCTGAAATGCTGATCGCTGCAAAAGCCATGAAAAAAGGCGTTGAGGTTCTGAAACCGCACTTAGCCGGCGACAGTGCAAATAAATACGGCAAGATGATCATTGGAACAGTTGCCGGTGACCTTCATGATATCGGTAAGAACCTGGTTGCTATGATGATCGAAAGCGCAGGTTTTGAAGTGATCGATTTAGGCGTAGATGTTTCTATCCAGAAATTCATTGACGCAGTTAACGCAAACCCGGATGTTAAGATCGTTGGATGCTCCGCTCTTCTGACAACTACAATGCCTGCACTGAAAGATACAGTTGCCGCATTAAACGAAGCTCCATTCCGTAAGAACATCAAGGTTATGGTAGGCGGCGCTCCTATTACTCAGGAATTTGCTGATGAAATCGGTGCAGACGCTTATACACCAGATGCTGCCTCTGCTGCACAGAAAGCAAAAGAGCTGGCAGCGTAAGCAACGAATTTATAAAGTAGCATTTGCACAGGGCTGCTGTATGAACCTTCTGTACGGTTTCATACGGCAGCCCTTTTTGATATAATGTAAAAAAGTATGATAAAGGGGGATTCCTATGCCGCAAAAATACAAACTTACTTTTCTTCAAGAAAATACTTCCATAGAGGCTTCGGAGGGCAGTACCCTTATGGAGGCGTTGAAGGAAGCCGGGATCTTTCTGGACGCTCCCTGCGGGGGCCGGGGCACTTGTGGAAAATGCCTGGTAAAAATTTCGGAAAACGGTTCAGACTGGGCTGAGGTAAAGGCCTGCCAGACAAAAATAAATAAAGAACTTCTGGTGGACACGGAAAACAGTCCCAAAAATCATCGGATCCTGACTTCTTCCAGTATCCGGCAGGTGCCTTTTCATCCTTCTTTTTCCAAAGTTCCGGACAAAGACCATTATTACATGGCTGCCTTTGATATCGGTACTACCACCATTGCAGCCTATCTTCTGGACGGAAGAACAGGAAAAGAAATCTGTACTGCCAGCAGTCTCAATCCCCAGGCCGCCTATGGAGCCGACGTGATCTCCAGAGCCAACTATGTACTGGAACACGGCCACAAGGAGCTGTCAGACTGTATCCACAGCGCCGCAGATAAACTTATCGGCCAGCTTGCTCAGTCTGCGGGGATCCAAAGAGAAGACATTTATCTTCTGTGCTTTGTTGGAAATACCTGTATGCACCATATTTTCTTCCAGTATCCTATGGAATCTCTGGTAAGAGCTCCTTACGAGCCTTCTCAGAAGGGACTGATCCGGGAAAAAGCCTCTGATCTTGATATCCATATCCATCCGGATGGAGAACTGATCTTCCTTCCGGTTATTGCCGGTTTTGTAGGAGCAGATACCATGGGCTGTATCCTTTCTCTCCGGCCGGACCTCCAGGAAGAGATCTCCCTGATGCTGGATATTGGTACCAACGGCGAGCTGGTCCTTGGAAACAAAGACCGGCTGGTTTGCTGTTCCACCGCTGCCGGTCCTGCCTTTGAAGGCGCAAAGATCCACTGCGGAATGCGGGGAGCTCAGGGTGCTGTAGATCATATGACTTATGATCCCTCCGGCTTCCACTTTACCGTGATCGGCCAGGAAGCTCCTAAGGGGATCTGCGGTTCCGGTCTCATTGATACGATTGCCTGCCTGCGGCGGGCGGGACTTATCGATGAATCCGGACGGCTTCTGAACCAAGAAGAAGCCGCCCAACTGGATCCTGCTTTTGCTCCCCACATGACGGAGTGGGAGCATATGCCTGCTTTTCTCTACGACCCTGCTTACCCGGAAGTATTCCTGACTCAGAAGGATGTCCGGGAAGTGCAGCTTGCCAAAGGCGCCATTGCAGCGGGGATCCTTCTTCTGGAGAAACATCTGGGCATCACCCACGAAAATATCCGGAAAGTATATATCGCAGGAGCCTTCGGCAATTATATGGATCCAAAGAGCGCCTGTGACATCGGACTTCTTCCCTATTCCCTCCGG
Source organism: Candidatus Blautia avicola (assembly GCA_019120515.1). Taxonomy (GTDB): domain Bacteria; phylum Bacillota; class Clostridia; order Lachnospirales; family Lachnospiraceae; genus Blautia; species Blautia avicola. The sequence goes on along the minus strand of DWUY01000081.1, from coordinate 4,473 downwards.
GACCGGGTAATTCCAGTGGGAAACGCCGCAGGGGAGGGGGCGAAAATTGCCTTGCTCAATGTGGAAGAGCTGAACAAGACCGTTCAGCTTATGGATCAGGTAGATTTTCTGGAACTGGCGGCTCTGCCGGAATTCCAGGACTGCTTTATAGACGAACTGGAGTTTCCTGAGATCCGGGGACAGCAGGAAAATTAAGGGAAAGGACGTGATACTTATGTTAGATATGGAAGAACTGAAAAAACTAGGAGAAGAGGCAGGATTTACCCATGTATCTGCCCTTGACTGCTCCACCATTAAACTTTTGCCGGAAGTGCGCCAGATGTGCGCTTCAAACACCTGCCATATGTATGGCAAAAACTGGCACTGCCCTCCCGGCTGCGGTACTCTGGAAGAGTGCGAAGCCCGTGTCCGCCGTTATCGCTGGGGGATCCTGGTGCAGACAGTAGGAAAACTGGAGGATTCTATGGACGGGGAGGGCATGATGGAGACGGAAAAAGCCCACAAGGAACATTTTTTTGAGCTGGAAGAAAAGCTCCGTATCAAATATCCCCAGATGCTTCCCATTGGCTCCGGCGCCTGTACCCGCTGTGCTTCCTGTACCTATCCTGACGCTCCCTGCCGCTTCCCGGACAAGACCTTCGCATCTATGGAAGCCTACGGCATGCTGGTCACTCAGGTATGTCAGGACAATGATCTTCCCTACTATTACGGTCCCTGCACAATTGCATATACCAGTTGTTTTTTGCTTGAATAAATAGTAAAATAGAATATAATAGACTTTTTACAGGAGAGGAAAATGACAACAATACTGGAGAAGATCAAGGATTCTGTGGAACAGGGCCACTATAAAGTAACGGAACAGCTGATCAATCAGGCTTTGAAAAAACACATCCCCGCTCTGCGCATTGTAGAGGAAAGTATGGTTCCTGCCATGCGGCAGATGGGGGAAAATTATAAGAATGATCAGGCAGATATCCCGAAGATCCTTTCCTGCGCCAGATGTATGCGGAAAGGTCTGGATCTGCTCACCCCTTATCTGGAAACAGAGCGGGGGCTCTATGTGGGAACTGTGATCCTTGGAACAGTAGAGGGAGACCTCCATGACGTAGGAAAAAATCTGGTTGCCATTATGTTCCGCAGCGCCGGTTTCAAAGTGATCGATCTGGGTGTAGACATCTCAGAAAAGCAGTTTCTAAAGGCTGTAAAAGAAAATCCTGACGTTTCCATTGTATGTCTCTCCTCTCTTCTGACTACGGCTTGTCCTGCTATGAAACATGTGGTAAAAGCGCTCCGCCAGTCTGATACAGAGCATCGCCTGAAGATCATGGTAGGAGGCGGCGCCGTCACCAAAGAGTTTGCAGACTCCATTGGCGCGGATTCCTACACAGAAAATGCTGTGGACGCCGCGGAAGTAGCTAAAACTTTTATCGTCTGACCCAGGGAGGAACCAGCATTGCAGCTTACATCTATATTACTCTACGAAAGTCTGAAGGAACAATTTCATATTGCGGATTACCGTCTGCTCTCAAAAAATCAGCCCCTTGCCCGCCCCTTTTTTTACGAGGCAGACAGGGGGCTTCTGAGTGATCACATCTATCTGACTGAAGAAATCCTGGACCTGTCGGTCTTTACTTCCATGCCGGAGGATGTGGTCCTTGTCATATGTCAGAAAAACAGGAATTCTTTCCTTCCGGAAGGACGTTTCTCCTGTATACTGCTGTCTTGTGATACATCTGTACTCCATGTGTTCAATGCCATACAGAGTATCTTTGATCATTATGAAAGCTGGGAGCAGCAGTTGATTTCCGTATGTCATCAGGAAGGGACTCTGGATGAACTTCTGCAGTTGTCTCTGCCGGTATTTAAAAATCCTTTATGTATCCTGGCCAATGACGGCTCTTTAGTCGCTCAGACTGGCTTGGACGAACTTCCTGATATGGAAGCCTTTTTCCAGGATACCGCTGTACGTATTGACTATCTGAACGCATTTAATCAGGATCCGGCCTGCCGGATCTCTCCCGGAAGCAAAGCGCCTGCTCTGTTTCCTGCTTATATTACCGGCCATCGTTCATTAAATATGAACCTTTTTCTCAATGGTCAGGCCCAGTACAGGCTTTCCATAATCGAAAAAGATGAAACGATCACGGACGCCAGCCATTATTTGATCACTATCCTGGCCCAGCACGCAGAATATATCCTTCACAGAATGTATTCCGAGTCATCCTCCAGAAACACGACTCTCCAGTCTATCTTTCAGAGTATTCTCTCTGACCGTACCGCCGATTACATGAATATCAGCCATTTGCTGGGCAGTGTAGGATGGCTGCCTCAGCACACCTATCTCTGCTCTGTGATACAGACTTCCGGAGACGTACACGCTTCCCTGAATACGGATACTGTCTGCAGTTTTATCGAAACAGAATTTTCTGCTGCCTGCAGTGTAGTTTATAAAGATAATGTAGTAAGTTTTTTCAATCTGACCCTTCTGGATCTGGAGGCGGAAGAGGTCTTCCAGGGACTTGTCCTCTTTATCCGGGACAGTATGCTCAAAGCCGGCTACAGCCGCTCTATGACAGGTCACATGAATCTCCGCCGCCAGTACCACCAGGCCTACACAGCTTTAAAGCTGGGAGGGGAGATCAGCCCCCAGTTATGGATCCATCATTTTGACCAGGTAGCCGTTCCTTATATCCTCCGCCAAGCTACCAGGATCCTGCCCGGAAATATGCTCTGCTATGAAAAACTTCTGGATCTGATCCATTCCGACAAAATGCAGAATACCGAGTACATAAAAACTCTCCGCACTTACCTGGAGCATAATCTGAATACTGTGCAGAGCGCTAAGGCTCTGTTTATACATAGGAGTACTTTTCTCTATCGGCTGGAGAGAATACGCAGCATCCTGGAGACAGATCTGGAAGATGCGGATGAATTATTTTATCTGAATCTTTCTCTTCGGCTTCTGGATTTGGACGAAAACAAAACTCCTACATAATGTAGTATTGACTCAGGATAAAAACCTTCTTTATACGGATTTACAATTCTTCCCGTATTTTGTTATGATAATAGTAATAGGGGTAAATCATCCCAAAGGAGGTATTGTGTATGTTAACAAAAAGACAAAACTTATTAGAGACTATCCGGGGCGGGAAACCGGATCGTTATGTAAACCAGTATGAGGCTCTGGCCATGGTAGTGATGAATCCCTATATGGCTCATAATCCTCAGGCTGAATACGGAAAAGGGCCTGTTAAAAATGCCTGGGGTGTAACAAATGTATGGCCGGAAGGCACTCCCGGCGGCTTTCCAATACATGATGAAGAACATATTGTGTGCAAAGATATTACTCATTGGAAAGATTATGTACATGCTCCCAGTCTGGATTACTCAGACGCAGATTGGGAACCTTTTGTAAAAGAAGCAGAAAAGATCGATCGGAATGAATATTTTGTTACCCAGTTTATCGCGCCAGGAATTTTTGAACAGTGCCATCATCTCCAGGAGATCCAGAACTGCCTGATGAATTTCTACGAAGAGCCGGAAGCCACTCAAGAATTGATCGACTATCTTACAGACTGGGAGCTTCAGTATGCGGAAAAGATCTGCAAGTATATAAAACCGGATGCCATCTTCCATCATGACGACTGGGGAAGCCAGACTTCCACCTTTATCTCACCTGCTATGTTTGAAGAGTTTCTTCTTCCTGCTTACAAAAAGATCTACGGTTACTACAAATCTCACGGCGTAGAGCTGATCATCCATCACAGCGATTCCTATGCCGCAACTTTAGTTCCCTATATGATCGATATGGGAATCGATATCTGGCAGGGCACCATGAGTTCCAATAACATACCGGAACTGATCCAGAAATACGGCGGACAGATCACGATCATGGGCGGTATCGACAGCGCCTCCATTGACCGTCCGGACTGGACGAAAGAACTGGTGGAAGAAGAAGTGCGCAAAGTATGCAAAGAAAACGGCACAAAATATTTTATCCCCTGCCTGACACAGGGTCTGGGAATCAGCACCTTCCCGGGAGTTTATGAAGCAGCCAGCGAAGTCATTGATGAGGTCAGCAAAGAAGTATTCTGATTTCGTTTTATTATCCTTTACAATATTAAAGGCCTGCAGCTTAAACGGCTGCAGGCCTTTAATATAACCATATATTTTCTATAGATTGATCATACTAGGATTCTGTTACATTCCCCTGATCTTCTTCCTGATTCATGGCGATCCTGGGCTTTGTATTCAGGATCCTCATGAATTCTTCTCCTGTAATGGTCTCATGTTCGTAAAGATACTTCGCCAGCTCATGAAGCTTGGGCATATTCTCCTCCAGGATCTTCACAGCCTTATCGTGCTGTTTCTGTACCAGATCCACTACCATCTTATCGATCCGTGTCTGGGTCTCAAAGGAACAGGTAAGGGAACTGTCTCCTCCCAGATACTGATTGGTCACTGTCTCCATAG
>DWUY01000080.1 GCA_019120515.1 Candidatus Blautia avicola | reverse complement strand
CAGCCAGGGATATTTTCCGGCAATCTGCCGGACAAACTCTCTTCCCATACCGGAAGAAGCTCCCGTGACAACCGCCGTTTTCTTCATATCATATCACAACCTTACCTTTTTGTCTTCCTTTGATGTATATTCCGGATCGTCTTTTTCTTTCCCTTTTTTCCGGTTCTCTCTCTTGCCGAAGGACTCTGGCCTCTTGTTCCCGGGCTCTTTTTTCCGGAACTCTCTCCCTTTCTGGGACGGATCAGGCATTTCCCTCCAGATCCTATAAGATCTGTTCTCCCGGCCTTTTCCAGGGCCTCCCGGACCAGTTCATGATTTTCTGCCTTCCGATACTGGAGAAGGGCTCTCTGCATAGCCTTTTCCCTGGGATCTTTTGGTACATAGACTTTTTCTCCTGTCCGGGGATCTATACCAGTGTAATACATACAGGTGGACATAGTAGAGGGCGTAGGATAAAAGTCCTGGACCTGCTCCGGCATAAAGCCCATATCCCTTACATACTCCGCCAGCTTTACCGCTTCTTTCATGGTACAGCCCGGGTGGGAAGACATCAGATAGGGTACTGCATACTGCTTCATCCCGTATTTTTCATTGATCTTATAAAATCTCCGGATAAATTCTTCATAAACCCGGTGCTCCGGTTTTCCCATATAATACAGGACCCGGTCGGAAACATGCTCCGGCGCTACCCTAAGCTGTCCGCTGATATGATAGCGGACCAGTTCCTCTAAGAATTCCGGAGACGGATCTGCATTTACATAATCAAACCGTATCCCGGAACGGATAAACACCTTCTTTACACCCGGCAGTTTCCGAAGTTTCCTGAGAAGCTCCAGATAATCCTTATGATCCGCCTCCAGATTTTTACAGGGCTTTGGAAACAGACACTGCCGGTTGGTACAGATCCCTTTTGTCATCTGCTTTTTACAGGAAGGATGGCGGAAATCTGCCGTAGGGCCTCCCACATCATGGATATAGCCCTTAAAATCCGGCTCCCGGGTAAATTTTTCCGCTTCCTCCAATATGGATCCCTGGCTCCTTGTCTGAACGATCCTTCCCTGATGAAAGGCAAGGGCGCAGAAATTACAGCCGCCGAAGCAGCCCCGGTTGCTGGTGATGCTGAAACGGATCTCCTCGATAGCCGGGATCTTCCCCATCTTCTCATACATGGGGTGGTAGGTTCCCGCATATGGCAGCCCGTAGACTTCGTCCATTTCTTTCTGACTTAAAGGCTTAGACGGAGGATTCTGTACAATGTAGCCTTTTCCTCCATAGTTCTCGATCAGTATCTTTCCCGTAAAGGGATCTGTGTTTTCATACTGTATCCGGAAACTCTCGGCATAGGCTTTTTTCTCCGTAGATACCTCTTCATAAGATGGCAGCAGGATCCCTTTTCTGGGAGGTTCTTTTGTCCGGTATACAGTTCCCGGAATATTGGTGATATGTTCCACAGGGATCCCCATATCCAAAGCCTGGGCAATCTTCAGGATACTCCTTTCTCCCATACCGTAGGAGATCAGGTCCGCTCCCGAATCCAGCAGGACGGAATGTTTCATGGTATCCGCCCAGTAATCATAATGGGCCAGCCTCCGCAGAGAAGCCTCGATCCCGCCCAGGATAATGGGGGTATCCTTATAAGTCTGCCGGATCAGATTGCTGTACACAGTCACGGCCCTATCCGGCCTGAGTCCCATTTTTCCTCCCGGGGAATACGCATCAGTTTTCCGGTGTTTTCTGGCCACTGTATAGTGGTTTACCATGGAATCCATATTTCCGGCAGACACCAGAAAAGCAAGTCTGGGTTCTCCAAATACAGCAATACTCTCTTTCTTCTTCCAGTCCGGCTGGGAAATGATCCCTACAGAGTATCCCCTGCTCTCTAATAATCTTGTAATGATGGCCGTTCCAAAGGATGGATGATCCACATAGGCATCCCCGGAAATATACACAAAATCCGGCTGAAAGATCCCTCTTGCTTCCATTTCTTCCTTTGTCACCGGCAAAAATCTTCCACTCATAGACACTCCCTGAGAACTTCATAATAATCCCGGATGTACCAGTCTGCCAGTTCCCTTTTTTCTTTCTCCTGCTTTTTACTGAAGGCGTCCTCTACGGCACAGACCTGCATACCTGCCCTTTTCCCTGCCAGGATCCCCATCGGCACATCTTCAAACACCAGACAGTCCGCCGGAGAAACCCTCAGTCCTCTGGCCGTCTCCAGATAAACGTCCGGGGCCGGTTTCCCTAAAGGTACCTGGCAGCAGGTAGTGATACATCCAAAATACGCTTCTATATGATGAGCCTTCAGGACTTTTTGGATCAGTTCCCGGCTGTTGCTGGAACTGATCCCGATCTGAAGGTTTCTTTCTTTCAATTTTTCTAAAAGCTCCCCTGCCCCTGGTTTTAAAGGGACCTGATTACAGTATTTATCCTCTGCCATCCGGATCCAGGTTTCTTTGATCTCCTCAATAGGATCCGCAAGATGAAACCGTTCCTTAAAGAAGGCGGCAGTCTCTGTAAATCCCATGCCTTCCAGCTGATCCTGAAAAGCCTGGATATCCTCCGGGATCGCCACCCCTTTTTGGGAAAGGAACAAAAGATCGATCTCTTTCCACATCCACATGGAATCCACCAGCGTCCCGTCCAGATCAAATATCACTGCTTTTTTATTTTCCAGCATGTTCTTTTAACCTCTTCATTTCTTCCTCAGTCAATGTTCTGTATTCTCCCGGCGCCAGATTTTCATCCAGATCCAAAGGGCCCATAGACAGACGTTTTAAATACAGGACCTCATTATCCACTGCCTGAAACATTCTCTTGATCTGATGAAACCTTCCCTCCCGGATGGTAAGGCAAAGACTTGTCCCCTCCTGAGATATCCGGGAGATCTTTGCAGGCAGAGTCTGCTTTTCTTCTCCTATATCTACTCCGTTCTCCAGCCTTTTTACGTCTTCCGAAGACACCGGATCTTTTATTTTTACAAAATAGGTCTTGTCCACATGTTTTCTGGGAGACAGGAGTTCATGGGCCAGAGCCCCGTCATTAGTGATCAGAAGAAGACCTTCGGTATCCTTATCCAGCCGTCCCACAGGAAAAAGATCTTTTCTCTTTTTTTCTGTGATCAGATCCACCACAGTTTTATCTCTTTTATCCTCTGTAGCGGACACCACCCCCGCCGGTTTATTCAGCATATAGTACTCCATCTGGGCATAGGAAACCTGCCGGCCCTTCACAGACACCAGATCTTTTCCGGTGTCGATCTTATACTCCGGATTTTTCACAGTCATACCGTTTACCTGAACAGACCCTTTTTTTATCTCTTTCTTTACTTCGCTTCTGGTTCCCAGACTCATATCTGCCAGGAATTTGTCCAGTCTGATCCTTCCCATTACATCAGCCTCCAGCCCGGATAATATTTATTTTTCAGGATCCCTCCGTTTAATTTGCCCCAGCCTAAGGCAAAACCGTCCACACACACCAGCTGCCAGCCTTTCTTCCGGGCAGCAGAAAGATCCGAGGTGTCAATGGTCTCTCCCTTTAAATACTTCAGCGTCCGGATATCCTTTGAAGAAAGATCTATGCAGGAGTCGAAAGTCTCCGGAGAAAGCGCCATGGCAAAAGCCTGGCTGGGCTCAAACCGGTTCTTTTTCACATCTCCCAGATAGAGTCCTGTACGGAGATAGCGCAGTCTTGGCATCTTTCCTCCCTCCGGCAGAAAAAAGACTCTCTCTCCTTCCATCTTAAAGGTTCCTCCCGAAAAGTCCATAGTCACCATTTTCAGAAAATCCTGAACCGGAAGAGGCAGAGAAATACTCTTTTCCTTTGCCGGTTTTTCCTTTGCCGGTTTTCCCTTTTTTCTCAGAAGCGCGGCAAAATGTCCTTCTCCTGAGATCTTATGAGGAAAAAGACGGATACACTTTTCAAGTTGTCTATTGATCTCCTCTGTCTCTCCCTCTAAAGAAAATCCCTTTGAGAAATCTTTATAGGGCGCAGGCGCTATTATCTCCATGTCCGGCCGCTCTTTTAAAAGAAAGGCGATCACCTCTTCGTTTTCTTTTTTAGAAAAAGTACAGGTGGAGTAAAGAAGCATTCCTTCCGGCCGGAGCATATCTGCTCCCTGAAGGATCAACCTTTTCTGGATACCGGCATAATAAGCCGGGGGCTTCTCCTCCCAGTAGCGAGCCATCTGAGGCTCTTTGTGGAACATGCCTTCCCCGGAACAGGGAGCGTCGATCAGTATCTTATGGAAATATTCCGGAAAACACCCTCTCAGCTTCTCCGGATCTTCACTGGTCACATAGTAATTGGGCAGGCCTGTCAGTTCCAGATTTTTCAGAAGAGCCTTTGCCCGGCTGTTGCTGATATCATTGGCTACCAGGAATCCCTTCCCTGCCAGCCGGCAGCCCAGTTCTGTAGCCTTTCCGCCAGGCGCCGCGCATAGATCCAGGACCCTCTCTCCCGGGTTTACCAGGAGACGGCTGGCCGGGGTCATAGCGCTGGGCTCCTGTATGTAATAAAGGCCTGCATAATAATAGGGGTGCCGGGAAGGGCCAAAGCCCTTCTCCTCCCCCTCTTCCTTTTCCGTATAATATCCATTCTGGATCCAGGGAACCGGCTCACATCCAAAGGGATCCAAAGCCTCCCATTTTTCCTGTGTCAGCTTCCGCAGATTTATCCGCAGCCCCTGACGCACCGGACGCTCATAGGTAGCCAGATACGCCGGATACTCCTCTCCCAGAAGCTCTTTCATTTCCTCTGTAAATGCTTTCGGTAATTCTATCATCTCTGCCAGTTTCCCTCAATCCCTTTAAAATTCAGCGCCTGGGCCTGATACCCTTCGGCGATGATATCCAGTTCCCGGTGGAACCGCTCAAGCTGCTTAAGATCTTTTCTCTTATAGATCCTGTAAAACTCATCCTGGATCTTTGCCACTTCCCGTTTATTGGAGTAGTGGTACAGATTTTCAATATTATTCAGGATATCCGCCACCAGATTAGACTGATGGAGCATAGAATTCTGCGCGTCCATGACCTCGCTGCGGACAGAAGACATTTCCGTATCCAGCTGGATAATGGAATTGGCCGCGTTTGTCAGCCGTTCTGCCAGATGGGGCGGCATATTTCCCTTATACTTATACTGGAGCGAATGCTCGATAGTAGCCCAGAAATTCATAGCCAGAGTCCGGATCTGGATTTCCGCCCGGATCTCCTTTTTCCCTTCCAGAGTCTCAGTGGAATAACCGATGATCATATGATAGCTGCGGTATCCGCTTTCTTTCATATGGGTTACATAGTCCTTGATCTCCAGAACGCGCATATCGCTGCGGTTTCTTATAAGATCCGCCACCTTTTCAATATCTTCGTAAAACTGGCAGATGATCCTTACTCCTGCGATGTCTTCTACTTTTTCTTCCAATTCCTCCCAGGATATGTTCTTTCTCTGCATTTTTTCCAAAATGCTGTTAATGGATTTTACCCTTCCCGTTACCTCTTCAATAGGAGAATACAGGTCTTTTTCCTGGTGCTCCTTTTTTAGATGATTAAACTTCATGACCAGTTCTTTCACCGCAAGTTCATAGGGGATCAGCAATTCACGCCATAAACGTATTTCCATAACACATTACTCCTTAACTATATCACAAAAGTATAGCATATTTTTCCCTTTTTTAATAGGAAAAAATTTTCTGCTTTTCCTGCAAGAACTGCAGCACCGGATATGGATTCAGCGCATACTCCGGATCTTCCTCTGTTTCCACATAGATCCCAAGGTGAAGATGAGGCGGAAATTTCCCTGTGGTCCCTTCCGGTCCATAGCCGCTGTCGCCTAAAAATCCCAGGAGTTCCCCGGCTTTTACCTGGTCTCCCTCCTGAAAATCCCGGCCGTAAGAGGAAAGATGGGCATAATAAAAGTATCCCCCTCCGGGACTTCTCACTCCGATCCTCCAGCCGCCCAGAGGGAGCCATCCTTTCTGCTCCACCTGCCCGTCTGTAATACTTACTACCGGATAATAATCTGTCAGTCTCCGGTTTCCAAAGATATCACAGCCTTCATGGAACCGCTCTCCGCCAAAACTCCGCCTGTCGTGCCAGCCATTTTCAAAGAAAAACTTCTCTTCCCCTTCACAGGGAAAGGCCAGAGGAAAATATTCCAGATCTTTCCAGAATCCTATGTAGAGAAGAGATTCTTCTTTGCTGATACCTGCTTTCTGAAAACTCTCCTCCGGAATCCCCGCTTCCCTCAGGGTATCTAAAGAAGTCCGTTCCTCCAGCTCTCCCAGAAGCCAGGCGTCAGCAAACAAAAGCAGGCACAAAAGAAACAGCCATTTCCGCACAAAAACACCTCCGTCCGCCAGGCTGATACCTGGTACAGTGACTGCAAAGTTCTTACCAGTGTATCATTTTATGCACGAACAGAGGTATTTATGACATTATTCTTTCATATTTTTCAAAACTTCCAGGAGATATTCCCACACTTTCTGTACGGAGGAAATAGACAGTTGTTCCTCCGTAGTATGGATATCTTTCATATCCGGTCCCAGGGATACGCAGTCAAGTCCCGGTATCTTCTCATAGAAAAGACCGCATTCCAGTCCTGCGTGGATCACCCGGACCTGGGGCTTTACATGGAAAAGTTTCTCATAGACATCCACCATATAAGGGCGGAGCCTGGAGTCCTGCTTATACTCCCAGGAAGGATAGTCTCCCTCCGCCTTATATTCTCCTCCTAAAAATTCAGTCAGATAGGCGATCTTATCTGCCAGAGCCTTCTTTTCAGTAGCCACAGAACTTCGCACACTGGCAGAGCACGCAAGGCCCTCCGGAGTCAGTCTAGTAATACCCAGGTTACAGGAAGTTTCTACCAGTCCTTCCATATACCCGCACATTTTCTGTATTCCATTGGGATAATGGATCAGGAAAAAGAGGACCTTCTCCAGACTTACCGGATGGAGTACAGGTTCTTTCCCCGTTCCTCTGGCCTCTGCCGTTACTGTGATCCCATCATCGCTTCCGGTATATTCCTTCTGCAGATTTCTGGTAAACTCTCCGGCAAACTTCTGGATCTCAGCTCCGGTTTCTTCATCAGTCAGGATCAAAGCCCGGGCGGTTCTGGGAATCGCATTGTCTTTTTGCCCTCCTTCTATCTCTGCCAGAACATACGGTCCTTTTTCTCTGGCTTCAAAAAGAAAACGGCCTAAGAGCAAAGTCGCGTTTGCTCTGTTTTTATCAATCTCAGATCCGGAATGGCCTCCCAGAAGACCGGACACAGTGATCTCGTATTTCATTCC
>DWUY01000079.1 GCA_019120515.1 Candidatus Blautia avicola | reverse complement strand
ATCAGACACATTTTAAAAGTATCCTGTCTATCAGCGATATCCAGAAACTCCTGGAACCCATCGCCCAAAAATATTTTCCCGGAGAAGGCAGTATGGACCTTACAGCACTATACGAAGAGATCATGAAGCTGGAACTGGAACAGATCGATCCTCTTGCCAAAGATGTGACCAGGAAGTTTTCCATGGCAAATGATTCCTTTCAAAATGTGTCTGATGAAGAAAAAGATTTTCTCCATAAATTCGCTTTTATCTGTATGCTGAGTTTTGATGTATATGTCAAAAAACAGGTGATTGAAAATCTTATCGATCAGATGTCCAGGGAAGAAAAAAACGAGTGACTTTCCCGTTGGATTTTTTTATGATCTATGCAAAAAGCGCCCGGTGAACTGTGTATAAGGGAAATCAGGCTGATCCCCTCACTGTTCACCGGGCGTTTTCTTCAATTACTGCTTTTATAAGATTTTACGATTCTTTGGAAATCCTTTCGAATACCATGTCATAACCGTCATTTCCATAATTCAAGCTTCTGTTTACACGGCTGATGGTAGCGGTAGAAGCCCCCGTCTTCTCTGATATTTCCAGATAAGTTTTCTTCTCCTTTAACATCTTAGCCACTTCAAAACGCTGAGACAAAGATAATATCTCATTTACCGTACATACATCTTCAAAAAACTGATAACATTCTTCTCTGTTCTTCAGGCTAAGTACTGCGTCAAACAATGAATCAACTGCTTCTGTATGGATCTTTTTGCTCATATCACATATCTCCTTATATCTATTTCCCACCCTGTGATATCAACGAACTGCTAAAAATTTATCAGGATCATTTATCACTCTATTTGATTAACGTTTTAACAGTTATATCTCCTATCACTTTCATATATATTAGCACAGTAAATTTTTAAAGTAAAGAACAGAGTTAGACTTTTTCGTCATTATTTATAAAAATTCTATAAAATTTTATCTTTATTGACATATTTCTTAAAAGCTTCCACACTTCTGTTCACTACCAGTTCTTCCGGAAACTGAAGTTCATCCAGGATCTTCTGGACATACTGGTGGCTTCCTACCAGAGAATCCGTATGGGCGTCGCTGTCTACGATCACAGGAGTCTGGTATTCCATACATAATTTCAGCATAATCCTGATATTTTCTTCCCCTCCCTGTCTTCCGCACCGGGGATCCAGAGAATTATTATTTACTTCCAGCAGGACTCTGTGCTCCTTCGCACTCTGGACCAGGGCAAGATAATCCACTTCATACCTGGCGTCATCCGGATGTCCGATAATGTGCAGATAGGGGTTTTTCATCACTTCCAGGTAAGCACTGGTATTTTCCTCTCTGGTTCCCGGTTTGATACAGGGAATGTGCATACTGGCTATAACAATATCCATTTTTTCCAGAGTTTTCTCTCCCATATCCACATGGCCTTCATAGTCCATGATATTCAGTTCCGTTCCCATGTAAAGCTCTACTCCATACATCTCCCGGTCCACCATCTTCAGATTTTCAAAGTAAAAAAGCTGGCAGGTCCCCGGCATTTTCATAGAATGTTCTGTAATGCCCAGAAGCTCCAGGCCTTTTTCAGAGGCAGATTTGGCCATTTCCCGTATGGTGCTGTAGGCATGTCCGCTGGCAATGGTATGAGTATGGGCGTCTAAAACGTACTTCATTTCTATTATCCTTCCTTTCCTAACATCTCTCATAACATCAGTCTGGGGGAAAATTTCTTTTTCCCCAGGTTCACCGCTATTTTAATACATTTTTTCCAATGTCACAAGGACACCGATAGAAAGTCTCCTTGCCGGGCTTATCCTAATCGTTTCGGCTTCGCCTCTCGATTACTGCGATAACGCACAGCTCGCTGCTCCGCTGCTCGCTGTCCGTTGCCCGGCAAATGTCCGCTCGTGCAAGCACGGCGGTCCCTTGCCGGGCTTATCGCACAAAAAACAGCAGAGCTGTTCCTTCTTAAAGGGGGCAGTTCTGCTGCTTCTCTTTTTGCCTGTATCAGATGATCTCGTTAAACAGGTCTTTTACTGCTGGATATATTTTTACGAATTTCTGGTATTTTTCCTCGTATTTTGCAGCCAGTTCCGGCTCTGGTTCTACGGTATCGATGACTTTTACGATTTTTGCCGCCGCTTCTTCTACGGAAGCAAATTCTCCGTTGGCTACTGCTGCAAGCATAGCGCCGCCCAGGGCGGGACCTTCTTCCGATTCGATCACATCTACCTTGATGTTCAGGATATTAGCGATCATCTTTTTCCACAGAGGGCTCTTGGCTCCGCCGCCGCAGATCTTGGTCCGCTCGATCTGGATCCCCAGAGACTTGGCGACTTCAAAGGAATCCCGGATGGCAAAGGCAACGCCTTCCAGGACTGCCTGGGTCATGTCTGCTCTTGTGCTGTCCATAGTCAGACCGATAAAGGTTCCTCTGGCATTCGGATTATTGTGAGGAGAACGCTCTCCCATGAGATAAGGCAGGAAGAATACATTGTTTTCTCCCAGCTTTTTGATCTTTGCCTGTTCTCCGCTGTAATCCTTTGTACCGATGATCTCGTCCATCCACCATTTGTTACAGGAAGCTGCGCTTAACATACAGCCCATCAGGTGATAATGGCCGTCTGCGTGCGCAAAAGCATGAAGGGCATTGTGGGGATCTACCCCGAATTCTTTGCTGGAAATAAAGATGGTTCCGCTGGTCCCCAGGGAAATATTGCACATTCCGTCTCCCACCGTTCCGGTTCCAACTGCTGCCGCCGCGTTATCTCCTGCACCTGCCACGATCTTGCAGGTTTCCGGGATTCCCAGTTCTTCTGCCAGTTCCGGTTTCAGTGTTCCTACGGTTTCATAGCTTTCAAAAAGCTTTGGCATCTGCTCTTCTGTCACTCCGCAGATGTCCAGCATTTCTTTAGACCAGCAGCGGTTCTTTACATCCAGGAGCAGCATTCCGGAAGCATCAGACATATCGCAGCTGTGGGTTCCGGATAACTTATAGGCCAGGTAATCCTTTGGCAGCATGATCTTTTTGATCCGTTTAAAATTCTCCGGTTCATTTTCCCTTACCCAGAGGATCTTCGGCGCTGTAAAGCCTGCGAAGGCAATGTTCGCAGTATACTGGGACAGTTTATCTTTTCCGATGACATTATTCAGGTAATCTGTTTCTTTTCCTGTTCTTCCATCATTCCAGAGGATAGCCGGACGGATCACCTGATCATTTTCGTCCAGGATCACCAGACCGTGCATCTGGCCGCCGAAACTGATACCGGCCACCTGGCTTTTATCACATTCCGCGGTAAGTTCCTTGATTCCTTCCAGGCTCTGCTCCCACCAGTCTTCCGGATTCTGTTCAGACCAGCCCGGATGTGGAAAAGAAATGGGATACTCTCTGGAAACGATCTTCTGGATCTTCCCCTCTCCGTCCATAAGCAGCAGCTTCACGGCGGAAGTACCTAAATCTACGCCAATGTATAACATTTTTTCTCTCCTTTACTGAATGGGGACTGCCGCAGAAACGACAGTCCCTATCTTCATCTTTTTCTTTCTTATGCGAATGGATTTTCTGTTGGATACAGAACACCTTTTGGCTGGTTATAATTAATCTCCTCTACTTCTACGCCAATGTACTTAAATACTTCATATAATGCTTTTCCATAATGTCCGAAAGCAACGGCTCCGTGATGCGGGTAATTCTTCTCTACCAGAACGTGACGGTAGAAACGTCCCATCTCAGGAATTGCAAAAATACCAATGCCGCCGAAGCTCTGGGTTGCTACAGGAAGGACTTCGCCGTGAGCGATGTATGCGCGAAGCTTGCAGTCAGAAGTACTCTGGAGACGGTAGAAAGTAACGTCGCCTGGAACAATGTCACCTTCCAGAGTTCCCTGGGTAACTTCTTCCGGAAGAGTTCTTGCCATGATCATCTGATATTTCATTGTGCAGGAAGTCAGCTTGCCGGAAGTTGTATTTCCGCAGTGGAAGCCCATAAATGTATCTTTCTGTGTATAGTTATATTTCCCTTTGATCTCGCTGTCATAGATAGAAGCCGGAACCGTATTGTTGATATCCAGAAGAGTTACGGCATCCTGGCTGATCACGGTACCGATGTATTCGCTTACGGTACCCCAGATATCCACTTCACAGGATACAGGGATCCCTCTTCCTGTAAGACGGCTGTTTACATAGCAGGGAACAAAGCCGAACTGTGTCTGGAATGCAGGCCAGCATTTTGTTGTCAGAGTCACATATTTTCTGGAACCTTTGTGAGCTTCGATCCAATCCAGGAGAGTAATCTCATACTGGGCCAGTTTTGGCAGGATCTCCGGCTTCATATTGCCTTCGCCCAACTCATTCTCCATATCTTTTGCAACTTCCGGGATACGTGGATCCCCTTCATGTTTCTTAAAGGCTTCAAAAAGATCCAACTCAGAATTTTCTTCAATCTCGATTCCCAGGTCATACAGTCTCTTGATAGGAGCGTTGCAGGCCAGGAAGTCCTGAGGACGGGGACCAAAGCTGATCACTTTCAGGTTCTTTAAAGCAACCACTGCTCTTGCGATAGGAACGAACTCTTCGATCATATCTGCTACTTCTGCTGCCGTTCCCACTGGATATTCCGGGATATAAGCCTTTAAGTTACGCAGCTTCAGGTTGTAGCTGGCATTTAACATACCGCAGTATGCATCGCCTCTGCCCTGTACCAGGTCTCCTTCTTCAGCCGCAGCTACTACCATACATGGGCCATGGAAATATTTTACTAACAGAGTCTCTGCTGTCTCCGGTCCGAAGTTTCCAAGATATACAACCAGCGCGTTACAGCCGGCTTCTCTCAGTTCTTTTAAAGCTTTCTGCATGTCCACTTCGCTTTCCACAACAGTTGGACATTCATAGATTTCTCCCTTATATGCGGCTACTACTGCTTTTCTTCTGTTCTCAGACAGACTCATTGGGAAGCAGTCACGGCTTACGGCCACGATACCCATTTTTACTTCTGGCATGTTCTGTAAATTCATCTTTCTTTACCTCCTGATTGAAATTTTATCTTTTCTGTCTATTCTACAGACAGGTTTTCACCTTTTAATCCCACGAAAGCGCCTTCAATCCCGGCTTCTTCATGGGCAATGAGCCATTTGTTCCTGGCAAACAGAAGCTTATCCTCTTTGGTGTTATTCTGAGGTTTGGGGGCCTCTGTGTTGGTTCCCTTTGGAAGGATCACTGCTGCACGGAATTTCTGTCCGTTTACGTTGCATGGAGCATAGTGAAGCGTAGTCGCGTATACCTCGATCACTGTGCCTGCCGGAACCAGAAATGCTTCCATCTTTCCGGTATCATATGTACCGTCTTCTTCAATGTCCTGTTCCTTCCCCAGGATCAGGATCATATCCGTCTGGGCTACGTTTACCTCAGAATCTCTGTGATATTCTACTGCATTTAAGAGTACATTGTTTCCATTGCAGTAGCCCGCCTGAATGGGCATTCCTCCATAGAGGCTGTAACCGATCTTCTCCACACAGGGACAAGCCTCCAGCTTTTCGTCGGAAGCCACGTAGACCACATCATCCGGCTGAGGAGTTTCCTTCAGAGCTTCCAGCAGATCCGAAACATCAATTCCCTGGATCACTTTTCCATAAGGCTGGAAAGCTTTGTCCGTCACCTTCAAAATTTCCATCTGGAACTTACCTCCTTAATTAGTTTAGTCATTAAACTATATCTTTATGCTACCACCTGTATAGAAAAAAAGCAAGTTGTTTTTGTAGAAATTTTTCTCCTAAACCACATGCCCCGCGCCTCCCTCCCGGAGGGCTTTTATTCTATAGGACAGACCAAAGGACTTTCCCATAAAATAAAAAAGCCTTTATATTTTCACAAAACAATTCTCATGAAAATATAAAGGCTGTATCCCGTTTTTCTTTATATCGTAAGATCTTCCCCGAAATATTTAGCGGAGAGCTGGGAAAGCGTCCCGTCTTCTTTCAGTTCTTCCAGATTTTCTTCCAGCGTATCCGCCAGGGAATTTCCCTTTTTCGTAAAGGCCGCGATCTGAGTCCCCTCCTCATCCCCAGATCCTTTCTCTATAGAAGAAAGATCCAGGTACGGCTGGGTATGGCCGTAATGTATGGTGTTCCACTGACTGAGTCCCACAGAAGAAAGTACACAATCATAGACTTCCCCGTCCAGAGATTTTAAAAGATTTTCCTCTGTAGTATCTACGATCTCCAGTTCCATCCCCATCTTTTCCGCCAGAAGTCCTGCCAGTTCTACTTCGAATCCTTCGGGCTGATTATCTTCCGGGGACAGGTAACACATTTTATCAATATCCAGGTGCATACCCACCCGCAGCACATCCGTCTCCAGAGTTTCTCTGCCCATTCCCATGGAACAACCGATCATGGACAAAATGCCTATGCAGATCAGAAGCAGAAGGCAGACTGATCTTCCCTTGCCTTTTATTTTCATAATAGTTCTCCATTTATCAACATTTTTCATGAACACCATATCATGTACGTCTTTTTTTGTCAATGGAATTGGAAGGAGCCGGCACTTGTAAAAGATTTTTTCAAATGGTATACTAGACGTAAAGTGTCTACATTTGCAGCCGACAGGTATGATCCCTTACCTGATCTTCTGCTTTATGCTATGATACAGAAAAAATTTAGGAGAGACCTGGATTATGGAAAGCTGGAACGGAAAACCTTATCATTCTTTTGACTATATGCTGAAGGAACGCTTTTCCTGTAAAATATATAAGACAGCCTTAAACGGCGGCATGACCTGTCCCAACCGGGACGGGACTCTTGGAAACCGGGGCTGTATTTTCTGCAGTCAGGGCGGATCGGGAGATTTTGCCGGAGACAAACGGGATTCTATTACCCAGCAGATCAATAAGCAGGCGGCAAAACTGGCCCAAAAAAGAAACGCTTCTGCTTTTATCGCTTATTTTCAGGCTTATACCAATACTTACGCCCCTGTAGAATATCTGGAGAAAATCTTTACGGAAGCTTTAGAACATCCTCTGGTAGCGGCAGTATCCATCGGCACCCGGCCGGACTGTCTGGGGCCGGAGGTACTGGATCTTCTGGAAAGACTGAACCGCCAAAAACCGGTATGGGTGGAGCTTGGCCTTCAGACTATCCATGAGAAAACCGCCCGTTATATCCGAAGGGGATATCCTCTCTCCTGCTTTGAAGAAAGCGTGAGGAACCTCCGTAAAAGGGATCTGGAAGTGATCGTCCATACGATCCTCGGCCTTCCCGGAGAAAGCCGCCAGGACATCCTGGCCACCATGGATTATCTGAACCATCAGGATATCCAGGGGATCAAACTCCAGCTACTCCACGTGCTGAAAGGCACGGATCTGGCCGCGGATTATCTGGAAGGAAAGTTTTCTGTATATACTATGGAAGAATATCTGGATCTTCTCATCGACTGTCTGGAACATCTTTCCCCGGATATCGTGATCCACCGGCTTACCGGAGACGGCCCCAAAGATCTGCTGATCGCCCCTTTGTGGAGCAGCAAAAAACGTACGGTTTTAAATACCCTGCATCATGAATGTAAGATACGTCATGCATATCAGGGAAGATTATATAAGGAGGACTAAGTTATGGCAGAACCTCTCACACTTTATAAACTGATGATCCTTTATATGCTGGAAAAATCAGAATTTCCTCTGACAAACGCTCAGATCTCCGGCTTTATCCTGGACAAAGGGTATACCACCTATTTTCATCTCCAGCAGGCCATCTCAGAGCTGACCGATTCAGACCTTATAAAGGTAAAAACTGTCCGGAATTCTACTTATTTCCGGATCACGCCTCAGGGCAGGCAGACATTATCCTATTTTGAGGACCAGATCTCCGATGGGATCAAAAAGGACATTGGGGATTTCTTTAAGGAAAATATCATCCAGATACGGGAAGAACTCTCGGCAGTTGCGGATTATTACAAAGGGCAGGAAGAAGGCTATCAGGTACGGTGCCGTCTCCGTCAAAACGATCTTCCTCTGGTAGATCTTACTATTGCAGTTCCCACAGAGGATGCTGCCAAGGCTGTCTGCCTTAACTGGAAAGAAAAACGGCAGAGCATTTACGAAAACCTTATCGAATTTCTCCTGTAAATACGATCCGCTTATTAAATAAAGGGCAAAAAAGAATACTTCTCTCCGCTATCCTCTATTAAAAGAAGCCAGAGAGAAGTATTTTTTTATTTCATCATTTTTTTCAATTCATCCATAAAGGTATCGATATCCTTAAATTCCCGGTAAACGGAAGCAAATCTTACGTAGGCCACAGCATCCAGGTCCTTCAGTTTTTCCATAACGATCTCGCCGATCACTGTGCTTGGTACCTCCCGCTCTTCTTTATTAAAGATCTCTGTCTCGATCTCATCAATAAGCTCTTCGATCCTTTTTACAGGAATCGGCCTTTTATAGCAGGCCCGCATAACCCCGTTCTGAAGTTTGCTCCTGTCGTATTCTTCCCGGCTCTGATCTTTTTTTATCACAGTCAGAGGAATAGTTTCTATCTTTTCATAAGTCGTAAACCGTCTGCCGCACTCATCGCACTGTCTCCGTCTTCTGATAGAATTGTTATCCGGCACGGGTCTGGAATCGATGACCCTGGTATTATCCTGGTTGCAAAACGGGCACTTCATATTGTTCCTCCTTATGCAAGAACCGCCTTTGCCAGTGTTTCCATGTTTTTCTCATCTGCTTCCTTCATCACAGATTTGATGGTAACTACAGGCTCGCAGATCTCAATATCTTTCATGCTCTCAAAATAAGCTTTCATCAGTTTACCGGCCATAGGAGCCCAGGATCCGTTCTCCACGATCCCGACTTTTCTCTTCTTATAAGTTTTGATCTTCAGATGGTACAGGAAATCTTCCATACATGGGAACAGATTACCGTCATAGGTCACTCCCATAACTACCAGGCGGCTGTAACGGAAAGCACAGGAAACCGCTTCTGCCATGTCGTCTCTGGCCAGATCGAATACCCGTACATTTTCAGCTCCCTTTTTCTTCAGCAGCTCCGCCATTCTTCTGGCTGCGTTTCCTGTATTTCCATGGATAGAAGCATAAGCGACTACTACCCCTTCTTCTTCAGGTTCGTAGCTGCTCCAGGTAAGATATTTGCCGATATAATGGCCCAGGTCCTCTTTCAGTACTGGTCCGTGGAGCGGGCAGATCATCTGGATATCCAGTGTAGCGGCTTTCTTTAACAGAGCCTGCACCTGGGTTCCGTATTTTCCTACAATGTTGATAAAATATCTTCTTGCCTCGTCATCCCAGTCTTCTTCCACATCAGAAGCTCCGAATTTTCCGAATCCGTCAGCGGAGAATAAGATCTTCTCTGTCTGCTCGTATTCTACCATAACCTCCGGCCAGTGGACCATAGGAGCCATAAAGAACTGGAGTGTATGATTTCCGAGACTGAGGGTATCTCCTTCTTTTACCACAACACTTCTGGGAGCGAAATCAAGCGTAAAGAACTGGGGCAGCATGGAAAATACCTTCGCATTGGAAACCACCTGCATATCCGGATATTTCTCTGCCAAAAGCTGGATATTGGAAGCATGGTCCGGTTCCAGATGAGATACCACCAGATAATCCGGTTTTCTTCCGTCTAAGACCTTTTCCAGGTTGTCCAGCCACTGCTGGGTCCTTCTTTTGTCAACAGTATCCATAACAGCGATCTTTTCATCCAGGATCACATAAGAATTATAGGTAACGCCATTTGGCACTTTGTACTGGCTTTCGAACAGATCGATATCTTTGTCGTCTACACCAACATACACTATTGAATCTGAAATTTTCATGTCGTACATAAATCTATTTCCTCCTTGCAGATATGAAATCAATATTCCGCCTATATTATATATGGGTTGCAGGAAATTTTCCACTGATTTTTTAGGAAATTTCTTTTCTTAAGGAAAATCTTGACGTGACCAGGCGGGAAGCATACAATGAATGCTGAAACAGGAGGTATCAAAATGGAAGAAATCACAAAATACATCTTAGAACAGCTTCAAAATCTTCTGTCCATTGACAGTCCCACTGGCTATACTAAAAATGTGACCGACTATCTCATGGCAGAATATGAAAAATTAGGATATACCCCTAAAAGGACAGTAAAGGGCGGTGTCCTTACAGATCTGGGTGGAAAAGATCCGGACAATGCTGTCTTTCTGGAGGCCCATGTGGATACGCTGGGCGCTATGGTATCCCAGATCAAATCCAACGGCCGCCTGGCGGTTTCTCCCCTGGGAGGCATGAACGCCAATAACGCCGAAGCAGAAAACTGCCGGATCATTACCCGGTTTAACGGTACCTACGAAGGCACCTGCCAGCTTACAGACGCTTCTGTCCATGTAAACGGCAAATATAACGAAACTTCCAGAAGTTTTGATGTAATGGAGATCCTTCTGGACGAAAAGGTTTCCACCAGAGACGAGGTACTGGCTCTGGGCATTATGGAAGGGGATATCGTAGCCTTTGATCCCAGGACCAGGATCACCCAAAGCGGCTATATCAAGAGCCGTTTTCTGGATGACAAATTAAGCGCGGCCATTCTTCTGGGTTACGCCAGATATCTGAAGGAAGATCAGATTACTCCGGAAAGAAAGATCTATCAGCATCTTACGGTTTATGAAGAGGTAGGCCATGGCGGTTCCGCTTCCATTCCCCAGGGTGTCACTGAGATCCTGGCGGTAGACATGGGATGTGTGGGAGAAGGTTTAAACTGTAAAGAACATCAGGTATCCATCTGTGCCAAAGACAGCGGCGGTCCTTACAGCTATGACCTGGTATCCCAGCTGATCACTGTAGCCAAAAGAAACGGCCTTGATTTTGCCGTAGACGTATATCCTTATTATGGTTCCGACGCAGAAGCAGGCCTGAAGGCAGGTTATGACGTCCGCCATGGTCTCATTGGTTCAGGTGTCTACGCCTCCCATGGATATGAGAGAAGTCATGTAGAGGGAGTAAAAAATACCTTTCTTTTGCTGAAAGGATATTTAGGATAGATATAATTTAAGGTTTATTAAGAGATTTTCTAATTATTTTATAAAAGGGACATAATTTACTCACATTTTCTTTCTATAATAAATCTTGGATAGTTGATAAACCACTCACTATCTCCCCCCTCAAGTTGAAAAAGCCCGATGCCTTGTGTATCGGGTTTTTTTCTGTTGCTTTTCTCATCACCAGCAGATATAATGTTCTTATCTTCCTTTTATAAACGGTATATTATAAGAGGAAACAGGGTGATCGGATAGGGAAGAGTCCTCCCCTATCCGCCGCGATACCGCGGACAGCTCCAGGCATTTGCCGGGCGTATCGCGCAAAACATAGAAGGGATCAAAAAGGTCCCGGAAGAAAGAGGTATGACACTATGACAAGAAAGAAAGTCGTTGTGGCCTTAGGCCATAGAGCGCTGGGCACTACTCTGCCGGAGCAGAAGTCCGCAGTAAAGGCTTCCGCAAAAGTTCTGGCAGATCTGGTAGAGGCCGGAGCAGATATCATTATTACACACAGCAATGCTCCTCAGGTAGGTATGATCCACACAGCCATGAATGAGTTCGGAAAAGTACATCCGGATTATACAGCTGTTCCCATGTCTGTATGTTCTGCCATGAGCCAGGGGTATATTGGTTACGATATCCAGAATACCCTCCGGGCAGAACTTCTTCGCAGGGGCATCTACAAACCGGTAAGCACCATCCTTACCCAGGTAACAGTGGATCCTTATGATGACGCATTCCATGAACCGGTAAAGATCATCGGAAGGACCCTGACCGAAGAAGAAGCAGAAGCCGAAGAACACAAAGGAAATTATGTGGTAAAGACTGAGGATGGCTATCGCAGGATCGTCGCTGCTCCCCAGCCGGAAAAGATCGTGGAGATCGACGCCATCAAAGCCCTGTCTGACGCAGGACAGGTCGTGATCGCCTGCGGCGGCGGCGGAATCCCGGTATTAGAAAGAAATGAAGAGCTCATCGGCGCCAGCGCTGTGATCGAGAAGGATCTTACCAGCGGCAAGCTGGCCCAGGCATTAGACGCCGACGAACTGCTGATCCTTACCAGTGTAGAAAAAGTTTCTGTAAACTATGGTTCTGACTCTGAAGAGTATCTCTCTCAGATCACTGCCCAGGAAGCAAAGACCTATATGGATGCAGGACATTTCGGAGACAACACTATGCTTCCCAAGATCCAGGCTTCCGTAGAATTTGTAGAGGGCCGTCCCGACAGACGGGCTGTGATCACCTCTATCGGAAAAGCGAAAGAAGGATATCTGGGAAAGACCGGAACTATTATCACAGCATAAATCGAAAACAGCAGACAATAGAGATTTCCCTTTGGAGGGACCGCCTATTGTCATGAAAAAAGCAGGAAAATGGAGCTGATAAAGTTCTCCTTTTCCTGCTTCTTTTATTCCCGCGGGCAACGAGCCAAGCAGACATGCCCGCATGTCCATTTGGCGATGCTGGCTTGACGCCCCGTATGCTTGCATCGGGGTCTTTTGCATTTTTCCCTTCTTATTTCCTTTTCAGGCCTTTTTCTGAAAAGCACGGTTAATCGTCTTCTGAGGAATCTCAAAAACAAAAATAATCCCCAGTACAATAGCAATGGCAATTCCCAAGGTCTCTCTCCCATAGTGAAGGCTCAGATCATTATTTTCCAGCAGTGTATAGTAGATGGTCCTGTAGATTCCGATCCCCGGCACTTCCGGAAAGATCCCCGCAATAAGAAACAGGGTTACCGGACATTTTCTCACTGTGCTTCCGATCCTGGAAGCCAGAGTGATAAACACGGTAGCCGCAAAATTTCCTATAATGGCTCCTGTACCCAAGCCGTTTACAAAGATCCAGCAGATCAGCCAGCCTGTCCCTCCGATAAATCCGCACAGGGGATAGTGCTCTCTGGGTACGGAAAACAAGACGGAAAAAGCTACGGTTCCCACCGCCGCTGCCAGAAACTGTAAGATTCCTTCCAGGATCATAAAAGTATCCCTCCTGTCAGATTATAGTAAAGAAAATACATGATCCCCACACCCATGGCGATCCCCAGGGCGACCATAAGAGCGTCCAGGAACCGGACCCCGCCTCCGATATAATCTCCATCGGCAAAATCCCGGACCGCATTTACCAGAGAGACCCCCGGGACCAAAGGCATCACAGAACCTACCAGAATACTTCCCGGCGCGTTTCCCAGCCCCAGCCGGTAAAAAAAGACGGCGAAAAAAGATACACAAAACCCTCCTGCCAGATTGGTGACGATCTTGGAGGTCCGTTTTTCTCTTTTCCCGAATCCCAGGATCAGGGCATAAAGAAGAAATCCAGAAAGGAAAGCCGCCGCCATGTCCTCCAGATTGCCTCCCAGAAGATAGCAGAAACAGCCGGAACCCACTCCGGAGGCAAACATCTGCACGATCCCCCGTTTTCCCGGCATATGCTTAATGATCTCCAGTTTTTCTTCTGCTTCCTTCACCGTATACTTTCCCTCCACGATCTCTCTGGAAAGCTGATTTACTGCCGCGATACGATGAAGCTTTGCTCCGCTTATAGGTATGTGCTTTACACTGGCGTATATCTGTCCTTCCTGATTTTCCGCAGTGATAAAAATCCCTGTGCTCAGCACAAAGGTGCTGCATTTCTCAATTCCAAAAGCTTTCGCGATCCTCTGTATGGTCTCCTCCACCCGGAAGATCTCCGCTCCTGCATCCAGAAGGATCCTCCCGGCCTCCATAGCCAGATCCAGTACCTCTTTATCATAATTTTCCATTTTCCTCTCCTCCTGTCCTGCGGACCCTGCTTTCAGATCTTTTTTCCTGATTCTTGAAAGAGAAAAACGGAACCGTTTCAGCGGACCAAAAGGCCCTGTGAAACAGTTCCGCAATTTCCGCTTATCTGAAAATTGTAAAAAACAGGATGACGATCATGCCTAAGACGATCCTGTACCAGCCAAACACCTTAAAGTTGTGTTTCTTAATATATCCCATAAGGAATTTTATGGCAAGGATGGAAACCACGAAGGAAACCACCATGCCGGTGACCAGGATCACCACTTCCCAGGAGGTAAAGTTCAGTCCAAACTTTACGATCTTTAAAAGACTGGCTCCGAACATTACCGGGATAGCCAGGAAAAAGGTATACTCCGCCGCCACTGTCCTGGAGGCTCCCACCAGGATACCGCCGATAATGGTGGATCCGGAACGGGAGGTTCCCGGGATCAGGGACAGCACCTGAAAGATCCCGATAAACAAAGCCGTCTTCCAGGTGATCTCTTTAATAGAGTTATATTTGGCCTGGCGTTTCTCATTGTAGTCTTCCACAATGAGAAACATCACACCATAAACGATCAGCATCACGGATACGACAAACCAGTTGTTGAACTTTTCTTCAATAAAATCATTGAAGGGCAGTCCGATGATAATGGCAGGTATGCAGGATACCAGGATCTTAAACCACATGATCATCTTATCGATCTTCACAAAACGGCATAATACTCCTGCCGCCTTCTCGATGCTGGTCACATTTTCATGTTTCGGCTTCTTGTTCTGAAAGGGCCACAGATCCTTCCAGTAAAGGACCACTACAGCCATAATGGCTCCTAACTGGATGACCACCATAAACATATCCCAGAATTCCTGGGATACATCCAGTTTCACGAATTCTTCCACCAGGATCAGATGACCGGTGCTGCTGATGGGAAGCCATTCGGTGATTCCCTCTACGATACCCAGGAAGATTACTTTTAAAATCTCAATAAAGCTCTCCATGATCCACCTCTTAGATTTCGGCGATATTTACCAGTTTCAGTTTCTGGATATCCGTATTTTCCAGACTGGTCACCAGAGCCTCTGCTGTATCCAGAGCGGTAAGGACATTTACGCCAGTCTCAATGGCATTTCTACGGATGATAAATCCGTCTTTAGACTTCTCCACGCCCTGAGAAGGTGTATCGATGACCAGATCGATCTTATGTCCCAGGATCAGGTCCATCAGGTTTGGAGAAGGCTGCTCGATCTTATTTGTACGAATGGCCTTTACGCCGTTTTCATTAAGGACCTTCGCCGTGCTTCTGGTAGCATAGATCTTATATCCCAGATTCTGGAATCTCCGGGCGATAGGGATGATATCCTGTTTATCCTCATCTCTTACTGTAATGATCATATTTTTATACTTAGGAAGGTTCACGCCTGCACCCAGGAATGCCTTATAAAGAGCTTCATTAAAGCTCTCGGAAATTCCCAGACACTCTCCTGTAGACTTCATCTCCGGTCCCAGACTTACGTCCGCTCCCCGGATCTTTTCAAAGGAGAATACAGGCATCTTGATGGCATAGTGCTTTGCTTCCGGCTGAAGTCCAGGTGTATAACCCAGATCTTTCAGCTTATGTCCCAGGATCACCTGAGTGGCAAGAGGAACAATAGGGATTCCTGTTACCTTGCTGATATATGGTACTGTACGGCTGGATCTTGGATTAACCTCGATCACATAAACCTCTTCTCCGCATACGATAAACTGGATATTGATCATACCAAGTACATGGAGAGATTTTGCCAGCTTTCTGGTATAGTCTTCGATGGTCTTTTTTGCGCTGTCGCTGATAGTCCGGGCAGGATATACGGAGATACTGTCTCCGGAGTGGATACCGGCTCTCTCAATATGCTCCATGATCCCCGGGATCAGGATATCTTCGCCGTCGCATACAGCGTCAACCTCGATTTCTTTTCCCTGAAGATATTTATCTACCAGAATAGGATGTTCCTGAGCGATCCGGTTGATAATACCGATATACTGTTCCACATCCTCGTCATTGATCGCGATCTGCATTCCCTGTCCTCCAAGAACATAGGAAGGACGTACCAAAACCGGATAGCCCAGTTCATTGGCGGCCCGGACAGCTTCTTCTGCAGTATATACTGTATGTCCCTTTGGTCTTGGAATATGACACTGTTCCAGGATTTCGTCAAAAAGTTCTCTGTCTTCTGCGGCATCTACATTTTCCGCAGAGGTTCCCAGGATCTTCACGCCCATCTTAATAAGCGCCTGTGTCAGCTTAATAGCTGTCTGACCGCCGAACTGTACTACAGCTCCGTCAGGCTTCTCTATATCCACTACGTTTTCCACATCTTCCGGGGTAAGAGGCTCGAAATACAGCTTATCTGCAATGTCAAAGTCTGTACTTACGGTTTCCGGATTGTTGTTGATGATAATAGTCTCGTAGCCTTCCTTTTCAAAGGCCCAGGTACAGTGTACGGAACAGAAGTCAAATTCGATACCCTGTCCGATACGGATCGGGCCGGATCCCAGGATCAGGACTTTCTTCTTATCCGTGGTTCCGTCTGCCTCGTTCTCTCCTCCATATACAGAATAGTAATAAGGAGTAGTTGCGGCAAATTCTGCAGCGCAGGTATCTACCATCTTATAGGAAGCCGTGATCCCCCACTCTTTTCTCAGATCATGGATCTCATCTGTAGTCTTCCCTGTCAGCTGTCCGATCACATTATCCGGGAATTCAATCCTCTTGGCCTCTCTTAGCAGTTCCTCTGTCAGCTCCTGTTCTTTCAGAGCCTTCTCCATTTCTACCAGGATAGCGATCTTATCAATAAACCAGATATCAATTTTGGTAATATCATGGATAGTCTCATAAGGAATATTTCTTCTTACCGCTTCTGCGATACGCCAGATACGCATATCATCTACGATATGAAGCTGTTCTATCAGTTCTTCTTCTGTCAGCTTTGTAAAGTCATAGGACATGAGAGAATCCACATGCTGCTCCAGGGAACGGATAGCCTTCATCAGCGCTCCCTCAAAGTTATTGCAGATACTCATGACCTCTCCTGTAGCCTTCATCTGAGTAGTCAGAGTCCTCTTGGCGCTGATAAATTTGTCAAAGGGCAGTCTTGGGATCTTTACTACGCAGTAATCCAGCATAGGCTCGAAGCTGGCATAAGTTTTACCGGTAATAGCATTTTTGATCTCATCCAGAGTATATCCCAGGGCGATCTTTGCAGCCACCTTAGCGATAGGATATCCTGTAGCCTTGGAAGCCAGGGC
>DWUY01000078.1 GCA_019120515.1 Candidatus Blautia avicola | reverse complement strand
GAGCTGTCGCATTAATCATGATTGAGAATATTTATACATTTTATTGCTCAGTCTGTGCCGCTTTGAGCCTATGGTCTCAAAACTATGCTCGACAAATTCGCATAAAATGTATAAATATTCCTGACATGTTTAATGCGACAGCTTCTTCTTTTTTCCGGTAAGTGCGAAGACGCCTAAAGAACAGCAGATCACAGCTACAGCCAGCACTGCCAGAAGATAGAAGGAATACTGAGTACCCTGGGCAGTAGCTGCTGCCAGATCGTCAGGAAGCTTTGCCTGGGAGGCTGCCACTATGGTGGTGATAATGGAGGTGCCAATGGCGCCTGCCAGCTGCTGAAGAGTATTGATCACGGCGTTTCCGTCGGGATTTAGCTCAGGAGGCAGCTGTTTTAAGCCGTTGGTCATGGTGTTTCCTACGGAGGAGCCCTGACCGAAGGCAAAGAATATATAGAATACGATAAAGGTTCCAATGTTCAGCCGTAAAGCAAAGATACTGAAGCATACTGTCGCCAGTATAATGCAGAAGTTACCGGACAGGATGGGCTTCTTTGCTCCGAAACGGTCCAGGATCCTGCCGCTTATAGGAGAGAGGATAGCGCCGATGATACAGCCGGGAAGGAGAAGGCATCCTGCCAGGAAGGCCTCTTCACCAAGTACGAGCTGGGCGTAGTTGGGGATCAGGAATCCAAGTCCCAAACAGATAAACTGGATGAAAACAAGGACCAGTACACTGAGGCTGAAAGGAACGCAGCAAAATACCCGGATATCGATCAGGGGTGTTTCGCTTTTTTTACATTTCAGACAGAATAGGGCGATACAGATAACGCTGGCTGCCAGAAGTCCCAGTACCTGGACGCTGATCCATCCTGCGCCCGAGGCTGTACTGGTGGCAAAGATAAAGCAGGCGAAGCCTGCAGCCAGAAATATGTAGTCCAGCCACTGGAAAGAAATTTTTTCTGTCTGTGTTACCTGACGGATAGAGAAAACTCCCAGGAAAAAGGAGAGCAGGAGCAATGGGATCAGAGAGATGAAGATCATCCTCCATCCGAAATTGCTTACTAACATACCTCCAACAGAAGGTCCTACAGCAGGAGCCATGGCTGTGATCAGGGAGGCAATTCCCATCATCAGTCCCAGTTTTTTGGCAGGAACCTGTTCCAGTACGATATTAAACATCAAAGGCAGAGCGATACCTGTTCCCACGCCCTGGATCAGACGGCCCAGAAGGAGGAGGGAAAATACCGGGGTAACAGCAGCCATTATGGTTCCGATCAGGAACAGGCAGATGGCAGTGACAAATAATTTCTTTAAAGTAAAGCGTTTTTTCAAATAAGAAGATGCAGGTATGATCATAGCCAGAATAAGAAGGTATCCGGTAGTGATCCACTGCACGGTAGAAGTTCCGATGCCGAATTCTTCCATCAGAGTAGGGAAGGTAACGTTCATGGCAGTTTCTACTACTACGCCTGAGAATGACATGATCCCTGCGGCAATGATGGAAAAGATCAGCTTCGCATCAATTTTCTTTTCTGATTCATTCATGTTCTTCTATTTCCTTTCTTTTTTCCTTGTGGGTGGTAATATCCAGATTTTTCATGATCTCCAGTACCCGGTGAATGGTATTTGCGGCTGCGGAGAGATCTTCCGGAGAAATGTCCTGGAAATTACTTGCCAGCCAGGAGTGATATCCTCCTACATAAAAATCATAGTATTTCTGTCCTAAAGGCGTCAGAGCTATGTGAACGATCCTTTTGTCTTCCTGGTCGGGAATTTTGGTGAGAACCTTCAGCTTTTCCAGTTCCTGGATCAGTTTGGTGATACTTGGCCTGGTAACCCCCAGCAGTTTACTTACATCGCTGACCATCACCTGTTCCTGGCACTGACTTAACTGAAACACGGCGTCGATCACATAGATATGCCTAGGAGACATCCCTTTGGGAAGAGGAGGCATCAGTTCCGTAATGCGCTTGGCTTCCTGGCAGGCAGAGAGAAACTCCTTTACATCAGATATTTCCATGTGTTATTCCTCCTTTCTGAATTTGATTACCATAAATAATTATCTTTAGTAATTATCTAGGATAATTATATGAAGGTATAGAAGAGATGTCAAGAGAAAAAGAAAAACTGCTGTGCCTCAGCCTTTACAGGCCGCTGCACAGCAGGATTTTTTGAGATAATTCTTCCAGCACCTGTCCGCGTCTTCCCAGGATGCGGACTGCCAGGTCTCCCTGGGGCAGCCGGGTAATACCTCCGGTGATATCGAAAGTATTTTCCAGAAGATCTGTAACTTTGGATACAAAGCTTTCGGGATCTTCTGGCGGAGTAAGGAAGATACAGGCCAGATGCGTATAGGACTCATACATTCCCATACTGTCCATAGAGAAAAGCACAGGATCATACCGGGTATTGTCCCGGTAGATCAGCTTCCCTTTTCTGTAGATCCGGACCAGATTGTGGTAGAAACGATAGGCAAATTTTTCTCCTCTGGCGTATCGTCCGCAGGAAAGGATCTCGCTCATAAAGAACCGGGAGCTTTCATCCTCCAGCCGGATTTCCATGGTATTTTCAAAGGCAGAGCCTTTAAAAGGGATCATGGGCTGAGGATGGAAGAAAAAGGCGCCCCCTTTTTCTACGAAAATAGAGGTATGTCTGCCGGCCTTTCCTTCTTCCATATAATGGATCTTATCGTAGGACTGGGAGATAAATTCGGTCCTGGCGCCTTCTTTTATGTGAAAAGAAAATTCCTGGAGGTCTCCCGCCATGATCCCGGGAGAAGCAGCCAGCATCATGACCTGGATCCCGCCGCCTTTCAGGGGAAAGGGCTGCATGATCTTAAAGGGAGAAGTATAAGAAAAGTCTTCCAGTATGGTCTGGCCCTCCCGGGTACCGGCGGTAATGGAAAAGCGGGAGACTTTTCCATAGGGATTTTTTTCTTCTGGCATTACATTCCCTCCAAGAGTACGTTTTTCTTGATCCATTCCACTACCTGATCCACATGTTCGCCGCTGCGGATGTTCGTGAACAGGAAAGGACGGTCGCCGCGCATTTTTTTGGAATCTCTTTCCATAACTTCCAGGCTTGCCCCTACATAGGGAGCCAGGTCGATCTTATTGATCACCAGCAGATCGGAACGGGTGATCCCGGGACCTCCTTTTCTGGGGATCTTGTCGCCTTCTGCCACATCAATGACAAAGATGGTGGCGTCAGCCAGTTCCGGGGAGAAGGTAGCGGAAAGGTTGTCTCCGCCGCTTTCTATGAAAAACAGCTCAATATCCGGAAATTTTTCCGCCATTTCTTCTACAGCTTCCAGATTCATGGAAGCGTCTTCCCGGATCGCTGTGTGAGGACAGCCGCCGGTCTCCACGCCGGTGATCCTTTCCAGAGGCATGATACTATTTTTCGCCAGGAATTCCGCATCCTCTTTGGTATAGATATCATTGGTGATAACACCGATACTGTAATCTTTGGCCATGCGCCGGGTAAGGGCTTCTATGAGAGCGGTCTTACCGGAACCGACAGGGCCGGCTACGCCGATTTTTACATAAGACATAATTGTGTTCCTTCTTTCTATGTTTACTATGAGAGCCCGGCCGAAAGGAGAAGAGGTCCGGGTCTTTCATGCATAAAGGCGTCCGCAGAGGCGGACAGGAAAGTCTGACACAGGGGCATCCCTGTATCAGGACATATACAGCCTGGAATATAGACTTTCATGCTGGATCGCCCGCAGGTCAAAGCCGGGAGCAGAAGCGCAGAACATTTCTTCTCCTGCTGTGGTCACAAGAAAAAGAACTTCTTCCAGAACCTGGTGGAGGGAGAGAAGGATCTTCTGTCCCTCTGACTGGCTCAGAGGAATGGTCTTTACACAGTTTGTGACCATAGCAGAGGTTTGGGCATAAAGAAAGGCTGCCATAGAATCCTCCAGAGGGATCCCGGCGGCACAGCAGAAAACTCCGTAAGCACAGGGATGACTGGTTACTTTTCCCTGGCGGAGTTCCTGATATTTCTGAAAAATATCTTTCTTCCAGGAAATCTCCATGTGCCTTAGAGTTTTCACAAAACGGCTGCCCAGTTTTCTGGAGGCTTCCCGCAGCTCCATGGGGATCTTGGAGGCGTCCAGGACGTCCTCCAGTTCCTCAAGCTTTTCCAGATCTTCTTTGGCTGCTGCCTCATAGGCCAGCCGGACAGCCAGAAGATCCGTATAGAGAAGGCTGTAGCGCAGCCGGTTTTCTATGTAAAGCCTGGCAGTGCTTCCGTCGTTTACCAGGCCTTTCTGTATATAAGTCTCCAGCCCATAGGAGTGGGAATAACCTCCTATGGGAAAGAGAGAATCATTTATCTGAAGGAGGAGAAAACGGGCCTCCATATCCTGGCGGTTCATGGCGTGGCTCCTTCCTGGTTTCCATGATCGTGGTGGTGGGAATGGCCGATCTGAGAGGAAATCTGACCTTTAAAGTTCAGAGGCTCTACAGTTTTCCATACCTCTACGCCATGAAAAGAAGAGAGGAGACGGAGCATAGGCTCATTATAGGGAGTAACAAAGGTGCTGGGATCCTCTCCAAAGAAAAGGGGAGCATGCCGGTTCCCGATCTCATAGCAGACTTTAGGGATCATCTCCGGATGATGGGGAGATACCTTTGCCTTGACTACTTCACAGGGCGGGGTGTGGACGGCAATGACCAGCTCCGGATCCGCGTAGAGGACATCTCCCTCTAACAGGCCGGTTTTCAGCACCGAGTCATCCAGACGGATCCCTACTTCCCGTCCGGTATCTGTAACCTTCCGGTGGATCTTTTTAAAGGCTTCATGCCATTCCACGGTGACATATTCCAGTTTTTTTCCCTGAAGATCCATATCTTCCAGTTTTCCCAGTATTTTTTCACAAATCATAAAATTTTTCTCCTACCATTGACCGATTAACATAAGAAGTCCCGGTATCCAGGCGGTGACTACGCCTTCAAATACCTGGAGACAGGGGACGAATTTCCCCAGCTTTTTCCCGCAGATGTCTTCCACAAAGGAAGTTCCCCAGAGAATGGCCCAGAGGTACCAGATAGCAGCCCACCGCCAGTCTGCGGTTACATTTAAGGCAGAGCTTCCTGTAACGCCTTCAATGGTTCCGAAGACTACGGCATTTACTGCAACGAAGGTGGAAAACCACGCAAAGGGAATAGGGCTTAAGTTCCACAGTTTGGAAAAAGCTACAAAAATATAAGTGAAGCCGAAGAGCAGTCCGGTTCCCGCGGCATAATAATTTCCCATTACCAGGTTTACCGCATTAATAAAAATGGAAAGTCCTCCGGTAAGGATATTCATCACCGCCGCTGATCTTCCGTCTACCTTGTATAAGGTACACATACCGTTATTGATCAGGACGATCCCTACAAATAATAAACATACGCCTAACATGGAGCACCTCCTTAGAATAAGCTGTAAAGCTGTGTCAGAGGAAGCTTGTCGGCAGGTTTGGAAGTAATATGTTCTCCGTCTACTTTTACCTCATAGGTTTCCGGGTTTACTGTGATCTGGGGTGTTTCACTGTTGAATTTCATATCCTTTTTGCCGATATTGCGGCAGCCGGATACAGGAACCACCGTTTTTTCCAGATGATATTTTGTCTTTACGTCTTCTTCCATGGCTGCTTTGGATACAAAAGTCAGGCAGGAAGCGTATTTTGCCTTTCCGTGAGCGGCAAACATAGGTTTATACATCACCGGTTCACAGGTAGGAATGGAAGCGTTGGCGTCGCCCATCTTTCCGGCAATGATCATACCGCCTTTGATGATCAGGTCCGGTTTGATACCGAAGAATGCAGGATTCCACAATACCAGATCGGCGAATTTTCCTTTTTCCACAGAGCCTACATAGTCAGCCACGCCATGGGTAATAGCCGGGTTGATGGTATATTTGGAAATATAACGTTTTGCCCGGAAGTTGTCGTTTCCGTGGCCTTCGTCCTCAGGAAGAGGTCCCCGCTCCCCTTTCATCTTGCTGGCTGTCTGCCAGGTACGGGTGATAACTTCGCCCACACGTCCCATGGCCTGAGAGTCGGAACTCATCATGCTGAAAACGCCCATATCATGAAGAACATCTTCCGCGGCAATGGTTTCCGGACGGATCCTGGAATCTGCAAAGGCTACGTCCTCAGGGATCCTCTTATCCAGATGGTGGCATACCATCAGCATATCCAGATGCTCGTCCAGAGTATTTACTGTATAAGGCATGGTGGGGTTGGTAGAAGAGGGAAGTACATTGGGAGCTGCCGCTGCCCGGATAATGTCAGGAGCATGGCCGCCGCCGGCGCCCTCTGTATGGTATGTATGGATAGTCCTTCCCGCAATGGCTGCCAGAGTATCTTCCACACAGCCGCCTTCGTTAAGGGTATCTGTATGAATGGCTACCTGTACATCATAGTCATCTGCCACATTGAGACAGTGATCAATGGCAGCGGGAGTAGAACCCCAGTCTTCGTGAAGTTTCAGTCCCATGGCTCCGGCTTTGATTTGTTCCACCAGAGCTTTTTCGTCAGAACAGTTTCCTTTGCCTAAAAGCCCGATGTTCATAGGATATTCTTCACAGGCCTTTAACATCATTTCCATGTTCCAGGGGCCTGGAGTACAGGTGGTGGCGTTGGTGCCGTCTGCCGGACCTGTACCGCCGCCGATCATCGTGGTGACGCCGCTGTACAGAGCGCATTCTACCTGCTGCGGGGAAATGAAATGGATATGGGTATCCAGTCCGCCGGCGGTAAGGATCAGGCCTTCACCGGCCAGGGCTTCTGTGGAAGCGCCTACGGTCATTCCGGGAGTTACCCCATCCATAACTGCAGGGTTTCCGGCCTTGCCGATGCCTGCGATCTTTCCGTCTTTAATTCCGATATCTGCTTTGTAGACCCCTGTATAATCCAGGACCAGGGCGTTGGTGATCACCAGATCCAGATCTCCGTCGGCGCTGGTGGTCTTTACAGACTGGCCCATGCCGTCACGGAGGGTCTTGCCGCCGCCGAATTTGCACTCGTCCCCGTAGGTGGTGTAATCTTTTTCTACTTCAATGACCAGGTCTGTATCTGCCAGCCGTACCTTATCCCCGGTAGTGGGGCCGTACATCATGGCATATTTCTCTCCGGATATTTTTGTGCTCATATTCATACCTCCAAGATTAGTTTGTGTATTTTAAAGGAATCCTTTCTGTTTTGCCTTTTCCATGGAAGCTGCTTTTGTTCCTTCCACAGCCTGGGCACAGGTCAGATCATTCAGTCCGAAGATCCGCTTGGTGCCTCCCATGGCAGTGAGGGCAACCTTTTTTTCCTCTCCCGGCTCAAAGCGGACAGAAGTTCCTGAAGGAATGTCCAGATGAAAGCCATAGGCTTTTTCCCTGTCAAAAGACAGACAGCGGTTTACTTCAAAAAAATGAAAATGAGACCCTACCTGTACAGGACGGTCTCCGGTATTTGTGACCATCAGCGTAAGAGAAGGCTTTCCTTCATTTAATGTGATTTCCCTTTCCAAGGGCATGATTTCTCCGATTTTCATTGCGTTACCTCCTGATTGGATTACTGAATAGGATTGTGGACAGTGACCATTTTGGTGCCGTCAGGGAAGGTGGCTTCCACCTGCACCTCTGTGACCATATCCCCGACTCCTTCCATTACGTCATCTCTGGTAAGAAGTTTTGTCCCCAGACGCATAAGCTCTGTGACCTCTTTTCCATCTCTGGCCATTTCCATTAATTCTGAACTGATATAGGCTACCGCTTCCGGGTAATTCAATTTCAGTCCTCTGGCTTTCCGTTCTTTTGCCAGATTTCCGGCCAGATGAAGCAGGAGTTTTTCCTGTTCCTTAGGTGTCAGTCTCATACTTTCTTCCTCCTTGCGCATAAAAATAAAAAAAGACAAAGACGCCTTGTCTGGCGTCTTTGCCTTCATGAGAGATGGTATCATGAGAAAAGAAAGATGTCAAATGATAAAAGGTCCTTTCTTAAAACTGCAGAAAAGGTTTTTTGACATAAAAAAAATACAGATTCTCTGAGAAAAACAGGAATAGTATCAAGGATCCGAAGAAAAATCATAAAAAAGTTGAAAAATATGCCAAATAAAGAAAATAAACATCTGTAAAATTTATAAAATATACACGAAACCATTAGGAGGCATCGCTTTTTATGTAGTGTATAAATTCTGTAGCGGCAGGTGAAAATACAAAGTTTTTCTTCCATGCCAGAACAGCACCGGTCTCTAAAGCCGGAGAAAAGGGAATAAACCGAAGATCGTTAGAAATATTTTCGATATAGAAGCACAGAGCGATCCCTACGTTGTTTTTTACCATATCCGCGGCATTTAAGATCAGATTATAATTTGAAGCGATCTCTATTTTATCGAAAAGATCTCCGAACCAGTTGGCCAGTTCGTTCTGGACCATTTCCCGGCGGGACATAAGGAGAGGGAACTTCACCAGATCTTCGGGAGTTACCTTTTCCATAGCGGCAAGGGGAGAATCCCTGCGTACCAGTACGCCCCATACCTCCTTGCGTTTTAGCCGCAGGAATTCATATTTTCCGATATCTACAGGTTCTGTAAACAGACAGATATCAAGAAGACCCTTTTCCATCCGGTCTTTCAGATCATCAGCCGTGGCGCTGTAAACATTATAGTGAACCAGGGGATATTTTTTCCGAAAGGCTGCCATTTTTTGAGAGAGAAAGGTCATATTCTGGGTCTCGGCACAGCCGAAAGAAATTTCACCGGAAAGTTTTTCCGCTTTATGAGTCAATTCTTTTTGCGCTTTTTCCGCCAGTTCAATAATCTCCTGGGCCCGCCGTTTCAGCAGCATTCCATCTTCTGTAAGGACCACACGATGTTTGCTCCTGTGAAACAGAGTTGTTCCCAGTTCCTCTTCCAGCTGTATAAGCTGTCTGGAAAGAGTAGGCTGGGTGATATGAAGGAGATTGGCGGCTTTTGTGATGTTTTCTTCTCTTGCAACCATTAAAAAGTATTTCAGTACACGTATTTCCATAAGCCGTTATGCCTTCCTTTCTGTTTTTCTGTATTTAAGCATACATGATTTTGGAGAGAAGTTCCAGTACCACTGAGATTATTTTATTTCCGCGGGCAACGACCGGAGTGGAACGTAGACCTGCTATTTGACTTATTATGAAGA
>DWUY01000077.1 GCA_019120515.1 Candidatus Blautia avicola | reverse complement strand
TTTTCCTCCCAGTCTGTCTTGGTATTGCACACCAGGATCTCCTGCCGGTCCAGACTCTCATCTGTTCCCATGATCCGGTTGTAATCCTCCACAGGCACCACCATGATCTGACGGACATTTCCATATTCTGTATAAGAAAACTCCCCGTTCTTTGCATAGTCCAGGATTATCTGATTTCCTTGCGTCATGCCGGACATTACCAGCTGCCGGTAATGAAGGACATTTTCTTCCTGAACCCCGTATTTTTCCAAAGCCCCGGCTACGATCTGCCCTACCTGATCTACGATGCCATTGTCCAAAGAAGGAGTATTCACTACCAGATTTCTGGGATACCTGCTGCGAAGGCTGTCTTCAGTTCCCAGGAACAGGCTTACGGTACCGGACACCATGACCAGGACCATGGTGGAAAGGATACAGATGGAAGCCAGGCCGGCGCCGTTTCTCTTCATACGGAACATCATGGAAGACAAAGATACAAAATGATTTGTCTTATAATAATACTTCTTGTTCTTCTTCAATATTTTACACAGAGTAACGGACCCTGCCATAAAAAGCAGGTAGGTAGCTCCGATCACCATGAACACTGCCACAAAAAACAGCCATATAATGGCAACAGGCTCCTTTGTGGTCACTGAAAGGAAGTAAGCTGCCGCCAGGAGCGCCGCTCCCAGAAGCGCTGATATCCAGTTGGCTCTCGGAGGCCGTTCTCCCAGGCTTTCGCTTTTTAACAGGTCCAGAGGCCTGGTCCGGAATATCTGCAGGATCCGATAGGCCAGAAGCAGCAGAAAGATCAGACCATAAGTCTTAAGGGTAAGGATAAAAACATGAAAATTAATAGAAAAAGAAAAATCTACTTTCCCATTCAGCAGATAGATCATAGCCAGCTGCCCCAGTTTGGAAAAGAGAATGCCTCCCAGAAGTCCTGTTCCCAGAGAAATTCCCGCCGTCATAAGATTTTCCCAGATCAGCACAAAAGCAATATTTTTCCGATCCATACCAAGAATGTGATAAAGCCCCAGCTCCTTCTTCCTTCTTTTCATAAGAAAGGAATTTGTATAGAAAAGAAAGATCACGGAAAAAACACCCATGACCGCTGTCCCCAGAGACAGGACCACCTGCATCTGGGCCCCTCCCTCCATTTCCCGGATCACCGGGTCGCTGGAGAGAAAGCCGATAAGATAAAAGACCATAACTACAAAAATACAGGCTGCCAGATAGGGAAAATAGATCTTCCCGTTCTTTCGTATCCCCTGCCAGGCCAGTCTTGGATAAAGTCTCATTTTCACAGCTTTTCACCTCCCGCCAGGGCAGTGAGTGTATTAGATATCTTCTCATACATTTCCTGATCCGTGCTGTTTCCCCGGTAAAGCTGATGAAAGACCTCCCCGTCCTTGATAAAGAGAACTCTCCCTGCCCGGCTGGCAGCTTTAACGGAATGGGTCACCATAAGAATGGTATGTCCCTCTGCATGTATGGCGGAGAACAGATCCAAAAGTTCCTCTGTGGACCTGGAATCCAGGGCGCCGGTGGGCTCGTCTGCCAGGATCAGCCGCGGATTGGTGATCAGAGCCCTGGCCACCGCCGCCCGCTGCTTCTGGCCCCCGGAGATCTCATAGGGATATTTTTCCAGGATATCTGTGATTCCCAGTTTTCTGGCCACGGGAAGGAGCTTTGCCTCCATTTCCCGGTAATGCTTTCCCTCCAGTACCAGAGGAAGATAAATATTATCCCGGACAGAAAAGGTATCCAGAAGGTTGAAATCCTGAAAGACAAATCCCAGATTGTCTCTGCGAAAACCGGACAGTTCCTTATCTTTCAGCTTGGTGATATCCCGTCCGTCCAGAAGCACCGTGCCGTAACTTGGCCGGTCCAGGGCTGCCAGGATATTCAGCAGGGTAGTCTTTCCTGAACCGGATTCTCCCATGACTGCCGCATACTCCCCGTTTTCCACAGTAAAATTCACATTTTTCAAAGCCCGTACCTGGCTGCCGCCGAAGCGGGTGGTATAGGTTTTTTTCAGATTTATCACTTCTAAGATCGCCATATTGTTTCCTCCTTGTTTCTTACAAGGCCATTATAGCAGGACAGGGAAATGGGCCGCTATCGATTTGGCTTACATTTCCCTGTCACCGTCTTACATTTTTGTAAGACGCCTTTTCAGATCTATATAGATTGCCGTCCCTTCTCCCACAGAAGAGGAAGCCCAGATCCGGTATCCCAGATTCTCGCAGATCCGGCGGCACAGATACAGGCCAAGGCCGCTGGCTTTTTTGTCGTTTCTGCCATTATAGCCGGTATAGCCCTTTTCAAATATCCTGGGGATGTCCTCCGGAGCAATACCTATACCGTTGTCCCGGATACAGAGGATCTCCCCTTCCTGCCGCTCTATGACAACTTTTCCCTGAGACCTGGTATATTTTAAACTGTTTGAAAGGATCTGCTCAATCACAAAAAGGAGCCATTTCTCATCAGTGACTACCTTCCAGTCCACTGGCTCATATTCCAGCCGGATCTTCTTCTGGATAAAAGAAGAAGAAAACTTCCGCACTGCCTGACGGAGGATCCTGTCTATTTCACACTCTTCAAAAACATAATCTGTGGTCTCAGAATCCAGCCGGAGATAGCACATGGCCATATCCACATACTGATCGATCCGGGTCACTTCTCCCCGGACCTCCCTGGCCAGAGAACTGTCTTCATTTTCCAGGCTCAGCTTTAACGCGGCAATGGGGGTCTTCACCTGATGGGCCCACATAGTATAGTAGTCGCTCATATCCTGATACCGGCGGTTCAGTCTATCCTGGGTATCCTTCTCTTTTTCCAGAAGACCTGCGATCAGCCCCTGATAATCCTGTTCCAGAAGTCCTTCCGGATCCGGCAGCAGCCCGGTATCGGTTATTTCCTGCTGCCCTTCCAGGCGGCAAAGCCCCTGATGTTTTTTCCGGAATTTCAGGTAATCCGGCACTGCCAGGATCAGGCCGAATGCCAGGCAGAGCACTGCCCCATAGGCCCAGGCCGCCACCGGCAGCCTGTAAAAAAACAGAAGGATAAAAAACACTGCCATGGCTATAAAATAAAAGGCCACGGCTCTTTTGTGCTGTCTTATATATGCAGTCAAGACTTTCATACGGCTCTCCTTATCCGATCAGATATCCCATGCCCACCTTGGTGGTGATAAAGTCTGTGAGTCCTGCTTTCTCCAGCTTTTTCCGCAGGCGGTTCACATTCACACTTAAGGTATTCTCATCTACAAAGCTGTCCGTTTCCCACAGTTTTTCCATCAGCCGCTCCCGGCTGATGATCTTTCCCTTGTTTTCCAGAAGGGTCTGAAGGATCCGGTATTCATTTTTCGTCAGATCGATCTTTTCTCCTCTATAAGATAAAGAAGCATCTGCCATATTCAAAATGGCGCCTCTATGTTCCAGAAAAGCCGGTTTCCCGTTATAATCATAGGTCCTTCTCAGCACTGCCTGGATCTTGGCAGTCATCACCATCTGGTCAAAGGGCTTGGCGATAAAATCATCTCCTCCCATCTGCATGGCCATAACAATATTCATGTTATCCGAAGCGGAAGAGATAAAGATCACCGGCACCTTGGAAACCTTCCGGATCTCCTGGCACCAGTAATAGCCGTTATAGAAAGGCAGAGAAATATCCAGCAGGACCAGATGAGGATGGTAATCCTGAAATTCCTCCATGATCTTCTCGAAATCTACAGCGCACCGGGCTTCCAGGTTCCAGGACTCCATCTGCTTTTTGATCCCCCGGGCGATCCCCGGATCATCTTCTACGATAAATATACGGTACATAAATATGCTCCTTTAATTTTTATCCAGATCCGCAGTGATCTCATAATAATCGCAGGGATGAGCCTCCAGTCCTGTGACGCCTTCCCCTGATACGATAGACATTCTTAAGTGGGAAGCAAAGATAAAGGCGTTGTCATCCAGGATCGTCTGGGTCATTTCTGTAGCCAGGGAAGCTCTCTTTTCTACATCAAAGGCGGTACTCATCTGAGCTTCCAGTTCTTCAAGCCTGTCACTGTGATATCCCCCTCTGTTATGGGTAGAGGAATCCAGACAGTGGGTGGTAAAGAAGTACTCCGGATCTCCTGTAGGAGCGCAGACAAAGGCGCTGGCATAGATATCCCAGTCACCCCTCTGGAGTACGTCCAGATGATTTGCGGTACTGTTTACTTCCACTTTTATACCAATATCCCCCAGAGTAGACTGAACGCTCTCTGCAAGAAGAGGCAGTTCCTGGCGGCTGGGATAAGTCAGCCAGCGGATCGTCAGATCCTCTCCGTTTTTATCTACATAGCCGTCTCCGTCTGTGTCTGTCCATCCCGCTTCCTTCAGAAGCTCCCTGGCCTGGTCCGGATCATATGCCGGAGCAGTCACGGTATCATCCCCAAAGGTAAAACTGGAGGGGAAGGGACCTGCTGCCGCCGTACCGTTGCCGTCAAGAAGCACACGGGTAAAGCCTTCTTTATCGATTCCCATGGCAATGGCTTCCCGGACTTTTTCGTCCTGAAGGGCCTCTGTCTGATAATTCATCTGGGCAAAGAAAGACCGGGAAGTCTCCACAGATGAAATGGTATAGGGCGCTTCTGAAAACAGTGGAAGGCTGGCATAGGGAAGGCCGTAGGCAGCGTCCAGCTCTCCTGACTGGAGGGCCATGGTGAGAGTATCCCCGTCTGTGATAGTCCTTACATAAATGGTATCCAATTTCGGTGTTCCATCCCAGTAATTTTCATTTTTCACCAGAGTCAGTCCCTGGTCTGTATTTACCTCAGTGGCAGTATAAGGGCCGGTCCCGGATACGTTTCCATCCTCTGTGATCCCTGCTTCCATATCGATGATACAGCCATAAGGATCTGCCAGATAATTCATCAGAGCCGGCACAGGCTCAGATGTGGTAATGGTAAGAGTCATGCCTTCTGCAGTGATCTCCTTTATTTTCAGATCTCCTTTTGCCCTGGCGTGGACTTCCACCAGATGATCCAGACATTCCTTCACTGCCTGGGCGTCCAGGCTTCTCCCGCTGGTAAACTGGATACCATCCTTTAAGGTGATCCGCCAGGTATTCTCATCTACATTTTCATAGCCGGAAGCCAGCCAGGGTTCCAGTTCCATAGAATCAGAATATCGGAACAAAGTCTCCCCAATGCCGTAGCGGATACAGGCCCAGCCGGAATATCCATTGTGGGGATCCACATCTGTCTCGTCATTTTCCGTGTTAAAAGTAGTATCTCCATAATAAAAAACCTTTTCCCCGGAGGCAGACGCATCTCCTGTGCTTTCTGTTCCGGAAGAACCGCATCCGGACAGGAGTCCCGCGCTAAGAGTCAGGGCCAGTAAGGTTCCCCATGCTTTTCTCTTTAAGTATTTTTTTCTCATTCTGTTTCTCCTTTCCCTACCCTCAGTGTACAAGGGTATGCTTTCACAGTACGGAATCTACCAGGGTTCTGGTATACGCCTCCCTGGGGTGCTGTATCACTTCATCAGGCGTCCCCTGCTCTATGATCTTTCCCTGATACATGACCAGGACTCTCTGACACATATGCTGGACCAGAGCCAGATCATGGCAGATAAACAGAAGAGAAAGCTTTCTTTCCTTCTGAAGTCTTTTCAACAGTTCCACGATCTGGGCCTGAACGGTTACGTCCAGAGCGCTGGTGGCTTCATCGCAGATCACCAGCCTGGGATCTACAGCCAGCGCCCTGGCTATGGCTGCCCTCTGGCATTCTCCTCCGCTTACTTCATGAGGATATCTTTCTCCAAAGCTCCGGTCCAGTTCCACCTGTTCCAGAAGCCGGTACATTCTTTCCCGGGCCTGGTCTTTTTTCATTCCCCGGTTCCTCATACTTTCCATGATCCCGTCTCCCAGAGTCCATCGGGGATCAAAGGAATCCTGAGGAGTCTGAAAGACCATCTGGAGCTTTGTGTATACAGCCTGTTTCTTTTTTCCTTTCAGTCCCAGGATTTCTTCACCTTCTAAACGCACGCTTCCCCTGTCCGGTTCCAGCAGTCCGGCGATGAGCCTGGCCGTAGTGCTTTTTCCGCAGCCGCTTTCTCCTACCAGACCCAGACATTCTCCCCTCATAAGATGAAAACTCACATCTTCCACAGCGGGGAAAAGGGATCTGCTCTTATAAAAAGTTTTTCTCAGATTTTTTACTTCCAGGATCTTTTCCATTCCTGTCTCCTGTGCCTCCTGTTATCTCTGTCCTCTGTTCAGCCGAAGGACCGCTCCCAGCAGTTCCTTTGTATACTCCTGCCGGGGGCTTCCGGTGACCTCTTCCCTGGTCCCGTATTCCACCAGACGTCCCTGCCGCATCACCGCCACCTTATCTGCCATGTGTTCTATCAGGCCGATATTGTGGGTAACGATCCCAATGGCCGTGCCGTACATTTCCCGCATTTTCATCATCTCTTTTACCACCTGGGCCTGGATGGTCACATCCAGAGCGCTGGTAGGCTCGTCAGCCAAAAGAAGGTCCGGCTTCAGTATCATAGCCATCATAATGCCCACCCGCTGGTTCATTCCCCCGGAGAGCTGGAAAGGATAGCTTTTCAGGATTTCTTCTCCCCTGGAGAATCCCATATTTTTAAAGATTTCCAGGGCCCTTTCTTTAATCTCTCTGCGGCTGATCTTTTCATGCTCCAGAAC
The DNA here is from genome assembly GCA_019120515.1 of Candidatus Blautia avicola. Taxonomy (GTDB): domain Bacteria; phylum Bacillota; class Clostridia; order Lachnospirales; family Lachnospiraceae; genus Blautia; species Blautia avicola. The sequence continues at coordinate 2,279 of DWUY01000077.1, read as the reverse complement.
GGTTTCATAAAGCTGTTTCTCAATGGTACGCACAGGACAGAGGGAAGCCCCCGCGTTCTGGAAGACCATTCCCATTTCCGGTCCCCGGATCTTTCGCAGTTCCTCTTCTCCTGCCTGGGTTATGCTCTGTCCTTTATAGGAAATCTCCCCTTTTGTAACGGTTCCTCCTTTTTTCAAAAGTCCCATGGCAGCCCGGATCACTGTGCTTTTTCCGCTTCCTGACTCCCCCACGATACCCAGGATCTCTCCCGGCTCCATTTTAAGAGACAGCTCCCGGACTACCGGCTTTCCGAAATAACAGACTTCCATATTGGAAATCTCAAGTAAGGGCTTTGTCATAAAGGCAGTTCCTCCTTTTTTCTCTGTCTTGGATCCAGCAGGTCACGGACCGTATCTCCCAGAAGGTTAAAGACCATAACCGTAAGAAAGATGGCGCATCCCGGCGCCAGGATCACCCAGGGCGACGTCTGGAGCATACTCCTTCCGCTGCTCATCATAGATCCCCATTCCGCCGCAGGGGGCATCGCTCCCAGCCCCAGGAAAGAAAGTCCCGCGATCTCCATCATCATCGTTCCTATATCCAGAACGGCCGTGGTGATCACCGGCCCCGCTATGTTGGGGATCATATGTTTTAAAATGATTTTTCCAGTACCGGATCCTGCCAGCCTGGCAGCCTCGATATAGGGCGCATTTTTTATGGACATCACCTGGCTTCGGACGATCCTCGCGTACTTAGGCCAGGATATCAAAGCCAGAGCCGCCACCGCTCCGAAAAGTCCGCCTTTTAGAACGCTGGCTGCCGCAATGGCAAATACCATACCCGGAAACGCCAGAAAAACATCGGAAACCCGCATGAGAAAGGTGTCCAGTTTTCCTCCGTGATAACCGCAGACTGTACCTGCCATACTCCCGGTCACCGTAATGATCAGTACCAGAAAAACTGCGGAAAATACCGAAGTCCTGGCTCCCATGATCACCCTGGAAAGCATATCTCTCCCATACCTGTCCGTCCCCAGCAGATACTCTCTGCATGGTACCAGAAGAGCCTTTCCCAGATCCTGTTCATAGGGATCATAAGGGGTAATATAAGGAGCAAGCACTGCCGTCAGCAGGATCGCCAGGACCAGAGCGCCGCAGACAACCAGCTTCAGCTTTGTCCAGTCTCTGGAAACTTTCTGTTTTCTTTTGGTCCTCTTTTTTTCTCTCACTGTGCTTCCTCCTGTCCAAGACGGATCCTGGGGTCCAGATAATGGCAGATCAGATCTGCCGCCAGGTTAATTACTACATAGATCACTGCCATCCAGATCACATAGGCCTGGATAACCGGATAGTCTCTCATGGTAATGGCGTCCACCGCCATCTTTCCCACGCCGTCCCACATAAAAATAGATTCCACGATAGCGGTTCCTCCCATCAGAGAACCAATGGAAAGAGCCAGCAGATTGATAATCGTCAGCATAGAGGCTTTCAGCACGCTAAAAAGCAGGATCCTCTTTTTCCGGATCCCCCGGGCTCTGGCTCCCTGGACATATTCCTGATCCAGTTCCTCCAGAACCGCGGCTCTTACCTGGCGGATATACTTGGAAGTCATAGCCAGAGCCAGGGTAACTGCAGGAAGGATGACACTTTTCCAGTCCCCTGTGTTTCCCATTACCGGAAAGATCTTTAATTTCAGAGAAAAGAAATAGATCAGCAGCAGAGCCGCGAAAAAATTCGGCAGGGAATTTCCGATAAAACTAAAAAGCCGTATCAGATAATCCAAAAACCGGTTCTGCCTCACTGCCGCCAGGATCCCCAAAGGTATGGAGATCCCCACAGTCAGCAACAGAGACACAACTGTCAGATAAATGGTGGCCGGCAGCTTAGAAAGGAAAGAAGAAAGAACCGGTTGTCCTAAAACAAAAGATTCTCCCATATCTCCTTCGAGCAGGTTTCCCAGCCATGTTACATACTGCTCTGTCACAGGTCTGTCCAGTCCCAGCTCCTGGCGGAGTTCATTTTTTTCCTCTGCCGACATAGCAATCCCCTGATTGCTTTCCATAATATCTACCGCATCTGCCGCGGACAGATTTGTCAGGATAAAGGACAGCACAGTGATCCCCAGCAAAATCGGGATCATCTGGATCAGCCTGGTTAAAATATATTTTTTCATTTTTATAAACCACCTTTCTGCGAAAGGCACCGATGGGGTTATGAAACCCTTTCTCAGATAAACTTTCGCTTCTTCTTTCTTTGTTGTTATACTCCTCTTGTAGGATACTGGCATACTACAGAACCTG
>DWUY01000076.1 GCA_019120515.1 Candidatus Blautia avicola | reverse complement strand
GATCTCCGGCTTCTGCTACGATCGTATTGAATCCATCTGCAAGAGCCACTTCAAATACAAATACCTTCTCTGCTGTCTGCTCTCCTACTTTTTCTCCGTTGAGGTACAGGGTAACTGTAGGAAGATTGGAGTAAACCCGGATCTGAGTAGTCTCCCCGGCTCTCTGTGCGTAACGTTTTCCGCAGAGATGAACCATAGGCTCTTTGTTCCAGTATGCTTTATAAATATAGTAGCTGTCTTTCTTGGTCTTTCTGTCAATCGTCATCAGACCTTTATTATTACGTCCTGCTACGCCGCCTTCATTTCTGGCTGCGCAGCCGAAGTCGAACATATTCCATACGTGGCTTGACCAGATCCAGGGACGCTCGTCCAGAACTTTTGCCATATGTTCGTGGTACAGCGCCTGATATTCTTCACTGTAATCCTTGCAGGCAGGGTTTGGTCCGTGGTAAGTAATAATACCTTCGCAGCCGTACTCAGAAAGTCCCAGACAGATATCCGGATGAACCTTGTGGAAATTATCCAGCCACGGGCCGTTGTCTTCCATCTTTCCGCCGTACCATCCGAAGTAATGGTTGTAGCTTTCCACATCGGTGATATGATGCATCGGGCTTTCCACAGGTGTCATAGACACATGGGCAATGGTTGTAAGACGGGTTGGATCCAGTTCTTTTGCCAGGGCATTCAGTTCTTTATGATTTTCCACCAGTTTCTCGGAAATACCGCCGATCAGGATCTCATTGGAAATTCCCCAGAAACAGATAGACGGATGGTTGTAATTCTGAATGATCAGCTCTTTTAACTGGCTGATACAGTTCTGATGAGCTTCCGGATCTTTATTGAATACACTGATGAAAGGAATCTCTGCCCATACGATAAAGCCCAGTTCGTCGCAGGCGTCATAGAAATATTGATTGTGCTGATAATGCGCCAGACGGATCGTATTGGCTCCCAGCTCCTTGATCAATTCCGCATCTCTGTAATGATCCTCTTTTGTAAGAGCATTTCCTTTATAGAGCATATCCTGATGACGGCTTACACCCCGCAGAGGCGTCTCTTTTCCATTCATGATAAATCCTTTCTGAGGATCACAGGAAAAGCTGCGGACGCCTGCTCTTGTGGAAATCTCGTCATAAGTCTCATTTCTTCTCTGAAGAGCGGCTTTTACTGTATACAGATACGGACTGTCAATATCCCATTTCTTTGTGTCCGGCACATAAAGGGTAATGCCGGTGCTGTCAGCAGGACGGCAGCCGCTGGCTACTTCTTTGCCATCTGCGTCTAAAACAGAATACAGCACGGTAAAGTTTTCATCTGTATTTTTAACATAGGTAACGATTTCGAAAGTTGCGCCTCCGCAGTCACATGGCTTAGGCGTCACCTGGATACCCGGACCTCCATAATATTCCAGATCAAAATGTGCTTCCGGCACGCTGATCAGGTTCACGCCTCTGTAAAGTCCGCCGTAGAAGGTAAAGTCCGCTGACTGAGGATATACACTGTCTTTGTATTCATTGCTGCAGGCAACTACCAGGAGATTCTCTCCCTCATCTTTACACAGAGAAGTAATATCTGCCCGGAAGGTAGAATATCCTCCTTCGTGATAAGTCACTTCTGTACCATTTACATATACAGTCGCCTGCTGTCCTGCCGCCAGAATCTCCACAAATACCTTTCCTCCGGTCAGAGGCTGTTTTGGTGTTTCAAAAGTCTTGGCATACCAGTATTTTCCTCTGTCATAGGACCCGTTTCCATCCTGTCCGTCAATGGCATTCCAGGAATGGGGCAGCTGCACGGTCTGCCAGTCTGCAGGCAGGCTGGCAGGAAGGCCTGCGTCCTGCTGGATAAACTTCCAGTCCTGGTTCAGGTTGATCACGTTTCGCATAAATTTTCCTCCTTTTTTCCTAATTGTGTTTTTACTAATTGATATTCTACCTTTCCTTTTACAGAAAAGAAAGAAGTATTTTTAGAGCTTTTTGAACAATTTTTACATAAAACTGTTTTTGAGGATCCTTCCGTCATAGTTCTGATTTCAGTCCGGCTTCAGGAGGATTTGAAAAAAGGAAGTTCTTCTTAGGCGCTGGCGCCTGAAAGAAGAACTTCCTTTTTCTTTCATTCTGTCTTATGTTTTTTCTGTCTGCCCTGTATTCCCGGGCAGTTCAAGGATCAGCCGAAATCCGGCTCGATCAGGCCATAGGTATTTCCTTTTCTCTTATAAACTACATTGACTTCTTCCGTCTCTGCGTTTAAAAATACGAAAAAGTTATGTCCCAGCAGTTCCATCTGTACACAGGCATCTTCCGGATACATAGGCTTGAAACCGAATTTTTTGGTACGGATGATCTTGATCTCATTGTCGTCATCCTCGTAATCCTGCTCTACGAATTCAGGCTGAAAGCCTGTGCCGCTCTGCTTTTTATCAATAATCTTATTTTTGTACTTTCTAAGCTGTCTTTCAATGATCTCTTCTACCAGGTCAATGGAGACATACATATCGCTGCTGACCTGTTCCGACCTTATAATATTTCCCTTTACAGGAATGGTCACCTCGATCTTCTGCCGCTCCTTTTCCACACTCAGTGTGACAATAACCTCTGTGTCAGACGTGAAGTATCTTTCCAGCTTTCCCAGTTTATCCTCTACTGCTTTTTTCAGGCCCTCTGTAACATCAATATTCTTTCCGCTAATTACAAACTTCATTATGTCCAACCCCTTTACGTGTATTTTACAAGAGTTTTTCTTGTAATGTAACATTATTATACCAATATCATATTTCCAGTTCAACCGTTTTTAGAAAATTTTAAGGGATTTCTATGTATAGAAACATAGTTTAAAAATTGTATGGAGAATACGGATAGTTTTTGTTATTTTCTCTGATTTCATGGCACTGTCCGTATTCCCCTTTTTTCAAAAGTTTTTTATCTATCGGTCCTCTGTAGCGTTCTCAGCGTTATCTCTGATGGAATCTCCTGCGTCTTCCATGCCGTCTCTTACATCATCTCCCAGATCTTCCGCGCCATCCTTCAACGCTTCGCCGGCATCTCCTGCCACCCCGTCATCATCTGCTGAGTTTTCAGAAGCGGTTCCATTCTCATTCGTCATATTCTTGTCATTTCCACATGCGGTACCTCCGGCCAGGATCACTGCCGCCAGCAGACAAAGGGCAAATTTTTTTATATCTTTTGCTTTCATATCGATTTCTCCTTTTCTTTTTAGTCTGCTGTTAATATGCACATTCCTATCCTTTTTTATACAAAAAAGAAGAAGCAGTCGCATTAAACATATATCAGGAATATTTATACATTTTATGTGAATTTGTCGAGCATAGCTTTGAGTCTGTAGGCTCAAAGCTATGCAGACTGAACACTAAAATGTATAAATATTCTGGATTTTGATTAATGAAACTGCTTCTTCCTTTTTCTTTTTTTACTTTTCAGCGTTGATCACATGGCTCATATTGTACAGTCCGGCGTCTTTTCCTTTCAGGAACTTGGCGGCCTCTACGGCTCCTTTGGCAAATACCGTCTTGGAATAAGCCGTATGTTTAAATTCGATAACTTCGTCTGGTCCGGCAAAGATCACTTCATGATCTCCCACAATGGTTCCGCCTCTCACGGCAGAAATGCCGATTTCCTTCGGATCTCTCTTTTCTCTCTTCTGGCTTCTGTCATATACATAATGGTACTGGTTGTCCATAGCTTCATTAAGACTGTCTGCCAGAGCCAGAGCTGTTCCGCTGGGAGCGTCTACTTTCAGGTTATGATGGCGCTCCACGATCTCCATATCAAATCCCGCCGCCGCCAGGACTTTTGCAGCCTCCTGGATCAGCTTCAGCAAAGTATTGATCCCCAGAGACATATTGGCGGAACGAAGAACCGCCGTCTCTTTCGCAGTTTCCTCTACTTTGCGGATCTGTTCCTCAGATAGACCTGTAGTACACAGCACCAGGGGAAGCTTCCTGCTCCTGCAGTATTCCAGCACCCCGTCTGTGGCCTTTGCTGATGAAAAATCGATCATAACATCTGCCGGCACATCACATTTTTCAATGTCTGTAAATACCGGACATGCATATAAACCTTTGTCTTCCAGATCAATTCCGGCCGCCATTTCCACTTCAGGATCCTGCGCCGCCAGCCCGGCGATCACCTGTCCCATATGGCCGTTGCAGCCGTTCATAATAATTCTGACCATTTTCTTCCTCTTTTCTTCTGTGTCTTTCTATGCTTATACTTATGCAAGTTCCAGTCCAAAATCGATCATTGCCTTCTTTAAGGTCTCTTTATGCTCCTCTTCCATCTCTGTAAGAGGCATACGCAGAGGACCTACTTCCTTGCCCATGAGATTCATGGCTGCCTTTACCGGAATAGGATTCACTTCGCAGAACAGCGCCCGTACCAGAGGCAGTGCCTTTAACTGCATTTCACAGCTCTTCTGCACATCTCCGTTCAGGTAGCTCATGGCAAGATCATGGGTATATCTGGGAGCAATATTGGACAATACGGAGATCACGCCAATACCGCCCAGGGCCATGATCGGTGTGATCTGGTCGTCATTACCGGAGTAGATATCCAGTTTTCCTTTGCACATTGCCGCAATATCCGCGATCTGGGAAATATTTCCTGAAGCTTCTTTTACAGCTACGATATTCTCTACATTCTCCGCCAGATACAGAAGTGTCTTAGGCTCGATATTGATTCCTGTACGTCCCGCGATATTATACAGGATGATCGGCAGTTTTACAGAATTCGCAATAGCGGTATAGTGAGCGATCAGACCTTTCTGTGTAGCCTTATTATAGTATGGACTGACAAGGAGAAGACCGTCTGCTCCCATACGCTCTGCTTCCTGAGACATCATAATGGCAGTTTCTGTGCAGTTGGAGCCTGTACCTGCCACCACTGGAATCCTTTTATTTACCTTATCAATGGTATAGCGGATGGTCTCCATATGCTCCTCATGAGAGAGCGTAGAAGATTCTCCGGTTGTCCCGCAGATGATCACTGCATCTGTCCCCTCTGCGATCTGCTCTTCCAGGATTTCCCCCAGCTTCTCGAAATTTACATCTCCGTTTTCCTTCATCGGTGTGACGATCGCTACACCTGCACCTTTAAAAATAGCCATATATCTTCCTCCTTCTGCTGTTCTCTTATGTTTTTTGCAACCTGGCTCTCAAAGTTATTTGACGATCTCCAGAGAGACCACCCGGTCCGCTGCTTCCTTCAGTCCGTCTGTGATCATTGTTCCCGTAAGGATCAACTCTGTTTCATCATCCTTTGCCTCAATCAATCCTTTTACTTCCTCTTCCGAAACGATCCCAAGTTCCAGAGCGCTGAGGATCTCGTCCAGAATCAGCATCTCACACTCCTCTGTAATCAGCACTTTTCTGGCAAAATTCAGTCCATTCCGGATATTCAGATTTTCTTCCTGCTTCTCCTCTTGTGTCAGATCCTCATAATATTTATCCTTCTTCTCAAATCTGAACAGCCGGATATCCGGTTCCAGGACAGAGAGATAATCCAACTGGGTCGTCGCTTTGCCCTTCAAAAACTGGATCACAATGGCTCTCTTTCCATAGCCGACAGCTCTTACCGCCTGCCCGATGGCAACGCTTGTCTTACCCTTCCCGGGTCCGCAGTAAATCTGTGTCAATCCTTTTTCTTCCATAATAATACACCTCTTACAGACTGGCTTTTCGGTTTAATTTGATTAAGAGTTGTGTATATATTACTACACCTGCAAGAATATTGCAATAAAACAACGTCAAAAACTGCCTGGCGGCGGGGTATGCGGGCTAATCCGCATACTCCAGTTTACTTACCGACACTTCGTAAGCCGTCCGTTTCTCAGTTTCATTTTCGCCCAGCTTCTTAATATACTCCCTGCTCTGGATCCTGCCCCACAAAAGCACATGACCGCCGACTTCAAAAGCGGAGGCATACCGGGCGTTCCTTCCCCAGCATATACAGGGTATGTAGTCAGATTTTCCATAAGGCCGGTTCACTGCCAGGAGCAGATCGGCGATCTCTCTTCCCAAAGGTGTTTTCCGATAGACCGGAGGCTTGCAGATATAACCGTCCAGAAAGATCTGATTGGTCTTTATGGAATCATCTGCCTCTTCTACAAAAGAAAGCTCCCTTACAAATACAGAAAGGACCAGCCGGTTCTTCTTTTCTTCGTGACGGTTGTAGGAACGGAACTGTCCCTGTACCATGATGTATTCTCCTTCATAATCCTGGCTCACGTCTACCAGACGTTCGGAAACCATCAGAGGGATCCTGTCCTCTGAATCGCTGAGCCTTTTCACAAGAATATCCACCAGGTAAAATCCTTCTCCGAATACCTGATGACTGAAGGTAAAGCTGGACGCTACCTTCCCGATTATAGACACCTGATTATTTTCAATTATTTTATCTGCCATGATTTCTTCCCCTTCCTCTTTCTGGTATCTTGTCTATATCATGTTTATTCACAGATCCAGACTTTTAGAACAGGATTTTTTTATTTTTTCTTTTTCCCATTTCTCTATTCTGGAAAATTTTCCGGATATCAGCCATCAGAAACCGCTGATTTTCAGAAGATTCCTCTATTGATACTTATATTTAAGTATGATAGAATAATTTCCGGATTTTAAGGAAAAAACTCCTATTTATAAAGAAAAGAGGTTATCGTTATATATGAAAACATCAAGAGAAGATATTCGCAACGTAGCCATCATCGCTCACGTTGACCATGGCAAGACCACTCTGGTAGATCAGCTTCTCCGTCAAAGCGGCGTCTTCCGTGAAAACCAGGAGGTCCGGGAAAGAGTCATGGACTCCAATGATATCGAAAGAGAAAGAGGGATCACCATTCTCTCCAAAAACACAGCCGTACATTACAAAGGCACTAAGATCAATATTATCGACACCCCGGGACATGCAGATTTCGGCGGCGAGGTAGAACGTGTGCTGAAAATGGTAGACGGAGTTATCCTTCTAGTAGACGCTTTTGAAGGCGCCATGCCCCAGACAAAATTCGTTCTGAAAAAGGCCCTGGATCTGGACCTTCATGTGATCGTATGTATCAACAAGATCGATCGTCCCGAAGCCCGGCCTAACGAGGTTATTGACGAGGTCCTGGAACTTCTCATGGATCTGGACGCTTCAGACGAACAGCTGGACTGCCCCTTCCTGTACGCTTCTGCCAAGACCGGCCACGCGGTATTGGATCTGGCAGATACGCCGGAAAGCATGGAACCACTTTTTGAGACGATCCTGAAATATATCCCGGCTCCTACAGGAGATCCGGAGGCTCCTACCCAGGTACTGATCAGCACTATTGACTACAATGAATATGTAGGCCGTATCGGCGTAGGTAAAGTAGAGAACGGTACCATCCGGGTAAATCAGGAAGTGGTACTGTGTAATCATCATGATCCTGATAAAATGAAAAAAGTAAAGATCAGCAAACTTTATGAGTTTGACGGTCTGAATAAAGTAGAAGTTAAGGAAGCCGGCTTCGGCTCAATCGTAGCCATTTCCGGTATCGCGGATATCCACATCGGAGATACCCTTTGTTCTCCGGAAAACCCGGAGCCCATTCCTTTCCAGAAGATTTCCGAGCCTACCATCTCCATGAATTTCCTGGTAAATGACAGTCCCTTTGCAGGACAGGAAGGAAAATTCGTTACTTCCCGCCACTTAAGAGAGCGTCTTATGCGGGAGCTGAACACAGATGTCAGTCTTCGTGTGGAAGATACCGACAGCACCGACTGCTTTAAAGTATCCGGCAGAGGCGAACTTCATCTCTCTGTACTTATTGAGAACATGCGCCGGGAAGGCTACGAGTTTGCAGTAAGCAAAGCAGAAGTTATCTATAAAGAAGACGAGCGGGGACGGAAACTGGAGCCTATGGAGATCGCCTATGTAGATGTTCCGGAGGAATTTTCCGGTACTGTGATCCAGAAACTCAGTGAAAGAAAAGGGGAACTTCAGGGTATGAGCCCTGCCAGCGACGGAACTACCCGTCTGGAATTCCATATTCCTTCCAGAGGACTTATCGGTTTCCGGGGAGATTTCCTGACCTCCACGAAAGGAGCTGGAATCCTGAACACCGCCTTTGACGGCTATGCTCCATATAAAGGAGATATCCAGTACCGGAAGCAGGGATCTCTCATCGCCTTTGAGACAGGGGAAGCAGTAACTTACGGCCTGTTCTCCGCGCAGGACAGAGGAACCCTCTTCATTGGTCCCGGAGAAAAAGTATACAGTGGTATGGTCATCGGACAGAGCGGGAAGCCGGAAGACATTGAGCTGAACGTATGTAAGACCAAGCATCTTACCAACACCCGTTCCTCTTCCGCCGACGAAGCGCTGAAGCTGACGCCGCCTAAACGCCTCAGTCTGGAACAGGCGCTGGAATTTATCGACACAGACGAGCTCCTGGAGGTAACGCCGGAATCCCTTCGTATCCGCAAGAAGATCCTGGATTCCAGGCTGCGTAAGAGAGAAAATATGAAAAAATAATTCTGCCGCAGGTTAAAAGAATGACACAGACAGCAGATTCTCAGAGGATCTGCTGTCTGTGTCATTTTATCTGTACATTTTTCACAAATATTTATTGTTAAATCTTTATCAAGTTTTTCCCTGTCTCCAAACAGTATCTTCTATATATTGTATTTAATTTTCTTAATTTCATTATTTTCAGATAATTATATATTTAACAATCTTTTTTCTTTATTTTCCCTCGGATTTATAGTAAAATAAACCTATACAATCTGCCCAATCTTCTAAAAAATTTTGTTGTAAAACTTATTGACATTTTTTAACAATGCTTTATAATAGCTTCAGAAATTGTTAAATAATTATCAATATCAACAGAGAATTTTTCTCTGTTATATAAACCACACATTTTACATTTTTTAAGGAGGATTTCCCATGGCTAAAAAATCAGAAAGCAATGTACCGGAAACCATCAACAGCGTAGAAGCCCTTCAGGCAAAAATCGCTTCTATGCGAGAGGCCCAGAAAAAGTTTGCTTCTTATACCCAGGAACAGGTAGATAAGATCTTTTTCGAAGCCGCTATGGCAGCAAACAAACAGCGTATCCCTCTGGCCAGAATGGCCTGTGAAGAGACCGGCATGGGTGTACTGGAGGATAAGGTTATCAAAAACCACTATGCTGCAGAGTATACCTACAATGCTTACAAGAGAGTAAAGACCTGCGGCGTGATCGAGGAAGACAAATCTTACGGCATCAAAAAGATCGCAGAGCCTGTGGGAATCGTAGGCGCCGTTATCCCTACTACCAACCCCACTTCCACCGCTATTTTCAAATGCCTGATCTGCTTAAAGACAAGAAACGCCATTATCATCAGCCCTCATCCCCGTGCAAAGAAATGTACTATTGAGGCTGCAAAAGTAGTACTTGAAGCTGCTGTAAAGGCCGGCGCTCCTGAAGGGATCATCGGCTGGGTGGAAGAGCCTACTCTGGAACTTTCCAACGAACTGATGCGTTCCGCAGACGTGATCCTGGCTACCGGAGGTCCCGGCATGGTAAAGGCTGCCTATTCTTCCGGAAAACCAGCCATCGGCGTAGGTCCCGGAAATGTTCCGGTTATCATGGACAGCACCTGCGATATCCAGACAGCCGTATACTCTGTGATCCATTCCAAAACCTTTGACAATGGTATGATCTGCGCTTCTGAACAGTCTGTAACTGCCATCGCAGATATCTATGATAAGGTAAAAGCAGAATTTATCAGCAGGGGCTGTCATGTTTTAAATAACGAAGAGCTGGATAAGGTCCGCAAGATCATCCTTACAGAAGCCGGCACTGTAAACGCAAAGATCGTAGGCCAGCCTGCTTACGTTATTGCCGAACTGGCGGGAATTTCTGTTCCGAAGAATACAAAGATCCTTATCGGCGAGGTTACTTCTGTAGATATTTCCGAGCCTTTTGCCCATGAGAAACTTTCTCCTGTTCTGGCTCTCTACAAAGCAAAAGATTTTGATACAGCCCTTGATATGGCAGACCAGTTGGTAAAGGACGGAGGATACGGACATACAGCTTCAATTTATGTACATCCTTCACAGACAGAGAAACTGGCAAAATTTGCAGACCGGATGAAGACCTGCCGTATCCTGGTAAATACACCTTCTTCCCAGGGCGGTATCGGCGATCTCTACAACTTCAAGCTGGCTCCATCTCTTACTCTGGGCTGCGGTTCCTACGGCGGAAACTCTGTATCTGAGAACGTAGGAGTAAAACATCTGCTCAATACCAAGACCGTTGCCGAAAGGAGAGAAAACATGCTGTGGTTCAGAACACCTGAGAAGGTTTATTTCAAGAAAGGCTGTCTGCCTGTAGCCTTAGATGAACTGAGAACTGTATACAACAAGAAAAAAGCATTCATTGTTACAGATACATTCTTATATCAGAGCGGTTATACAAAACCTATCACTGACAAACTGGACGAAATGGGCATCCAGTATGACTGCTTCTTTGATGTAGCTCCGGACCCGACTCTCCAGTGCGCGCAGAAAGGCCTGGAACAGTTAAAGGATTTCGGTCCTGACACCATCATCGCATTAGGCGGCGGTTCCGCAATGGACGCAGCCAAGATCATGTGGCTGATGTATGAACATCCGGAATGCAAATTTGAAGACCTGGCTATGGACTTCATGGATATCAGAAAGAGGATCTATGTATTCCCGAAGATGGGTGTTAAAGCCATGATGGTTGCCATTCCTACCTCTTCCGGTACAGGTTCTGAGGTAACACCTTTTGCCATCATCACCGATGCCACCACAGGAACCAAATGGCCCATCGCCGACTACGAATTAATGCCTAATATGGCTATTGTTGATACAGACTTTATGATGACGCAGCCGAAAGGACTGACCAGCGCTTCCGGTATCGACGCTCTGACCCATGCCTTAGAGGCATACGCTTCTATTATGGCTACAGACTTTACCGACGGTATGGCCTTAAAGGCAGCCAAACTGATCTTTGACTATCTGCCTTCCGCATACGAAAACGGCGCGGCTGATCCTATTGCCAGGGAGAAAATGGCAAACGCTTCCACCCTTGCAGGTATGGCATTCTCCAATGCTTTCCTGGGAATCTGCCACTCCATGGCTCACAAGCTGGGTGCTTACCATCACCTGCCCCACGGTATCGCAAACGCCCTGCTCATTGAACACGTAATGCGCTACAACGCAGATCCGGCACCTACAAAAATGGGAACTTTCTCCCAGTATCCATATCCACATGCTAAGGAAAGATACTGCGAGATGGCTCGTTTCGTAGGAATCCAGGGCAAAGATGATGATGAAGTATTTGAAAACTTCATTAAAGCCATTGCGGATCTGAAAGCAAGGGTCGGCATTAAGAGAACCATCAAAGAATATGGGATCACCGAAGAAGATTTCATGGCAACCTTAGATGAGATGGTTGAAAACGCCTTCAACGACCAGTGTACAGGCGCCAATCCAAGATATCCGCTGATGAGCGAGATGAAAGAAATGTACTTAAAGGCTTACTACGAAGGATAAAATCCCCTGGCAAGTCTTACACAGCCCCCGGAGTCCCGGGGGCTGCTGTTGATTCATATTATCTGTTGACTTTCTCCATAGGGGGAGCTATACTTATTTCATTCTAATGTCACAAGGAGATCTTATTATGTATATTTTTATCTTTTCCAAACCCATTTGATGTCATTTTCCAGAGTCTTATCAGACCACGAACAATCGCCGTGGATTTTGCCAGGCTCTTGTTTTATTGACATCAAACTGTATATGGAAAGGATAATAGAATATCATGAAGAAGAATCTCTGTCTTTTATACGGGATTGCTTTCTTACAGGGAATGGTATTTTACAGCCCTGCCTCGGTTTTGTACCGTCAGGCGGCGGGGCTGGACATTTTCCAGATTTCTGTTATAGAGAGTATATCCCTTTTCTTATGTTTTGCGCTGGAAATCCCCTGGGGGATCCTGGCGGACAGGATCGGCTACCGGCTTACCATGGGCCTGTGCTGTTTCTTTTACTTTATTTCCAAAATTATTTTCTGGAAGGCCTGGAGCTTTCAGGATTTCCTTTTAGAGAGGATTTTTCTGAGCATTGCAGTCTCCGGACTATCCGGAGTAGATATTACTCTCCTGTATCTTTATGCCCCTGAAGGAAAATCCCAGAAAGTCTTTGGTATCTATGAAGGTCTGGGGACCAGCGGACTTCTGACTGCTTCGGTCTGCTTCTCTCTTTTCTTAAAAAACAGTTGGCGCAGGGCAGCTCTGCTCACTGCCGCCGCTTACGGCCTTGCCTTTGTTCTTGCCCTGTTTCTTGGAGAAGCAATGCCAGAAAGATCAAAAGTTTCTCTTACAAAAACTGAGAAAAAAGCTCTGAAGCTTTCCCCGAGTTTTTTATTTACGGTCAGTCCCTCTTTCTTTCTGTTTCTCTTCGGAGCAGGGCTTCTGGGAGAGACCCGACAATATACCACTGTATTTTTAAATCAGCCCCAGTATATTGCCTGCGGTCTGTCAGCCGGAACTATTGCCCTGCTATATGTCCTGACCCAGATCGCAGGTATGACAGGCCCCTGGTCGGACTTTCTTACAAGGAAACTGGGCATTCCCTTATTTTCTGCCTGCTGTTTCTTATGCCCGGCCCTCCTGTGTTTAGTATTGGCGCATACCCGCAGTCCTCTGTGTTCTGCTATATGTATTCTGGGTATCCAGGGATCTGTTTCCCTTTTTTTACCTCTCCAGTCAGAACTGCAGAACCGGGAAATCTCCACCCCTCACCGGGCCGCAGCCCTGAGCCTTCAGGCTATGTTTCTGGAACTGACCAGCGCCGCGTTAGAACCGGTATTCGGATCTCTGGCTCAACAAAGCCTCAGTCTGGCATTCACCGCAGGAGCTTTTTTCTGCGGAGGAGGTTTTCTTCTGTTCCTCCTGTGGTACAGATATTCCTTCGGAAAACATAGGAAGCTTTCAAAGTAAAACAGATGG
>DWUY01000075.1 GCA_019120515.1 Candidatus Blautia avicola | reverse complement strand
CCTTTCAGCTTTCCGGCCTTTGCCTGCATAAGGATCTTCTTACACTCATCCAGACCTTCCGCATGCTCAATATGGACTTCTACCTCCGGATAATACTCATGGAGGCAGGCTTCAATAGCGCTGGAAACGCCTCCTGCCACAGCATATCCACGTCCTGCTGCCGTTGCATTGTGGAAGGAAGAATCTCCCTCGCACTGAGATGGATCGATCCCCTTCGCCTCAAACATTCCAGCCAGCTCCTCAAAGGTGATCACAAAGTCCACATCACTTCGCACATCAGTCCTGGAAGCCTCCAGTTTCTTAGACGCACAGGGCCCGATGAAAACTACTTTTGCATCCGGATACTGCTTCTTGATAGTCCTGGCAGTAGCCACCATAGGAGTCAGTTCCTGGGAAATATTTCCTTTCATATCCGGGAAGAAATGCTTCGCCATCATAATCCAGGAAGGACAGCAGGATGTGAGAAGGAAAGGAAGCTCCCCTGTGCTGACCTTTTCCGCATAATGATGGGCTTCAGAAGCTGCGCCGATATCTGCTCCAAGGGCCACCTCATACACTTCCTCAAAGCCCATTTCCTGCAGGGCGGCTTTCAGCTTTCTGGGAGTTACATCAGCGCCGAACTGTCCGATAAACGCAGGCGCTACCTCCGCTATGATCTGTTTTCCCTCTTTCAGGGCATGGGCCAGCTGAAAGATCTGGGACTTATCGGAAATTGCGCCAAAAGGACAGTTTACCATGCACATGCCGCAGGAAACACATTTTTCATTGTTGATCTTTGCTCTTCCCAGTTCATCACTTTCAATAGCATTGACCCCGCAGGCTCTGGCGCAGGGCCGTTCCTTCTTAGCAATGGCGTCATAGGGACATACGGATTTACACTTTCCGCACTTTATACATTTTTCCTGATCAATAATGGATTTTCCTTTTACGATGCTGATGGCGCCTTTGGGGCATACCTCTTTGCAGGGATGGGCCACACAGCCCCGGCACATATTAGATACCTCGTACATCTTAGGCTCACAGGCATCACAGGCTGAAGGAATCACCTGCATGAGAGGCGGTTCATAGTATTTCTCGTCAATATTGCTGGCCTCCAGACCTGCGGTGATATGCACCGCCGTATTCTCAGGACGCAGAGACATACCCATAGCCAGACGCACACGTTCGCTGGCAACTGCTCTTTCCCTGTAGATACTCTCTCTGTAGGTAGCGCGTTCCCGCACAATATGGTAAGGAATGGCTTCTATATCCGCTACCAGATTTTCCGGTTCTGATTCAAATCCCACCCTGGCAATTTCTTTGAACACTTTTCTGCGGATCCTTTTTACGTTTGTATCTAGTCCTCTCATACGTTTAACTCTCCCTTTTCTTTTTGCTTGTCAATAGTCTCATGTTTGTTATGATACCCAGAATTCCCCTGATTTGCAAGAAATTGAAGGTATTTTATTTCATACAAAAGCCGTCTGTGCTATAATTTTTTGTGATCGTACAAAAATTTTACAGGACTTTCCAAAAATTTTACGGAAAGCTCCGGAAAGGATTTCTATGTTTTCTTATAAATCTGTTTACCGGGGAAAAGGCCTTCTTCCCCCTGTGTTTACCGGAAGTACTCTGAAATTATTTGCTCTTGTCTTTATGCTCATCGATCATATCGGAGCTGTGATCCTGGAACACGGCGTGATCCATGCCTATAACCAGCAGCTTCCTACTGCCCTTTCTTATCCTGCCAGTCTCTTCTGTTCCCAGATCGATCAGGTACTCAGAGGGATCGGGCGGCTGGCCTTTCCCATTTTCTGTTTTCTGCTGGTAGAAGGTTTTTTTCATACCTCCAACAGAAAAAAATATGCCTTCCGCCTTTTTCTCTTTGCCCTGATCTCGGAAATTCCCTTTGATCTTGCCTTTAACAGCAGTATCCTGGAATTTTCCTATCAGAATGTCATGTTTACTCTGTTTTTCGGTCTGCTAACCATATGGGGAATGGAAAAATCCCGTTCGATCCACCCGCTTCTGCCCCTCCTTCCCGCAGCCGCAGGAATCCTTGCGGGGTGGTTTTTTCAGGCAGATTATAACTGGAGAGGTATTGTGTTGATCATCATCCTTTATGTTTTCTACCAGTATCCTCTGGAAAAAACAATAGCCGGCTGTCTGTGTCTTCTGTGGGAGCCTCTGGCCTGCCTGGCCTTTATCCCGCTGAATATGTACAACCACAAAAAGGGACAGGGCATGAAATATCTTTTCTATCTCTTCTACCCTGTCCATCTGCTGATACTTTTTTGTATCCGTTATGCGATTTTTCAGATTTAGATCTTATCTACCACTTCGTTCTGATTTTTATAAATGCTGTGGGAGGGAACTACCCCTCTCACAGAAGAAAGAGGGTAGATATTGGTGTGGCTTCCCACTACAGTTCCCGGATTCAGCACGGAACCGCAGCCTACCTCTACTTCATCTCCCAGCATAGCCCCGAATTTCTTCAGCCCGGTTTCAATATGGGCTTCTTTTCCCTTCACAACTACCAGCTTTTTATCAGATTTTACATTGGAGGTAATGGAGCCTGCTCCCATGTGGGACTTATATCCCAGAATAGAGTCTCCCACATAATTATAGTGAGGCACCTGTACTTTATCAAAAAGGATCACGTTTTTCAGTTCTGTGGAATTACCCACAACTGCTCCCTCTCCTACCAGAGCATTTCCCCGGATAAAAGCACAGTGGCGTACTTCCGCATCTTTTCCGATAATAGCCGGACCGTTAATATAGGCTGTGGGAGCTACTTTTGCAGATTTTGCGATCCACACATTTTCTCCCTTTTTTTCATACTCTTCTTCGCTTAAGGTATTGCCCAGCTTTACAATAAACTGGCTGATACAGGGAAGCACTTCCCAGGGATAGGTTTTGCTCTCTAAAAGCTCCTTTGCCAGAGTCTTGCTTAAATCACTGTAAAGCTCGCTGATCTTTAACTGTTCCATTTTTCTACCTGCTTTCTTCCTTAACTTTTCTCTACTATTCTACTATGGCGTAAAGTTTTTTCCAACTGTTTTTTCCCGTTTTCTTTGGCAGCACGGAAAGTTTTCTTTTTACCGCCCAAAACGGATCTTTATTTTTTAGAAGCCGTTTTCGCTTTTTTCGTCCCGGTCCTGGTGTTGGATTTTTTATAATATGCCGCCGCTTTGTCAAAAAACTGACGCAGAGCAAGCTGGTTTCTCAGTCCCATGACTCCCTGGGTCCGCTTTCGGATAAAATCTTCCAGCTTTACCATATATTCATCGGAGGTAATACTCCCCTCCGCCACATAAGTCAGCCCTTTCTCCCAGCTTGCCGTAAGCTCCGGGTTTAAAAGGGAACGGATAGAGGCATTCACTACATCAAAGATCATTTCTCCAAGAAGAGTAGGAGTGATCACCTGGGTCTTCTTATTCAGAGCCAGGTATTTGATAGTGATCAACTTTTTCAGGATTTCCGCTCTGGTGGCGCTGGTTCCGATACCGCTGCCCTTGATCTGGGCTCTCAGCTCCTCGTCCTCGATAAGTTGACCGGCATTTTCCATTGCCAGGATCATAGATCCGGAAGTATATCTTTTTGGAGGAGATGTCTCCCCTTCTTTTATGTAAAATTCTTTCACAGGAAGAGTGCTTCCCTTTTTCACTCCCTGGATCATCTCCAGAAAAGCTCCATCTTCTACCTGATCTTCCTCCTGGCCCTTTCCTCCGGTCTCTTCTTTCTTATTTTTTCCAAAGGAATATCCAGTAACCTTCAGGTATCCCTCAGAAACCAGGATCTTAAAGGAAGAAAACAGCCGTTCATTTTTAATAGAGGATACCAGGCTGATCTTCTGATAAACTGCGGGAGGATAAAAAATACTTAAAAACCGCCTTACGATCACTTCATAGACTTTCTGAGACTGAAGATTCAGTCCTTTCAATACCCCCAATCCCTGACCGGTAGGAATAATGGCATAGTGGTCTGTGATCTGTTTATCATTGGTATATCGTGTCTTCCCGATATTCTTATAGCTTCCTGCCTCCAGGATCTCTCCTGCAAATCTGCTGGCGTCCTCATAATTTCTAAGCCCTTTGATATTCTTAGAGATTTCTTTGGCTACAGCAGAAGACAGCACTCTGGCATCGGTCCTCGGATAGGTGACCAGCTTCTTTTCATACAATTCCTGAACGATCCTGAGAGTTTCGTCCGGACTCAGCTTAAAGAGCCGGGAACATTCATTCTGCAGTTCCGCCAGGTTAAACAGAAGCGGGGGATTTTTATTTTCCTTCTTCTTCTCAATCTTTTCCGCCACCGCAGTCAAAGGAGGATTTGCCTTTAGAATATCTAAAAGCTGCCGGGCGTCTTTCTCTTCTTTAAAACCGTTTTCTTTATACAAAAGAGGCGACTGGAAATACCGGCTGCCTTCCACCGCCCGCCATTCTCCTTCAAAGCTGCGGCCTGCCAGTTCAAATTTCCCCAAGACACGGTAGAATGGGGTTTTTACAAATTCCCGGATCTCCCGCTCTCTGCGGACCACCATCCCCAGGACACAGGTCATGACACGGCCTACCGATATGGCCTGATATTTTGTGCCCAGATAAGAGGATACCGCATTCCCGTACTTCAGGGAAAGAAGCCTGGAAAAATTAATCCCCATCAGATAGTCTTCCTTGGCCCGAAGATAGGCTGAAGCAGAAAGATTATCATATTCATGGATATCTTTTGCCTCACGGATTCCTCTGCGTATCTCTTCTTCTGTCTGGGAATCGATCCATACCCGCCTCTGCTCTTTATCCTTCACATGGGCCATCATAGCCACCAGACGGTAGATATATTCTCCCTCTCTTCCGGAGTCCGTACACACATAGATAGTCTCCACATCTTCCCGGTTCAGAAGACTGCTGACTATATCATATTGTTTTTTTACAGAAGGGATCACTTCATACTTAAATTCCTCAGGCAAAAAAGGCAGAGTCTCCAGGCTCCACCTTTTCAGCTTCTCATCATATTTTTCCGGATAGCTCATGGTAATAAGATGACCCACGCACCAGGTGATCACTGTATTCTCTGATTCCAGATAACCGTCATGTCTCTGGGTATTAACCTTCAGAGCCTTGGCAAATTCCTGGGCTACACTGGGTTTCTCTGCTATAAATAATGACTTTCCCATATAAGCTCCTTTTCTTTTATGTCTGCCGGCAGCCGGGCCAGATACCTGCACAGCTGCCAGACTGCCGGTATTTCACCTGCCGCCTATTCGTTCATATTGGCGAGTTTTGCCGTTTGGTCGGCGGCAATGAGATTATCAATAATCTCCTGAAGATCACCGTTTAAAACCGAATCCAGCTTATGAAGGGTCAGCTTGATCCTGTGATCTGTTACACGGCCCTGAGGGAAGTTATATGTCCGGATCTTCTCAGACCGATCTCCGGTCCCTACCTGGCTTCTTCTTGCCTCTGCTTCTTCATCATGGCGCTTCTGCAGTTCCATATCATACAGACGGGAACGAAGGATCTTCAGTGCCTTATCCTTATTCTTAAGCTGGGATTTCTCATCCTGGCAGGAGATCACGATCCCCGTAGGGATATGAGTAAGACGCACCGCAGAGTCGGTAGTATTTACACACTGACCGCCATTTCCGGAAGCACGGAAAACATCGAATTTACAGTCATTGAGATCCAAATGGAAATCAATTTCCTCAGCCTCAGGCATAATGGCTACTGTAATAGTAGAAGTATGGATCCGTCCGCCGCTTTCTGTCTCCGGCACTCTCTGGACACGGTGAACACCGCTTTCATATTTCAGCTTTGAATAAGCCCCCTGTCCGTAGATCATAAAGGTAACTTCCTTGAAGCCTCCGATACCGTTTTCATTTAAGGTAAGAAGTTCTGTCTTCCAGCGCTGGGATTCTGCATATTTCACATACATTCTGTAGATCTCCGCTGCAAACAGAGCAGCCTCGTCACCGCCGGCGCCGGCACGGATCTCCACGATAACATTTTTCTCGTCATTAGGATCCTTTGGCAGAAGCAGGACCTTTAGTTCATGTTCCAGCTCTTCGATCCGTTTCTTAGCTTCGGAGAGTTCTTCTTTCAGCATTTCCCGCATCTCTTCATCAGACTCTTCCTCCAGCATAGAAAGGCTGTCCTCCACGGTCTGCTTACAGTCTTTATACTCCTTATAGGCCGCCGCAATAGGCTGGAGCTCGCTCTGCTCCTTCATTAATTTCTGAAACCTTGCTGTGTCATTAGCCACAGTAGGCTCATTCAGTTCATTTAATATTTCTTCAAGGCGTACTAAAATGTCATCTAATTTATCAAACATATTTTTCCTCCTGATTTTTTCTTCCTGTTACTACTCTGTCCAGGCCTGCCAGATCTTTGATCACCTGCACCTGGGTATACCCCCGAGCCTTCATAAGAGAAGACACCGCCTCGCCCTGATCATAACCGATCTCAAAGGCCAGCAGACCTTCCGGCTTCAGATAGTCTCCTGCCTGGGCAAGGATCTTCCGATAAAAATAAAGACCGTCTTCATGGCCGTCCAAAGCCATATAAGGCTCATGAAGCCGGACCTCTTCCATCAGTCCCTGGATCACATCGGTCCGGATATATGGGGGATTGGAGACGATCACATCATATTGCTCCTGGATTTTTTCAAAGAGATCACTGTGGATCCACCTGGCCTTTATTCCCAGATCTCTCCCGTTTTTCTCCGCTACCGCCAGAGCTTTCTCTGAAAGATCAGCGCCGACGCCACGGGCTTTTGGGCAGTTTGCCAGGATACTCAGCAAAATGCAGCCGCTTCCTGTACACATATCCAGGATCTTCGGTTCCTGATCCCCTGAAAGGTTTTCAAGGACCTGTTCCACCAGGATCTCTGTATCCGGCCTGGGCACCAGTACATTTTCATCTACATAAAATTTCAGCCCGTAAAAATAGGCTTCATGAGTCAGCTGCTGGAGGGGAATGTGCGCTCCTCTTCTTTCGATCAGCTCCATATATTGTTTCGTCTCTTTTTCTCCCGGCTGCTCCTCCTCATGAAGGAAATACCAGGTTCTGGAGATCCGAAACACATATTCCATAAGAAGCCAGGCGTCCAGCCGGGGATTCTCAATCTTCTGTTCTTCCAGCCGGCTTTTTCCGAACTCCAGCAATTCTCTGTAAGTCTTCATCATCAGGGTTCCTCCGGGATCACTGTATCCGGGAAGTTCTCTCTGAGATATTCCTTCCAGTCAAAAACAGCCTCTACCGCAGCAATCGCTACCTCCGTCATATCCGGCGTAGGCTCCTTAGTAGTCAGCTTCTGAAGGGCCAGCCCCGGCTTAGATAAAAATGCTACAGCCAGATTATCACTGTTTCCCGCCAGACGGATAAACTCATAGGAAACTCCCGCGATAGCAGGCACCAGAAGGATACGGATCACTACCCGCAGCCACATGGTCTTAACCGGAACCACGGCGAAAAATCCGATAAAGAAAATAATGCTTACAATAATCACAAAAAACAGGAAACTGGTCCCGCATCTTTTATGAAACCTGGAACTTTTCATTACATTCTCTACTGTCAGCGGCAGTCCGTGTTCCACGCAGTTAATGCATTTATGCTCCGCTCCGTGATACATAAATACCCTCTGTATATCTTCCATTTTGGAAATAAGGAACATATAAAGGAGAAACAGAAGGATCCTTACTGCGGCCTCCGCAATAGTCACCAGTGTCTCCGTAGCCCCTATGCGGTGAAGAAGGCTGGCAAGAAGATAGGGCAGGACCATAAACAGAGCCACAGAAAACACCACGGAAAAGCAGACCGTAAGGGTCATCAGAACCTTATCCTCTTTTTCCTTCTTAGCCTCTTCCTTTTTCTTCTCTTCTCCCTGAAGTTCTTTCCGTTTCCGGTAATCTTCTTCCTCTTCAAAAAAAGTGGCGGAATACATAAGACATTTCGTTCCTACCACCAACGAATCTATAAAATTAAATACTCCTCTTATAATGGGAAG
>DWUY01000074.1 GCA_019120515.1 Candidatus Blautia avicola | reverse complement strand
TTTCTGAAGAAGCATTTCGATATGGAGCTGTTGCAAAGTCGAAGTGAATTCATATTTAAGAGGATTTTCAACTGTAATCCTCCGATATATTCCAGTCATATTAGCGACGGTCAGATATTTGGATCCTGGATAAAATTTTCTCAGATCAGCCGGACACGGAAGAACTACTACATCTATATTTTGGATCCGGGCAATCACCCGCGCATAAGCTGTTATAAAAATATCATTTAAAGTAACATGAAGCAGCGCTGCTTTTTGATGAATACGTTCCATTTCACTCTTTGATATTTCCTTTGTTACGCAGATTAAAAGGTTTCCTCTCTCCTTTGCTCTTAATGCCGGTACGGAGAAATCCTTATGTATTTTGGTTTGTTCTGTTTCTGGAAGAATGCAAATATTCTCTAGCAGGAAAGAAATCTCCCGCTGATTTTTCATCTTTAGATCCAGCTGCTTCCCATTATAAAGTTCTGCAAGCAAATACAGGTACTGTAAAAAAACCTTCTCCATCAGCAAGAAGATGGCTCATTACAACAATAAGATAATCATATTTTCCTTTCGACCTGATTAAAATCTGAAGCTGTGGAAAATGGGACAGATCATATCTTAAAAAAGATATTGGAAACTCTGTTACATCTTTTACCACATCATCAGCCGTATAACCCTTATTAACAAAAACATTTCTTTTAAAATCGTAGACATACAATATTTCTGGTATAACTTTGCTGGATAGCGACACCGCCTGTTTTACCTTTTTATTATTGAGGTGACCTAAAATCTTCATATGGCAATATATCAGCGGATATACCTGTTGCCGATGGGAGGCTTCTACAAAATCCAGACATTCACAGGGTATTCTTTTATTCGCTTTCTTCTTCATAAATAATCTCCATAAAAAGTAAAGATTTCTATATTAGGCTTTCCAAAATGAATCATTCATAATTGTTGTAAAAAATTAGAGGGCCTAAAGCCCTGCTAATTATTTTTATAGGCACTCAAAATATTATCCATACAAATCTGTTTTGCCAGATCTGAAGAAATATTTCTTGTTTCAAAAGATGTATAACGAATATCCATTGCCCACCAAGATAAGGTTTCTATTATCAGTGTAGTAGAAAGTTCAACATGCTCCAATGGCCGCACTGTTCCCTGCTGAATATATGCTTCCATATAGCATATCATTGTATCAAAAAATTTTCTTCGAAATGTCCTATAATTCTCTGCCAAATTTTTAAAATCAAATTGATTCTTTTCAATAAATAGACAGCCAACCGCATATCTCGAAAGAATATCAAAGGTGTCACTAATTAATCTTTCAAAGCTGTAATCAACCAAATCATTTTCAAGATGAGCAGCAAAGTCATTTCCCAGCTTATCCAAAAGCGCAATAAGTTCATCTTCTAGTCCCACAAATAAATCGTCTGTTATGGGCCGCGCAAATTCGCGCTGGATAAAATCAGGATCTATGGTACATTTCAGAATAAAATGCAAAATCTCTTTCTTTCCTGTAAAATCAAGATAAATTGTACCTACTGAAATGCCAACAGCCTTCGCTATATGGCCTATCTGTGTTCTGGCATACCCCTGTTGAAGAAATAATCTTGTAGCCGCATCGGCTATATCTTTAATTCGCTGGTTCAAACTTGCCTCCTCAATTCTGAATGAACTATTCATTTATTATGATAATCATCTTTTCGTGTATTGTCAATACAGTTCAAAAATTATATATTACGTTTTCCTCTTATGAAATAGTCAAAGGCAGTGTATCGAGTCTGGATAAATTTATTGTTAACAAGATGGTCCCACGGTATCAAAAAATATATGGATTACATGCACAATATTGAAATTTAACATCACGGGCACAGTCAAGACCACCGGCTTAGCCGGTGGCTTGCTCTGCCCCTATAAGGGGCTATTACCTGCTTGCGCCCGGAAGGCGCACTGAAGGCCTGCCAACTGCACCACATTCACAGCCGCCCCTAAAAGGGCTTTTTCAGTGCTTCCTTACTCCGGCACAGCCCCAAAAGGGGCTTGCTGGTTTGCTTTGACTTCCCACTCCCACTCCAAGTGGTTTATTTCTTGTCTTTCTTCACCGGCTCACCCGTAAACGGGTCGATGTACTCTACTAATGACATCTGATCGTATTCTAAATCCTCTTTTAACTGATTCTGAATATACGCTTTGATTGCAGCTGTATTCTTCCCTACGGTATCTACATAATATCCACGGCACCAGAAATGTCTATTTCCATATTTGTACTTTAAATTTGCATGCTTTTCAAATATCATAAGCGAACTTTTTCCTTTCAAATATCCCACAATTTCTGATACGGAATACTTTGGTGGGATCCTTACCAGCATATGGATATGATCCGGACAGCATTCTGCTTCTATAATTTCTATCCCTTTTCTTCTGCACAACGTTCCCAGTATCTGACCTACATCTGCCTTTATTTGTTTGTAGATTACCTGTCTACGATATTTTGGTGCAAAAACAATATGATACTTGCATTCCCATTTTGTATGGGCTAAACTATTTACGTCCATTCGTTTGGACCTCCTGTGTTATTTTATTTGTGGTTTTGCAGACCCACCTATATCATAACACAGGAGTTTATTCTTTTATCTAAAGATATCCCCTCCCCCTGGAGAGCAGGGGGGTTATTTTTACTGTTACACAAAAAAAGGACCCTGCACTGTCTTTTCAAAGGCAGTACAAAGTCCTTTCTCTTCTTTTTTCTCTTATGCCAGTCCCTTTTCCTCTAACCAGTTATCCAGAGTCCTTTTTCCTCTTTTCATCTTAAGGGTCCGGATCTGGAACTCCAGAATGGTCAGCAGGGTAAAGACGATCCACAAAACGGTCAGGAATATTACGGCTTCCTGAATACTTTCTCCTCCTGATATGGTACTTCGGAAGGCTTCCACCGTATAAGTGAACGGTACCCAGTCATGAAGATAAGGGACAAAGCTTCCGGACAGTTCCAGGGGGTAGGTTCCCACAGAACCTGCCAGCTGGATCACCATAAATACCAGCATCAGGAAACTTCCCACTTTGCCAAAAGTATTGGTAAAGAAATACATCACAGACATAAAAGCCACCGAAGCCAGACAGGCCACCGCCAGGGTTTTCCCCATTTCCACCGGCTCAAAACCGTCACACAGATGAAGCATAAAGATCATCACCGCTGCCTGGAGCAGGGCAATCAGATACAGTACCGATGCCTTGCTTCCCCACCAGGCCAGACCGGATTTCAGCTTTCCGCTGTACTTTGTCAGCGGATACATAAGACTAAAGGCAATACAGCCTACCCAAAGTGCCACAGACATCATATAGGGGGCCATGGCATGGCCGTTATTTTCTACCCTGGTGATCTGTGTTTCTTTTGTTTCCACAGGAGCTGCAAACATATCCGCCGTATCTTCTCCTTTATTCGTATCCCGGATCTGTTTTGCCCCATCTGCCAGACTGTCTTTTAAATTCCTAGTTCCTTCCGCCAGCTGTTCAATCCCGGATCCAAGAGTTTTACTTCCGTCATGAAGCTGGGAAGCTCCGCTGCTGATCTGGGAGGCTCCGTCCTCCAGCTGTACCGCTCCTCCAAGAAGAGCCTGATTGTTTGCAGTAAGCTGGCCGGTTCCCTGGGACAACTTGCTGGTTCCGGCTACCAAGGTATCCATACCCGCCGAAAGAGTTCCTGCTCCCTGAGAAAGGGTCTGGGCTCCTGTCTTCAGACTTCCGGTTCCCTGTTTCAGATCCTTTGCTCCCTGGGACAGCTGTTCCACTCCCTGGGAAAGAGCCGGAAGCTGTCCCTGCATTTCCTGTACTCCTTTATCCAGATCAGAACTTCCCTGTACCAGACGGCCAAATCCCTCATCCAGCTGCCCGGCTCCCTGTACCAGTGCTTCCGTTCCCTGTGTCTTCAGTGCTCCGGCTCCATCCTTTGCACTCTGGATTCCGCCGGCAAGTGCAGGTGCCGCCTCAGTCAGCTGTTCTACTCCCCGGTTCACTTCTCCACTTCCCTGGGTAAGACGGTCAGCACCTTCCCTCAGCTGAGACAGGCTGTCTCCAACCTGTGTGCCGATTCCGCTCTTCAGCTGCTCCATGCCGCTGTCCACTCCCGCCAGATACTGTTCTCCGGCTGTTTCTGTCTGAGCAGACAACTGTCCCAGACCTTCTGATAATGCCTGAAGACCCTTTACCACACTGCTCAGGTCTGTAGAATTTCCCCCTGCCAAACCGGCCCCGGTCATATCCCGGGCCTGCCGGGCTGCCTCTGCCATGGTCTGCTGATCCTGAGACAGGGCGGCACTGCTGTTCCCAAGAGCCTGAGAAGCTTCCTGGAGACGGCTTCCCGCCTCATTGGCTGCATCGGCGTTTTGCTGTGCAGCTGCCACTGCCTCCCAGGCAACGGATGCCACTGCATCTATATCTCCTGAATCAATTGCCTGCTGCAAGGAATCACTTAAATAAGAGGCGTCTGTACTTTCCACACCTCCCAGATTTTCTGCCGCAGCCTGGGCTGCCTCTGCCTGGTTTCCGGCTTCCTGGGCATTCCCCTCTAAAGTATCGCCCAGCTGGTCCCCACTTCCTGTTTCCTGGGACATGCTCTCCATTCCCTGAATCCCCGCAAGGAGCTGATCGGTACTGGACTTTAACTGGTCCGCGCCCTCTTTCACAGAGTCAAAAACCTGTTTTCCTCCATCCTGCAGCTGTCCGTTTACCTGATCAATACTGGCAGAAATGCCGGGGACTGCCTGTTCTTCCAGAAGCTTCATTCCCTGGGAAAGCTGAGCTGCCCCTTCATAAACCCCATTTGTACCTTCCTGAAGTTTCTGTGTCTGCCCGGGAAGCTGGAATGCTGCACTGTTCAGCTGATCCAGTCCTTCCTGTAAAGATGCAAGACCCCTGTCTGTCTGTTCAGCTCCTGCCTTCAGACTTTTGCTTCCCTCTCCCGCTGTCTTGACACCTGCAGCAAGCTGGGAAGACCCCTGGGATAATGCCCGGACTCCCTGAGAAAGTCCCGGGATCTTTCCTTCTAACTGTCCCATGCCCTCTTCCAGGGACTGGGCTCCTGCATCCAGGCTTTCACTTCCGCCGGCAAGTTCTTTTGCCCCGCTGTCCAGGGTTTTCGTCCCCTTGTTCAGTTCACTGGCCCCATCCTGAAGTTCACGTGCTCCCTTGTCTGCGGCTGTTACTCCATCTGTATAAGTCTTTAGTCCCTCTTCCAGGGTCTGACTGCCATCTCTGAATACCAGAGTACTATCTGCCAGAACCTGTAAATTCTCTTCGATCTGTTCATTTCCTGAGGCAAGTTCCCGGGTTCCCTCCTGGAGCTTCCCGGAACCATCTGCCGCTTCCTCCATTCCGTCCCCGGCCTTACCGATCTGTTCAAAAACCGCTTCTGCATAGGTGCGGGTAACTTCTTCCCGGACAGAACTCTGGATTTTCTCCATAGCTGTCTCGCTCATCTTAGAAGCAATGTAATTGGTACCCGGGTTTGTTTCATAAGAAAGTTCCATTTTTTCAGGTTTTTCCCGGGTAAGGGTGGCTGCATTGGCTGAAAAATCCTCCGGTATGGTAATGACCATATAATAACTTCCGTCTTTCAGCCCCTGCCGGGCCCTTTCCTTATCTGTAAAAGAAAAATTCAGAGAACCGTCCTCTTTCAGATTCTCCACCATTTCTTTTCCTATGTTTAATGTTTCTCCCTCATATTCTACCGGTTTATCCTCATTCACCACAGCCACGGGCAATTTGTCCATATTGCCGTAAGGGTCCCACATGGATCCCAGAAAAAGGGTGGTATAAATGGTAGGAATTGCAATAATCGCAACAATAACTACCAACATGAGTTTATTACTCAGCAGCTTTTTCCACTCTAGTTTCAGCATTCTCCTGTCTCCTTTCTGTCTGCGTAACTAGTTATAGTTTAATAGATATTATGTTGATTATTTACACATACCGCATTATACTAGGGTTATAAATACCTTACAACCGACAATAATGCTTCGTTGCGTCTATTAATAGACAAAATGTC
The DNA here is from genome assembly GCA_019120515.1 of Candidatus Blautia avicola. Classification (GTDB taxonomy): domain Bacteria; phylum Bacillota; class Clostridia; order Lachnospirales; family Lachnospiraceae; genus Blautia; species Blautia avicola. The sequence continues at coordinate 1,472 of DWUY01000074.1, read as the reverse complement.
TATCTAGTGTCTATGGTTTATAAATTTTTTATATTTTCGAAAGGAGAAATCTATGAAAGAAAAAACTGACCGGAGAATCCGCAAAACAAAAGCCCAGCTTCGAGCCGGGCTTGCAAAACTTATGCAGGAAAAAAGTATTAAAGAAATTACTGTAAAAGAACTGGTAGAGGAAGTGGATATCAACCGTTCTACTTTCTATCTCCATTATACGGATATTTTCAATATGCTTTCCACCATTGAAGAAGAACTGCTGGAAGAGATCCGCCAGACCATTCAGAATCATCCGGTCAGTCCCTTTAACGAATCCAGCTTTCCTTTTATTGAGGATATTTTTCAGATCCTGGCAGAAAACAAAGATATCTGCAGCGCCTTGCTGGGGCCAAACGGGGATATCGCGTTTATCCATCGCATTGAAAATCTGATTTCCACCCACAGTCTTAACGTACTGCGCCGGACTTTTCCGGACACTATTGAAGACCTGAAATATTCCTATTCTTTCTGTCTTTCCGGCTGCATCGGTCTGGTGAAAACCTGGCTGACCTCCGATACCGATGAAACGCCTCAATATATGGCCCAGCTCACCTTCCGGCTGATCATGAACGCCCTCCGTCATATGTATCCTGATAACACGCCCTCACAGACACCTCTGTCAGGTTCCAAAAGCCCTCTGCCGGAATAGATCCGGCAGACACTTCTTCAGGATCTGTGTCTGACCGGGATTTTTATTGCTTTTCCAGAGCTTTCTGATACTCTTCCTTCAGTTCTTTGATTTTTTCCTCCTTTTCCCTGTCATAAAGCTGATTGTCCTCTTCAATAACTCTCCTTTCTCCCTTGTCGGGTAGTAATCAGCGCCGGATACGGCGCATAAGCTTTGTTACTTTCGTCGAAAGTAACGCAAAAGCACTTTTGACAGCCGTTCCGTCCATCAAAAGCTGCCTTTGCGCCCTGCCGGGGGCTTTTCCCGCCCTACGGACGGGGCTGCAGTTCCCGCCGCTTGCATCCGAAGTCATCGCCTTTCGGATCGCAGAGACTACATTCGCCACAGTATTTTCCGCCCGTTTTACAAGCCAGATTAGCGTCTGTATTTCTGCCTCGCTCAACTCCACATTCCCGAAAACCTCATTGAGCATGGCAATTCTCCCAGCTTCATTTTAATAGAATAATTCCGTTTCGTTCCGGCTTTTCCTGTCCGGCTGAATGTCACTGAGATTGTTAGTGAAGCTGCATCGTCCGTCTTCCAGATAGGTCTCTGCTGTATCACGCCGGTTGAGAACATAATTCACGGCTTTATCCATCCGGGTATTCCGGACGGGCTTCTACTGGTCAAGCCACGACCAGAAAGCCTCCAGAACAGGTTTTTCCTTCTCGAGACGCAGCTGCTTCCGCTTTTCATAATCACCAGGATACTTTTTGTTAATGGAGTCCTCAATGGCGAATAACCGGCTGCAGTACTGGACTCCCTGCACTGCCGG
>DWUY01000073.1 GCA_019120515.1 Candidatus Blautia avicola | reverse complement strand
GTTCCCATAGTACAGGTACGCCATCTGAAAAAGCTTACATAATCAGCTCCATGGGCAATACTCTGCATGGCCCAGAGCATCATCTGCCCCGGTTTTGGAGCCGGAGCTTCCATACGGGTATTCCATCCATTGGCTCCGGACTGCTGCTCCATGATCCCGAAATGGGGGCAGATAGAACGTACCTCTGTCAGCTTATCGCTCCATCTCCTGTCATTGAGATTTTTTGAATGTTTCGGATCCTCAATGAGACAGTAGGCAAAATTAGGATAAGAATCATAAGTATAAACATCCAGGGCCGTATCCGTCATTTCATGGTTGTCCAAATTCTGGAACATACCGTTGGTGGTAATGAAATCTCCCGGCTTGATATATTTTCTTAAAATATCGCTCTGCATTTTGCAGAAGCTGATGGCGCTGTCTGATACGAAACGGATATAATCCAGCATTTCGTGAGGATTGGTAGAATTATGTATGGTCAGTCTGGGAACATAGATCTGTTCCCACTGAGTATATTCCTGATTCCAGAACACAGCGCCCCAGGCCTTATTCAGTTCTTCCAGAGTACCGTATTTCTTTTTCAGGAATTCCCGAAACGCCAGGGTATCGCTGTCAGAATAAAATTCTGCTGCCTCACAGTTGATCTCATTATCGATCTGCCAGCCTATAACACTTTTATGAGGCGCATAATGTTCCCCGAATTTCTCTACGATCCTGGCGCTGAGTTCCCGGTATACCTTGGAATTATAATTATAATGGCGGCGCATGCCATGACGATACTTGGCGCCGTCGATCCGGCAGTTTAAGACTTCCGGATATTTGTCTGTCAGCCAGGCTGGAGGCGTGGCCGTAGGCGTTCCAAAGATCACCTTCATCTCGGTCCCTGCTACAACCTCCAGAAAATCATCAAAAAAGTCAAAGGTAAATTCTCCTTCTCTTGGCTCCACCTTATTCCAGGCAAACTCCCCGATGCGGATGGTGTGAATGCCGTTTGCCAGCATCCTGTCCAGATCTTCCCTCCACAGTTTTCTGTCCCAGTGTTCCGGATAATAGCAGGTCCCCAGGGACATTTCCTTCCATTGATAGTTTTGTGCTTTTCTCATAATACCTCCCTGTCTGTTTCCCTGTTTCCTTCTTTAAGAGGAATGGAAAACTGAATTTCTGTTCCATTATTTTTCTTGCTTTTTATATACAGTTTGCTTTTTTCACCATAACATAAAATAAGCCTTCTGTATACATTTTTTATTCCAATAGATTTACTTGTATCATTCTCTTCACACTATATCCGTTTTTTCTTTTAATTATCAACTTTTGCACAATACAGGCACAAAAAAACTGCCGCAGCAAGTCATTTTCCCGCTTATTGCGACAGTTTTTCTTAAAGTTTCCGGTTCTGCTTATTCTTTATTGCCCCTCTGATGAATTAAAGCTCCGCCCTGCAGATCCCCAATCTGCTTTGGCTGCGTGCTGCAACTCTGATTCCCTCTTTTGTATTCCACTTCTTAATCACGCCCAACTCATGTGGACCTAACACAACATCTCCGATCAATATCTCACCTTTTCTGACGTATATTGCCAGGAAATTTTCGTCTTTCTCCGGTACAATCTTCCATTCCTGTCCGCTCTCCAGACACAGCGCTTCCATCCTTCCTCTCGCCCCGTTTTTCAGCATAAGATTAAAGTCTATCACTTTCCCATAGCTGACCGTAGGCACTCCTCCGTCAAAGTGATCCACTTCATAGGGTTCCAGGGAAACTTTTTCATTCTCTCCGTGGATCATATCCAGATGTCCCTGAAAGATCATCAGATATCGCTCTACTCCAGGCAGGCTCGTAAATTCTGACTGGTCCACTTCCACTGTGGCGCTGCTGATACGCAGTTGAAAATTTCCGGCTTTATAATCTCCATTTTCCGGATACAGATACAATTCTGTGGTATCTCCTCCAGACCACTTGGAAACTTTATAGTCCTTCTCTGTTCTTACTATTATATTGTCATTCATCTGTAGACCCCTCCTATACTTTTTTTGATTGATCGCTAAAGCCGCAAGTATCCGCCAGATACAGCCCGGCGGATTGTTACCGCTCCAGGTAAAATGCCAGCACCTTATTCAGATAAGGCCTTAATATATCATTTCCACATCTGTAAATCTCATGTTTTGCTCCGGGCACCCGGATGAGTTTTCCCTTTGGCAGCCGGCGGATCAGCTTTTCCTGGGCTTTATTGTAGACCAGAGTGTCCCTCTCCGCCTGAAAGAGCGTCACCGGCACCGTAATCTTTTTCCAGGAACGTCCTAATATTTCCCGAGTCATCCGGTAAGCCTCCAGCCCCCACTGATAGCTGGCCCCATTGTTCTGAAATTCAGGGACGCTCCGTCTTTTCTCATAATAATAATCAAATCTTGCTCTGGAAAGACTGGAACTGTCCTCAAAAGTTTCATCATCCCGGAATCCATGCTGCCCCAGAGCATAGGCTTCTCCTTGCCCCAGGGAACTCATAAAAAAGGAAGCTCCGTAGGCGATCACCGGAGGGATATTTCCCGTACGGTGGAGGATCATAGGCGCATTCAGGATCCCCTTTTGAAATTTTCCGGGATTTTCCGCCAGTGTCACGGCGGCGACAGCTCCCCCCATAGAATGTCCGAAGAGCATCAGCGGCAGCCCCGGGTTCTCTTCCCGTACTCTATCGGCCACATAACTCAGATCTTTTACATACCGCCAGAAAGTGTCGATATGCACTTTCCAGGGATCTTTTGTCAGACGATAAGAACGGCCATGTCCGCAGTGTTCCGGAATGTATACGGAAAATCCCGCCTGATAAAAATACCAGGCCAGCTCTTTATATTTTTCCGCGCTCTCGCAGAAACCATGAGAGATCAGGATCACTCCCCTGGCTTCTTTCTGATGGAGAGAAAGACAGAAGATCTCTCTGCCTTTTTCCCTGGCGTACCAGCTTTCTCTCCCCCAGGCGTCAAAGCAGGGTTCTACAAAGTTTTTCATTTCTTCCGGAAAATTCTTTTCATTTAAAAGTTTCAAATCATTCTCCCCTTTCTATGTCAAAAGCTTCAAAAGGACAGGGTATATTTCTGAGAAAATACAGGAAATAAGTCAGGGCCAGCATATCTGCGCTTCCTCCCGGACTGATATTTTTCTTTACAAAATATGCATCTAGGTCAGGAAGCATTTCCAGCTGTTCCCTATAGCCTGCAGTTTCTAAAAAAATCTTTAGTTTTTCCTGTATCCTCAAAACGGTATCATAATCTGAACGTATGATCATATTGGTATCTTCCACAGAAGAAATATACTGGAGGAGTGTAAGAAGTCCGGCCTCGTTCATACTGTATCCTTCTTCCCGTAGTTTTTCAAGATAAAAAAGTCCGTGTTCCAGAACATGGGGAAATCCTCTGGCTGCTTCTCCCCGTATCCCTTTTATCCCATAACGGATATATAACTTTTCCCCGTGAGTTTCAGGAGCTCTTTTTTTCAGTTCTTTATAATCTCCCATCAGATTTTCAGTCAGCTTCCTGGATATTTCACCCAGGATCCTGGGAAAATCCTCGTTTCTGAAATCATTTTCTGGTCTTCCTGCTATATATCCTGCGCAGCAGCAAAGGATCCCCCCGGAAAAGATCATCCCTTTATGAGGATTCGTTCCCTTTGCCGCCTTTTTCATGGCCTTCTCTCCTTCCCTGCCCAGGATCCTCAGCCTTTCAAAAAGTTTCGGCAGCTCTTCTCTCTCCTCTGCAAACTCCAGTCCTTCTCTGGCGCAGGATACAAAATAGGGTTTCAGCGCATAGGCGCTGTCCACAAAAGTCATCAGATCCATGTCCCGGTGGGCGCCATTATGGATCCGGTCCACAAGTCCGGGCTTTAATGTAGTGTTTACTTCGTAAAGAAGAGCTTTCTGCATAAGCAGGCCCATATGAGAGGCCATTCTTTCTATATAAAAGTTTTCCATCATCTGAACTTCCCGGCGGAACACTTCTTCAGCGCTGTGTTTTCTGGAACGGCTGCACAAAAAAGCCGGACCGCCGCAGATGAGACACTTTCTTTCCGGAAATCCCAGTTCCTGCCTGGAAACTTTCTCTCCCCTTCTGTCCAGTACATCAAAGTCAAAAAGTCTTCCCAAAGGATGTTTTTCTTCCGCCACAGTAAGGTTTCTCTTGACTTTTTCCGGGGGCAGGTTCAGCAGGTAAAAGCCTTCCAGCCCTGTATTCTCCCGGTTTTCCCTGCTTTGGAGGATCTCCCCTCTTTCCTCCTTTACCATCCGCCGGATCAGTCTGTCCCCGATTTCCAGAAGCCACCCGGCAAAGGGAAATACTTTTACCGGTCCCGGGATATTCAGGGTAAAACTGATCAAAGAAGTTCCCTGTTGCCCCAAAAACTCTCTCTGTATTTCTCCCCTCTTT
>DWUY01000072.1 GCA_019120515.1 Candidatus Blautia avicola | reverse complement strand
TCCCCAGCGAGCTGGTAGTGATCACCAATTTTGTCACCGTTACCAACATGGATCTGCGGAATACCTTTCCCGGTCTGATCCTGCCTTCCGTCACCTCTGTTTTCTATATTTATCTGTTAAAGGAAAACTTTGAGCAGGTGCCTGATGAACTCTACCGGGCGGCCAAAGTAGACGGGACCTCGGATCTGAAATATTTATGGAAGGTTATGATCCCCATCTGCCGGCCTACTATTGTGACCATTATCATCCTGAAGATCATTGAATGCTGGAATTCCTATGTATGGCCCAGGCTGGTCACCGATGATCCATCCTATTATCTTGTATCCAACGGGATCCAGGAGATCCGTGAAAACGGATTCGGCCGGGAAAATATTCCTGCCATGATGGCGGCGGTAGTGGTTATTTCCGTGCCATTGATCATTCTGTTTCTTGTATTCCGGCGCAAGATCATGGCCGGCGTATCCCAGGGAGGTATCAAAGGATGAAAAGAACACGAAAAACTCTGGCAGCTATACTCCTGGTCCTTGTGTGTCTTTCTTCTCTTTCCGGCTGTCACGGCAGGAAGGAAGAAACTGCAGCTTTCACTGTTCCGGAAGCTTTCGACACCTCAAAGGACTATGAGATCACCTTCTGGGCAAAAAACGATACAAATAAGACCCAGACGGACATTTATAAACAGACCATTGAAGATTTCCAGGAACTGTATCCCAATATCACGGTAAACCTGCGGCTTTACACAGATTATGGAGATATTTACAATGATGTGATCACCAATATTTCTACAAATACAACCCCTAACGTATGTATTACTTACCCGGATCACATTGCCACTTACATGACCGGAGACAACGTGGTAGTTCCTCTGGATGATCTTCTCACTGATGAAAACTACGGCCTGGGAGGAAGCCAGGTGGCTTTCGACTCTCCTGAGGAATCTCAGATCGTCCCTCAGTTTCTGGCGGAATGTAAGATCGGCAGCCATTACTACGCCCTGCCTTTCATGCGTTCCACAGAGGCCTGCTATATTAACAAGACCTATGTAGAGGCTCTGGGCTATACCCTTCCCAAAACCCTTACCTGGGACTTTATCTGGGAGGTTTCCGAGGCTGCCGCAGAAAAAAATCCAGACGGCACCTATAAGCTTAACGACCAGGAAGTCATGATCCCTTTCATCTATAAGTCTACAGACAATATGATGATCCAGATGCTCCGCCAGCAGGGGGCCGGATATTCCACTGACGCCGGACAGGTGGAGATCTTTAACGACACCACCAGGGATATCCTTTACACTGTTGCAGACCATACAAAGACCGGGGCCTTTTCCACCTTTAAGATCTCCGGCTATCCTGCAAACTTTTTAAATGCAGGCCAGTGTGTCTTTGCCATTGACTCCACTGCCGGCTCCACCTGGATGGGAAGCGACGCTCCCCTTGTGGACATTGCGGAGGAAAACATTACCCGGTTTGAAACCGCAGTCATGCCTATCCCCCAGTATGATCCGGAGAATCCTCAGATGATCTCCCAGGGACCTTCCCTTTGTATCTTTAACAAAGAAGATCCCCAGGAAGTTCTGGCCTCCTGGCTCTTTGCCCAGTTCCTGCTGACAAATGATGTACAGACCGCCTATTCGGAAACAGAAGGTTATGTCCCGGTGACGCAGACAGCCCAGGAGTCTTCTCAGTATCAGGACTATCTCTCCCGGGAAGGGGAAGACAACAATACCTACTATTCCGTAAAGATCCAGGCAGCCAAACTCCTGCTGGAACATGAAGGGGATACTTTTGTGACCCCGGTCTTTAACGGCTCTGCCTCTTTAAGGGACGCCGCAGGCCAGCTGATTGAAGAAGTGACCAAATCCGTCCGGAGAGGAGAGACTGTAGACGACGCCTATATAGAAAAGCTCTACAGCGACATCACCTCTTTGTATCATCTGGATGAATATGGGGCCCTTTCCCAGGGCGAACAGGATCTGGGACCTCTTCCCCTTACCGCCCGGGTGCTCCTGGGCGCTCTTGGCGGGGTATGGATCCTGATCCTTCTCTGGCTGGGCTGGTCAAAATTGAAAAAACGGAGCAGTTGACTTGTGGATTTTTTAGGCTATAATAGGTTTGTACCACAGGGAAACCTGTCTCTATGGATCAAGGAAAGGAGAATATCACTATGAAAAAACCATTGGCTATGCTGCTGGCACTGACTATGGCCTTTACAATGGCCGGATGTGCAGGAGGCGGCAGTACAGAAAGCAAAGACAGCACTGCAAGTGAAGAAACTGCAGAAGCTAAAGAGGACACAGATACTGAAGAAGCTGCCGACGCCTCCGAAGATACAGATTCTGAAGCTGGGGCTGATGTTATGAGCTATGACGAGTACATGGCTGCCGACCTGGATTCCCAGGTTACTGTTCAGGCTTATGTTCAGGCAAAGCAGTCCTGGTATGAGGACAAAGCTACCGTATATGCCCAGGACAAGGACGGCGGCTATTTCTTCTACGATATGGCCTGCCCGGAAGACGAATATGACCTTCTGACCCCGGGGACAAAGATCCAGGTGACCGGCTATAAATCTGAATGGTCCGGTGAAACTGAGATCATGGACGGAAGCTTCGAGATCATTGACGATGGAGATACCTATGTTGCAGATCCTCTGGACGTTACTCAGATGCTGGGCACTGATGAGCTGATCAACTATCAGAACCAGTTTGTTTCCTTTAAAGGCATGACCGTAGAGGCCGCCGGACAGGACGCAAATGGAAACGACGTTCCCTTCTTATACAACTATGACGGTTCCGGTACAGAAGGTGACGACCTGTACTTTAACGCTTCCTACAACGGCCAGACTTATACTTTCACTATCGAGTCCTATCTCTGCGATAGCTCCACAGAGGTTTATTCCGCTGTGAAATCTCTTCAGATCGGACAGACCATCGATATGGAGGGATTCCTGTACTGGTATGAAGGAGTAAATCCACATATCACTTCTGTGACCGTAGTAGGATAGAGCTTGCGATCTGTCTTTCACAGAAAGAACTTTCCTATAAAAAAGGCCCCTGCTTACAGACTGGGATATGTCTGTAAGCAGGGGCCTTTTTCTATCACAAAGTTCCCGGTGAAACCGGCTCTTCTACAATCGGAAGGAGGATCGTCAGCCGGAAAAGCTCTCCCATTCTCTCTTCCACACATCTTCCTCCCATCTGGGAGGTCATGTTCTTAATACTCTGAAGACCGATTCCCCTGCTCTCTACATCTTCTTCTAAAGGCCTGGAATGGTTTTCAAAAGTAAATCCTGCCATACGCCCTTCTTTGGCGGACGAGATCACCACCGGAAGGGCAGGATCCGCGTATTTCACCAGATTGGAGGTAATGTTATCCATGATCCGCAGAAGATACTCCGTGGAGATCCGGAGTTTTTTCCCCAGCCATTCTACCTGGAACCGGACCTGAAATCCGTTCTGCTGCAGATAACTGCAGGTCTCAGAAAAAAGATCGTAGAACAGGACCTCGTAAAGCTCCGGTTTCTCCATTTTCATTTCTCTTTCTCCTGAGATCAGAGAATATTCAAAAAGGTGGTCTGTCAGCTGCTTCATGCGCTGAGCCTTCTGACCGATCTTTTCAATATATTCCCTCTGCTGCTCCTGATCTTTATAAGTTCCCTTTTTCAGGATTTCCGTATATAAGATGATGGAGGTTACCGGCGTTCTCAGATCGTGGGACATCTCTGTGATGATCCTCTGATTCTCCTGGACCATCTTTCCTTCCTGTTCGATCAGTCCCGCAAAGGATTTTCTCATACTGTCCAGCCCCCTGGCCAGGGCCGCCAGTTCATCCTTTCCTTTTACAGTAACGGGATAATCCAGGCTGCCTCCCTCCAGGATCTCGATCTCGTCTCTCAACTGAAGGATATAGGCCATTTTCCTCCGGATCCCGTAAAGGACCAGGAACAGGAACAGGACAAAGCACAAAAGGAGTTCCCCTGCCAGCGCGTAATTATAATACTGATAGGCATAGCTTCCCATAATGAACACTTCTCCTGTGCCGTCCGAAAATTCTACCTGAGAATGGTAGTCCAGTTCATAATCCCTGGACATGATCTCTTCCTCCCATATATCCTCCTCAGGATATGCAGAGTCGAACACCAGAATGCTGTCTTTATAGATCTGAACGTACAGGATATTCTGCTTTTTCACCCAGCGGCTCAGCGCTTCTGCGTCTTTTGTGCTCAGGCCTTCTCTGGTCACATACTTCTGCAGTTTTCCCGCATACTTTTCATTCTGGTTTTCCACATAAAAGGGATTTTCAAAATATCTGCCGATGAGATAGCTGACGGCAAAGTCCAATCCGGCAAAAACCACCGCAGATATCACAGCCGAAAGGATCAGCTGCCTCAGAAGCTGAAAATAAATAGAATTTCTTTTACTCATACTCTGTGTCAAACTTATAACCCTTTCCCCAAACAGTTTTGATATACTTTGGATTTTTCGGATCCTCTTCTATCTTTACACGCAGCTTCCGTATATGTACCATAACCGTGCTGCTGCAGGAATAAAAGTAGGGTTCTTCCCATACGCTCTCATAAAGATTCTGGGCAGAAAAAATCTTCCTTGGATGTTCCATCATCAGCAGCAGGATCCGGTATTCCAGCTCTGACAGGTCTGCCTCTTCTTCCCGGACAAAAACCTGGTTAAACTTTCTATGGACCCTCAATCCCCGGCTCTCCAGCCAGGAATCCTTTTTCTCATCTTCCGGCTTTATCCGGCCCATATAAATATTGTATCGGCGGAGGAGGGCCTTGACTCTTCCCAGAAGTTCCGCATAGGAAAAAGGCTTTGGCAGGTAGTCGTCTCCCCCGGCCATCAGGCCGATAAGCTTATCCGACTCCTGGGCCTTTGCCGTAAGAAACAACACCGGCACATTGGAAACCTTCCGGATCTCTTCACAGGTACGCAGACCGGAGATTCCCGGCATCATAATATCCAGGATCACCAGATCCGTCTCCTCATCCAGCAGTTCCAGTCCCTGTCTGCCGTTTTCCGCTTCCCGGACGATATAGTCCTCACTTTCCAACAGGATACGGACCCCTTCCCGTATATCCTTGTCATCTTCCACGATCAGCACTTTCTCTTTACTCATACGCCGGTAAACTCCTTTCCCTTCGGTTTTCCACCTCTTCTCCTGTTATCTTATCATCTTTCCACATAGCTTCCAATTTTTCTTTGGCTTTTTCCTCATATTTTTTCCCTTCCTCTATCCAGGAGGCATAGGCTCCTTCCTCCCTTCTGTCCGGAAGAGAAAAGTTTTCATGGAGATACTTCCCGGTAAAACGGGTAACTTTCCATGCCCCGGACAGATTCAGATGATCTCCTCCATCCAGGCTGTCCTTTTCCCAGTCTATGCCCAGCTCTTGGGTTTTCAGATTCATATCTTCATATGGGATTTCCCTTTGCTCCGCATATGCTTTCAGGGTATTATATTTCCTGTAATTATAATTCAGGGGGGAAGGGGTGCTTACCAGGACCAGCTCCGCCTGATTTTTCCGGCACAAAGACCGGATCTTTTCCAGATAGTCCTCCACAGTCCGGCTGATCTTTTCTTTTGCCGCAGTTTCTTTCATATATGCTCCGCCCCGGTACGGATTTGTGACCTCCCGGAACTGGAAGCCTTTATAGTTTTCCTCAGGATACTCTTTTCCGGTAAGAATAGATTTCCAGATATCATGATAGGTAAACATAGGAAAATAGTAGCTGCCCGCCGCAGCCAGGGTCATGGTAAGCCCTGAAGCTCCCTTCTGGGGCCGGAAGAGTACGTTGGTCTCCAGGATCACCAGCCGGGGCTTCTGATTTTTAAAAGCTTTCTTCAGCATATAATAACTCTCCTGGATATTCTGTCCGGACTGTCCCCCTACAAAAGCCGGGATCCCGTATTCATTCCACATCTGCATGGGGGAAAAGGAGGTATAGCTGAGGCTGTCTCCCAGGATCATCACATCTATGGTATTTTTCTGTTCCTTTTCAAGGAGAAGGGCGCTTTTATTCCGGTAATGGACCCATTTTTCCTGATCCTCCGCCGTCTTTGCTATCTTCCGGGATATCCCTCCGAGAAGAACGGCCAGGATCAGAAAGAACAGCAGGGTTCTTCCCCATTTTCCTGTATTTTTCTTAAAATCCCGCATAGATCAGATCCACCTGCTGATAACCGATCCCATAAGCTCCGAATATAAGGACCGACAGGATCAGGCCGTAATATACCGCCCACCGAACAGGGGTGCGCATATCCTGAAGACCTTTTCCCTTCAGCAGATTCCTTTCTTTTATGATTCCTATCCCCGCCGCAATGAGAACCCCTGCACAGATCACCAGATAATCCCCTTTGTCCAGGCTGAAATCCAGGAGAGTCCCATCCCACAGGACAGAAAGCCTGAAGTCCCGGAAGATACTGAAAAACATGGTCATTCCCGCCTTCAGGCCGTTTGCCCGGAAAAAAAGCTCTCCCGTAAAAATGATCACCCAGGTCTTCAAAATACAGGGGATCTGCCAGTACAGAGCCTTCTCATTTATATGAAAGAACCGGATCGCCCGGATACGCGCCGGTTCTAAAGCCGCGCCGGCCAGGAGTATGGCAAAATAATACATACCGTAGAAAATATAATTCCAGCTTGCTCCATGCCACAGACCGTTGCAGAGCCATACCGGGAAAAGACACAGAGCCGTTGCTCCCAGCCTGGTAAGATATTTCCCCAGATGTTTTTTTCCAAACCGGTTCCATTTCTTTACCAGCCGGGATACGGATACCGGATAAAACACGTAGGTCTTCAGCCATGCGCCCAGAGTGATATGCCATCGCCTCCAGAATTCCGCTGCGTTTCTGGAAGCAAATGGGCGGCAGAAATTTTCCGGAAGCCTTACCCCGAAAAGCCGTCCGCTTCCTATAACAATATCCATACAGCCGGAAAATTCCATATATAGCTGAAGGGTATAGGCAATAGCGGCAAAAGCCACAATGCTCCCGCTGTAGTCCTGATAATGTTCAAAGACCGCCTTCACCAGCACATAAAGCCGGTCGGCAACGATCATCTTTTTAAACAGTCCCCACAGGATCCGGCCGCTCCCTGCAGACAGGTTCTCTCCCCTGAGATCCTCTCCCTTCCACAGAGCTTCCCCGGTCTGTCCGTACATACTGATGGGGCCTTCCATGATCTGAGGGAAAAATCCCAGAAACAGGGCCAACTTTCCAAGATGTCTCTGGGCGGGGATCTTTTCCCAGTATACATCTGCCATGTAACCCACGGCCTGCAGGGTATAGAAAGAGATCCCTATAGGAAGGAGAAGGTTTTTGACCTGAAAAAGACTTCCCTGCCCGGCCTGTTCCAAAAGCAGGTTGGCATTTCTGGCAAAGAAATTAAAATATTTCAGACAGCCCAGCACTCCCAGCAGTACACAGACTCCCAGCGTCAGCACCAGTCTTTGTTTTTTTCTGTATTCTTCCCGGACAGCCTTTTCTCCGGTCTCTGGCCGGTTTTTTTCACTGCTTTTATTGCTGTCCGCATTCAGGCTTTTTTCTCTTTCCAGCCGCTCGGCGCAGCTCTTTTTTAATAATTCCAGCCACAGGCCGATATAATGGGTAAACAAGGTGGTCCCTATCAGATACAGCACCAGTTTTCCGCTGATGGTCCAGAAAAAAAGATATCCTGCCAGCAAAAGCAGCAGCCATCTTTTCTTTCTGGGCGTCAACTGATATACCAGCAGCACCGCCGGCAGAAACAAAAATAAATACACCGGATCATGGTATGACATCTCTATTTCTCCTGCAGTCTCTGTACCATGGTATAGATAGCTTCCACAGAATTAAAGTTCTCCGGCACCATTTCTCCCGCCTCGATCTCGATGGAATAGCAGTCTTCCAGCTCAGAAACCAGAGAGATCACTCCAAATGAATCCAGAAGCCTCCTGTCGATCAGTCCCTGCTCTTTTTCCCATTGGATACTGTCGTCGATATCATTCAGAATAGCCATTAATTTTTCCATTGTCATCCTCCATATTCCATATATAAGTCTGCTGCTCCCGGCGGACCAGCTTCCATCCTTTTTCTCTGCTGTAAAATACTGCCGCCGGCAGCTCATGACTGAGAAACAATGCCATGCCCTCCATATGGGAATAGGCCCCGGTATTCAAAAAAGCAAGGATACTGCCTCTTTTCACTCCCTTTAAGGGAATTCTCTGGATTAGCAGATCATGGACCGTACACAGAGATCCGTATACGTTCCATTCCTTTTCTTTCCCCGGCGCTTCCGGCAGGACACGGATTTTAGGATGGTACATTCCTCTGATCTGTCCGTCATAGTGGAGCTGATGGATTCCTCCGTCTGTAAGACAGATATTCTTCCCATTATTTTTCTTCAGATCTTCTACTCTGGTAAGATAGGTTCCGCAGGAAGCCGCAAAGGCCCTTCCCATTTCCAGGACTACCCTGCCCTTCCACCGCATCCTGCCAATGGCCTGGAAAAGCAGCCTAAGATCCTCTAAAGTCCGGTCCTCTTGTCCCTGAAAATAGGCCGCAGAAAGCCCCGGTCCATATTCCAGCTCCTCTGCAAAAAATCCACAGTCTTCTTCCAGCTCACCAAGAAAACGGTCCAGGAACTCCAGTTCCTTTTCCATCTTCCCGGGCTTTTTCAAAGTTCCGGAAAAATAATGGATCCCCCGGATCTTTACATAAGGCCAGACATCTCTGTTCCTGATAAGCTTGCGTATAGCTTTTTCCTCCATGCCGAACTGGCTGTCTCCCGCCAGCCTGAGATAAAGGGAAACTGGCTTTTTGTTCTCCTCGCTCCACTGTGCCATAGCGGAAAACTGGCTGAGAGATTCTACATTGCAGGGACATTTTCCCTGGTAATGATCCAGGATCTGCCTGATGTCCTCTTTTTTCTTCACCACCCCGGAGATAAAAACTTTCTCCCCTGGTATCCCTATTTCCCGGCAGATATAAAACTCTCCCATGGAGCATACCTCGATCCGGTCTGTCAGCCCCGCCATCTGTTTTACCAGAAAAGGATTTGCCTTCATGGCAAAACACAATCCTGTATTTTCTCCCAGGATCTCCCTGAAGCTCCTTACCTGTTTTGCCGCCTGGTCTATGTCAAAAATATACAGGGGCGTCCCATATTTTTCCGCACCCCGGATCAGTATCTCTTCTCTGGTCATCTTCTGCCCTCCAGTCTTTTTTGCAGCGCTCCTCGGTCTGTTTTCCCATTTTTCGTAAGCGGAAGCCTTTCTGTCTGAAAGATCTTCCGGGGCACCATATAGCCGGGAAGCCTCTTTTTCATCCAAAGCCGGATCTCTCCCGGGTCTGCCTCTCCCATATAGAAGGCTGCCAGACAGGTTTTTCTCTGATCTGTAACACAACAGCTTTTTTCTATCCCCGGCATCCGATCCAGGACCCTTTCCATTTCTTCCAGTTCTATCCGGTGTCCGTTGAATTTGATCTGGAAATCTCTTCTTCCTGAAAAATACAGATTCCCGTCCTTTCCCAGATATCCCATATCTCCGGTCCTGTAGTATCGTTCCTTTTTACCTTCCGGAGAAATCCTCTCCTGAAAACTTTTTTCAGTCTCTTGTGGATCATGATAATATCCCAGAGAAAGGGATTCTCCTGCCACGCAGATCTCCCCGGTCTGTTCCGGCTCCCTTATCTCCCCGCCTTCCTCACTTAAAAGGAAAACCCTCCGTCCGGGAAAGGCTCTGCCTATAGGAAGTTTCTCTCCCTCCCCGGGGACTTTCTGCACCGGATGATAGGTACAGTTACAGGTGATCTCTGTAGGGCCGTAAAGATTCACAAACTCTGCTTCCGGCAGGGCCTCCTGCCAGCAGGCCAGCTGGTTTGCCGGCATAACCTCGCCGCTGAACATGACCTTCCTCACATCTGAGGGGATCCTGTACTTAAATCCCCCCAGAGAAGAGATCAGAGTCAGGGCCGATACCGCCCAGATCAGCACTGTGGCCTTTTTCTCACATATGTAGTCTAAAAGAGCCGCCGGAACAGAAAACAGATGCCTGGGGATCAGCACCAGAGCCGCTCCTGTCATTACGGCAGAATAAATATCCTTTACAGACACATCAAAGTCAAAAGGGGCCTGGTTTCCGATCCGGTCCTTTTCATCAATCCCGAAAATCTCCGTAAAATGGGTGATAAAATCTATGACCGCCTGGTGGCTTACTGCGATCCCTTTGGGAGTTCCTGTAGAACCAGAAGTAAAGATCCCATAGAGGATATCCTCGCCGCGGCTTTCTTTCCGCCGTCTTTCCAGCAATTCCAGGTCCGGCTCTTCCTCTGCCGCCTCATGGAGCAGACAGTAGTCTCCTGTGTAGCCTGCCTGCCGGATAAGAGGGATCTCCTCCGGCCGGAGCAGGACCAGCTTTGGCTGGAGCACCCGGAAAATTTCTTTCAGCCGCCGGGGCGGAAGAGCCGGGTCTCCGTTTACATAAAATCCTCCTCCATAGACCACTCCGAACATAGCCGCCAGGGCAAGAGGACTTTTCGGCGCCAGGATCACTACCGGATCTCCGGAGGCTATCCTTTTCCCTGCGGCGGTTCCGATCCTCCTGGACAGATCCGCCAGTCCCTTCCAGGTAAGGGACTCCTTATCATCTTCCACTGCCGTCCTGCCGGGATATTTTTCCACAGTCCTTTCTAAATACTCCAATATATTTTTCATCTCAGATACCTACATAAAATTTTTCTTTGAAGAATTCTTTCTTACTGTGCTGTTTTTTCCTTTGCTCTTATTAGATTTCTGTGTTTTTTTACCTGTTCCTTTCTTTTGCGTGCTCTTTTTTGCGCTTGCAGAGGTTTTGCTCTTTTGAGATTTGGACTGTTTTTTCCCAGTCTTACTGTCCGTCTTTTCTCCAGATTTTTCTTCTGTTTTTTCTCCAGCTTTCTGCTGCTCCTGACTGCCGGCGTTTTCCCCTTCTCCGGTTTTTTCTGTCTGCCCGGATCCCTGGGTATTGTTTTCTTTATTTTCCTGATCTTCTTTCACATTCGGATCCTGTTTGTTTTTGTCCTCCTGTGCATCCTGTTTCTTTTGATCTTTATCTTCTTTTTTCTCCTGGGTCTGTGTGGATTCTGTTTTAGTCTTCGGCTGAGCTTCCTGGGCTCCTCCGTTCTTTCCTCCCGTGCAGGCGATCATTCCCAGAGCCATCACCCCTGCCACGCAGAATATCATACCTTTTTTTACAATTCCTTTTCCTGTTTTTCCAGCTGCCATTTTTCCAGCTCCTTTTCTTATTGTATTTCAAAGATATTTTCTTTGATGAGCCTATTGTGACAGGGAAATCTAAATAGATCCTGAAGGAAACCTTAACAATTCTAAAGACTGGATCTGAAAGAGAAATGTGTGTGAGGACCCGAGGGGATGACAGCCGCTCCGCTGGGGTTCCAAAAAAATCGGGCTGCAGTAACCGGATCACTGCAGCCCGGGATAGAAATGTCCAGGAAGTAAATACTGGAAGATCTGAAATCTATGATATTATTGAAAATAGCTTTATTTTTTAAAGTACATGGTCAGCAGTTTTCCATCTCTGACAGAGCTTCTTCGTCTGCCACCAGGATCACCTGAGGATGAAGCTGAAGGATAGAAGCCGGAACCTGAGGAGTAACAGGTCCTTGAAATGCCTGTTTCAGGATCCGGGCCTTTTCTTTTCCATTGGCTACCATCAGGATCCGTTTTGCGGACATGATACTCTGTATCCCCATGGTATATGCCTGCATCGGAACCTGGTCCTGACTTTCAAAAAATCTGGCATTTGCCTCAATGGTAGATTCTGCCAGATCTACACAGTGTGTCCCTTTTGGAAAATGATCTGCAGGCTCGTTAAAACCAATGTGACCATCATGACCGATTCCAAGAAGCTGGATATCCTGCTGTCCCGCCTGGGAAAGTATCTGATCATATTCCTCACAGGCTTTCTGTCTGTCTTCTTGTGTTCCGTCAGGAAGAAAAGTTTTTTCCAAACGGATATTCACCTTGGAAAAGAAATTCTCTCTCATATAATACGCATAGCTCTGTGGATTTTCCCTGTCCAGTCCTCTGTATTCGTCCAGGTTTACTGTCGTGACCCGGGAAAAATCCAGATCCCCCTCCTGATAATGGCGGACCAGTTCTTTGTAAATACCCAACGGGCTGGAACCCGTGGCCAGACCCATGACACAGTCAGGCTTCTCTGTCATTACAGAAAAGATAATATTGGCAGCTTTTCTGCTTACATCTTCGTAATCTCTGGCTTTGATAATTCTCATTTTTATAAACCACCTTTCTGCGAAAGGCACCGATGGGGTTATGAAACCCTTTCTCAGATAAACTTTCGCTTCTTCTTTCTTTGTTGTTATACTCCTCTTGTAGGATACTGGCATACTACAGAACCTG
>DWUY01000071.1 GCA_019120515.1 Candidatus Blautia avicola | reverse complement strand
AATTCGCATAAAATGTATAAATATTCCTGATATATGTTTCATACGGCAGCTCCATGCAAATTCGCATAAAGCAGTCCCCTTCTGGTTTTCTTGTACATGGTGAAGCAGTTCCCTGGTTTTCTCTGGAGGGTAGGTTTTGCTTCACAGTATAGGTTTGTGTGATTTGTATATATATTATTTACATAAATCGTTTACATAACTTTTTAGCTGACTGATGCCAATATCTATGTTACATTCGTTAAGCGTGAGGAATATCTGTGTGCTCGCTGATTTCTCTGTTTATCGTGCACAGGTCTTCTGTGGACAGGTCGTGGAGGTTTTGGTGGCCGGTGATACGGGAGAACATTTTCAGTTCTTCCAGGGAAGTATTGAGGAAATTTCCTACTCTCCTGGCCCCGGCTTCTCCTTTCAGTCTGGCTCTCAGCTCCGGATCCTGGGTGGCTACTCCTACGGGACACATGCCTGTGCCGCAGATCCGGTACTGCTGACATCCTAAAGCTATCAGGGCCGCGGAAGCGACAGCCACTGCGTCAGCTCCCATGGCGATGGCTTTTGCAAAATCTGAAGATACACGAAGACCGCCGGTGATGATCAGGCTGATGTCAGAGCCTATGCTGTCCAGATATTTTCTGGCTCTGTAAAGAGCGTATATAGTAGGCACACTGGCTGAATCCCGGAGCATCAGAGGAGAGGAACCTGTAGCTCCTCCTCTTCCGTCTATCGTGATAAAATCAGGCTCTGCATACACACAGAAAGCCAGATCTTTCTCAATCCTTCCTGCTGCGATCTTTACGCCTACCGGACGGCCTTCTGAAGCCATTTTAAGCTGGGCTACAAGGCATTTTAAGTCCTCCTTCGTATTTATCCCGGGGAACCTGGAAGGCGCTGTTATTTCCTGGCCTGCAGGCTTATTCCGGATCTTTGCGATCTCCTGGGTAACCTTTTCTCCGGGAAGATGACCTCCCATTCCCGGTTTTGTTCCCTGGCCGATCTTGATCTCAATGGCGTCTGCATTTCTCAGATTTTCCGGGGTAACGCTGTAAAGATTCCCCACATACTCAAATATGTACTTATCTGCCGCCGCCATCTCCTCCGGCAGGATCCCCCCTTCGCCGGAACACATGGCGCTTTTTCCCAGAGCAGATCCCTTTGCCAGAGCGATCTTTGCCTCTCTTGAGAGAGCGCCGAAGGACATATGGGAAATATACACCGGATTTTCCAGGATCAGAGGTTTCTTAGCATGCTTTCCGATAACGGTGATTGTATCTACCTGAGCATGCTCATCTAAAGGCATAGGATCCAGCTGGGCTCCCAGGATCAGGATATCCTCCCAGGAAGGCATAGGCAGTCTGGTTCCCATGGCCGCATGAATGCTTTTCCCCGTAACTGCCATCTCATGGATTTCTTTCATATACCGGCAGCTTTCATCTTCTCTTGCAAACTCCCTGGGATAATCCAGGCTCTCCTCCTTTTTCTCCTCTCTCTTTACCTGGGGGATCTCCTCATAAACAGAGAAAGCTGAAGCCGGCTGATGACAGACCGGACATTCCTTCAGCTCAGAAAAAGGAATCCCCTGTTCCTCCTCGTCAAAAACATACCCGCATACATTACATTTGTACTTTGCCATAAAAATACCCTCCTATTCTTCTATTTAAAGCACTGTTACTTTTCCGATCCAAGAGGTTCCTTTGCCGGCGTTCCCGGCTTTCTGGGATATTTTTTCGGTGTATCCTTCACCTTTTTTATCACCACAAGGGTCCGTTCCATATCTGTATTGCAAAGATGAAAATTCTCTGTCTTTGTCAGCTTTCCTCCCAGGACAGCGATAGCCTTCTTTCCCTCTTTGATCTCCTCTTCTGCCTGTCCTGCCTTATAAGAAACAAAATATCCCCCTTTTCTCACATAAGGCATACAGTATTCACAGAGTACCGACAGACGGGAAACTGCCCTGGATACGGCAAGATCATATTTTTCCCGGTGCTCCGGCTTTTTTCCCCCTTCTTCCGCTCTTAAATGCACCGTGCGGATTTTCTCCAGCCCCAGTTCACCTATGACCTCATTTAAAAAATTCAGCCTTTTATTCAGAGAATCCAGAAGAGTTACCTTCAGATGAGGAAAAGCGATCTTTAAAGGGATCCCCGGAAATCCGGCTCCGGTGCCCACATCAATGCAGGAATGGATTTTTCCCATATCCAGGGTTTCTGCTATAGACAGGCTGTCTGCAAAATGCTTTAAAAGCACCTGATCGAACTCTGTAATAGCAGTCAGGTTCATAACCTCATTCCACTGTACCAGCAGCTGGTAGTATCTCATAAACTGCTCTTCCTGCCGGTCTGTCAGGGTAACGCCGTATTCCCGGATCCCCTCTTTTAAAATGGACAAATCATAACTCATTCTTTTTCTCCTTTACCTGCTGTTCTTCTGTATGTTTCCATATATACCAGAAGCACGGATATATCTGCCGGGGAAACTCCCGCGATCCTGGACGCCTGTCCTATGGAAACCGGCCGAAACTGCTCCAGCTTCTGTCTGGCTTCTATGCGAAGACCGCTGATCCGGCTGTAGTCCAGATCCTGAGGAAGTTTTTTCTTCTCCAGCTTTTTAAAGCCTTCTACCTGCTTTTCCTGTCTCTTTATATAGCCTTCATACTTAATGTTAATGTTTACCTGATCCCTGACGTCCTGGGGAAGCTGGGGCCGGTTCTTATCCAGAGGAGCCACAATATCATAGGACAGCTCCGGCCTTCTGATCAGATCTGCCAGAGAAATACCGTTTTTCAGCAGGGTGCTTCCATGTTCCTTTAAAAGCTCCTGAACTTCCTGGGTAGCCCCTACATGAACATGCTCCATCCTTTCTTTTTCTTCTTGTATCTTCTCTTTCTTCCAGAGTACATACTCATACTGTTCCCTGGTCACCAGACCTACCTGATATCCTTTTTCCCTGAGACGGAGATCTGCATTATCCTGGCGCAGAAGAAGCCTGTACTCTGCCCGGCTGGTCATCATACGGTAAGGTTCATGGTTTTCTTTCGTCACAAGGTCGTCGATCAGCACGCCGATATAGGATTCTGAACGGTCCAATACCAGCATTTCTCTTCCCAGGACTTCCATAGCCGCATTGATCCCCGCCACCAGTCCCTGGGCGGCCGCTTCCTCATAGCCTGAACTTCCGTTAAACTGCCCCCCTGAGAAAAGCCCTTTGATCTTCTTAAATTCCAGGGTAGGGTAAAGCTGATTGGCGTTAATACAGTCATATTCTATGGCATAAGCGTTCCGCACGATCCTGGCGTTTTCCAGTCCCTTTACGGAGCGGTACATTTCATACTGGACGTCTTCAGGAAGAGAGCTGGACATACCGCCGATGTACATTTCATTGGTATAAAGTCCTTCCGGCTCAATAAATACCTGATGCCGGTTCTTATCCGCGAATTTTACCACTTTATCCTCAATGGAAGGACAATAACGGGGACCTGTTCCCTCGATCATACCGGAAAATAAAGGAGAGCGGTCCAGATTTTCCCGGATGATCTCATGGGTCTTCTCATTGGTATAGGTAAGCCAGCAGGAAATCTGATCGATCTGCACATCTTCCGGATCTGTGGAGAAGGAAAAAGGAACCACTCTCTCATCTCCGAACTGCTCTTCCATCTTGGAAAAATCAATGCTCCTCTTATCAATCCTGGCCGGGGTTCCGGTCTTAAACCGGTACATCTCGATCCCCAGCTTTTTCAGGGAATCTGTAAGATAATTTGCCGCCTGAAGACCGTTTGGCCCTGTATAATTGCTCACGTCTCCGTAGATACATCTGGCCTTTAAGTAGGTCCCTGTACACAGTACCACCGCTTTTGTATGGTAGACGGCTCCTGAATAGGTCTTAACCCCTTTTATGACCCCGTCTTCCGCTAGAAGCTCTGTCACCTCCGCCTGGCGGATGGTAAGATGGTCCGTATTCTCCAGAGTTTTTCTCATCTCCTCTGTATACGCATGTTTATCTGCCTGGGCTCTAAGCGAATGGACTGCCGGTCCTTTGGATACGTTCAGCATCTTCGACTGTATAAAGGTCTTGTCAATATTCTTCCCCATTTCTCCCCCTAAGGCGTCTACCTCTCTTACCAGATGTCCCTTGGAGCTTCCCCCTATATTAGGATTGCAGGGCATAAGAGCGATACTGTCCACACTGACGGTAAACATGATCGTCTCCAGCCCCAGCCGGGCGCAGGCCAGAGCCGCCTCGCAGCCTGCATGTCCCGCTCCTACCACAGCAATATCATAACTTTCTTCCAGTACCTTCATTTTCCTGAATCCTTTCTGTTTATATAGATGGATGATTCCACATTTTTATGTTTTTCTGTGGATATTACTCACATTTTTATAAGCTTTTGTGGATAACTCTCCTATTTTCCGGTGCAGAATTTGGAAAAAATTTCATTTACCAGATCTTCTCCCACAGCTTCCCCGATAATGCTTCCGAGGGCTTCATAAGCGTTCATCAGATCTATGGAAAAGAAATCCTCCGGCATCTGCATCTCAATACTATTTTCCACCATTTCCAAACTCTTCCTGGCTTCCTCTAAAGCCGCTTTATGGCGGGCGTTAGTAATGTAGATCTCATCATTAAAAGCCAGCTCTCCCTGGAAAAACAGTTCCTTTATCTGATCCTCCAGAAGATCGATCCCCTGTTCTTCCTTTGCGGATACAGACACAATAGGATGAGCAGTGATCTCCCGTAACTCTCCTTCTGTCACTACCTGCTCCAGATCTGCTTTATTCAGGATCACAATAGCCTTTTTATCCTTTAAAAGCTCCATGATCTCTCTGTCATTCTCATCCAGAGGAATCGAAGAATCCACCACAAAAAGCACCAGATCCGCGTCTTTTGCAGAATCGATGGCCTTTTCCACGCCGATCTTTTCCACCACATCTTCCGTATCCCGGATTCCCGCAGTATCGATGATCCGCAGGGATATCCCATGGAGCAGGATAGTCTCTTCCAGGATATCTCTGGTGGTTCCCGCTATATCTGTAACGATCGCTCTTTCCTCCCCCAAAAGGGTATTTAAAAGAGAAGATTTCCCCGCATTGGGTTTCCCTACGATCACGGTTTTGATGCCCTCTTTTACCAGTTTTCCCTCTTTTACACTGAGCAGGAGCCTGTCGATCTTCTCTTCCTGCTTCTTAACTTCTTTATACAGTGTTTCTCCATATCCGTCAATACTAATGTGCTCCGGATCATCCAGCGCCGACTCAATATAGGCGATCTGATAAATGATCGCCTCCCGGATTTCCCGGATAGCCTTCTGGATATTTCCTTTCAGCTGGCTCACAGAGCTTTTCAGGGCATATTCATTTTTCGCGTTGATCACATCGATCACTGCCTCAGCCTGAGAAAGATCTATCCTGCCGTTTAAAAAAGCCCTTTTAGTAAATTCTCCGGGCTCGGCGGGACTGGCGCCGTATTTGATCACAGTATCCAGGATCTTTCGCATGGCAAGGACGCCTCCATGACCGTCGATCTCTACAGTATCTTCACCTGTATAACTTCTTGGTCCGTCCATGACCATTACCAGAACCTCATCTATCGTTTCTTCCCCATCCTGGATAAATCCATAATTTATCGTATGGGAAGGAACTTTACGGATATCTTTTTTTCCTCCCTTAGAACGGTAGATCCTGCTTGTTATTTCCCTGCTCTGGGGACCGCTGATCCTTACGATTCCGATCCCTGAAGCCGCCAGAGCTGTGGCAATAGCCGCTATGGTCTTTGCCATATTTTTCTCTCCTTTCTTTTCAGATACAGTATAAACAAGATGTTATCATGAAAAAAGGTGAAAGCGCCAAAGAATCTCTCTTATTCACGCTTTCACCTAGAATAATCCACTATTATTATGCTACTATCTGTTTTTCAGTTTTACTACTACATGACGATATGGTTCATTTCCTTCGCTGTAGGTCTCCACATAACGATTTCCCTGAAGGGCAGAATGAATGATCCTTCTCTCATAAGGATTCATAGGTTCCAGAGATACCGGTCTTCT
>DWUY01000070.1 GCA_019120515.1 Candidatus Blautia avicola | reverse complement strand
AATAGCTATATCACGCAGAATGATTTCTTCATATGCAAGGCGGAGGAATGAGGCGTAGCGGTGGCTACGTCGATTGACGACAACGCCGCAGATGAAAAATCAGGCAAGTGATATGGCTGGTTATTTATTATCCACTGTACTAGTATCACTGGCAGTCGCCATATAAATATAAATATAAATATAAATATTTATCTGGCTCGTTGCTTGTGGTATACTGACATTATATTTTTTTGGTTTGGAGGGGTATTATGGGAGATTTTAATAAGAACAGGCCTTCGGCGGCGGAAGATGTGGAAGCGGTGGTTACCAGTTTTAATCAGGGAACTATGGTCCTGGAAGCAGTTCAGTCTTTATGTGAACAGACCCTGCCGCCTGCCAGGATCCTTCTCGTAGATGACGGCTCAACAGATAAGGATTCCATTTGTATATTGAAACAGATTGAATCGGACGCTAATTGGTCCGTTCCCATAGAGATCCTCCGTCAGCCCAACGGCGGGGTATCTGCCGCCAGAAACGCCGGTATCCGCAAGGCTCAGAGCCCTATGGTGCTGGTACTGGATGGAGATGACCGGCTGGAACCGTCCTATATTGAAAAAGTCAGCGGTCTGCTGAGAAAGGACCCTTCTATGACTGCTGCCTCTTCCTGGCTTCATACCTTTGGTGTTCTTGACGCTGTCGTCCGTCCTCAGGGAGGCGGTATTACCGCCTTTCTTTCCCGGAACTGCTGTCCTGCCACTCACATACTCCGCCGGAAAATCTGGAAACAGTGCGGAGGCTATGATGCGTCTATGCGCTCCGGCTTTGAGGACTGGGATTTCTTTCTCAGTATGCTGGAAACCAGCTCTGACGCACACATCGGGATCCTGGAGGAAGCTTTGATCGACTACCGGACTGCTCCTGCCTCCTTTAACGTGAGAAGCATGGAAAAGCGCCTGGAACTGATGGATTTTCTTATCCATAAACACAAAGCAGCCTATCAGGAGCACATGGTCCAGGCCATACTGGGTATCGAATCCATCTCCATGTCCAGACTTGGGGGCTGGGAAGAAGAAATCTGCCATGGAATAGAAAAAAATCAGACTCTGAGCAAAGCCTCCGGTGATTTCCTGGAACACCCTACCTATGGAGACGGCGGCATGGCGGCGGCTGTCCGCATCGCATCTTTAAAGGCGCTGTCACATTAGACATATTTCAAGAATATTTATACATTTTAGACTGAGCAGTCAAATACCCCGATGCTTGCATCAAATCAGCAGCGATGCAAGCATCGGGGTATTAAACCCTCGCGGGAATAAAATGTATAAATCTTCTCGATTTTGGCTAATGTGACAGCGCCTTCAAAAGATTTAAAATTTCTATACAGTTTTTGTTTTTAAGTATTTTCGGTATGCCTCCACCGGCATTTCTTTTCCTGTAAAGAGCAGGTAGTTCTCTGCTCCCTGCCAGAGCATCATACCTTTTCCTTCGATGGTCTGGCAGCCGGCTTCCCCGGCTTCTTTCAGCATTCTGGTAACTTCCGGATTGTAAACAATATCTGCCACTACCAGATCCTTTCTCAGCCATTCCTTTGGGATCAGAGTCTCTTCATGAAGATCCGGCTTCATTCCTACGATAGTGGCATTCGCCAGGATATCCGCTTCTGCCACTGCTTTTTGCAGCTTTTCTTTGTCCTCCAGCCGGTCTACGGTCACCCTGCACTTTGGAACCTTTTCTTTCAGTTTTCTCTGGGTATCCAGAGCTCTGTCATAGAATTCATCCTGCCGGTTAAAAATATGGATTTCTTCCGTTCCTTCCAGGGCAAGCTGGACCTGAATGGCCGTAGCGGCGCCCCCTGCGCCTAAAACCAGAACTTTTTTCCCTTTTACTTCTACTCCATGCTCTTTTAAATTTTTCACAAATCCGATACCATCTGTAATATAGCCGGTAAGTACACCTTCCTCGTTGACAAAAGCATTGCAGGCCCCGATCAGCTCAGCAGCCGGAGATAAACGATCCATCAGCTTCGCCGCGATATTCTTACAGGGCATGGTAAAATTTCCGCCTCTCATTTTCAGCAGGCGTATGGTATTTATCGTCTCGGACATATCTTCGGCTTTTACGTCAAAAGCCAGGTAAGCATAGTCCAGTCCGTCATGCTGGAAACAGAAATTATACATTTCCGGTGAAGCGGAATGGCCTACAGGCGAACCAAATAATCCCATTAAACCTGTATATCCTGATATTCTCTTTTCCATATTTTTCACCTTTCCTTCCTGTCCAGATCCAGCAGCTTCTTTACCAGTTCCTCGCAGATCTCCAGTTCTGTCTTGCCGTCTGTAGCCACGATAATGTCTGCTGCCGCCTGGTATTTTTCCCGCCGGGCTTCCATCAGTCCGGCAATAAATTCTGTGTTCTTATTATTTTCCAGCAGCGGACGCTCATGACTGTCTTTCACCCGCTCCAGGATCGTCTCCGGGCTGGCGGTCAGAAGTACCACTCTCCCGTTTTTCTTCATCTCCACTACGTTCTGCTCTCTCAGGGGAACGCCGCCGCCGCAGGAGATCACCACATTGGTCCGCTCCTGCATTTCAATAAGGAGGCTGGTCTCCAGATTTCGGAAGTATTCTTCTCCCCTGGTCTCAAAAATATCGGAAATACTCATCCCTTCTCTCTGAGCGATCATCTGATCCATTTCAATGATCTCCATGTCAAAGAGCGTATGAAGGTATTCGGAAATGGTGGATTTCCCGGATCCCATAAAACCGATCAGGACGATATTATAGGAAAACAGCTTTCTGGCCTGTATCTTTTTACTGCTTTTGAGGATTGCCTGAAAGACATCTTCCACTTCCTGTTTATGTCTGTATCCTTCCAGCTTTTTCTCCAGCCAGATACGCTGCCGTTCTTCCTGCTCCGGCTGGAGCATAGGCATATTATTTTTTTCTTTATAGGCCATCAACCCTTCCACTACGGCATTACGCCTGAGCAGTCCTTCCAGGATTTTTTCATTGCAGGCCATAAGTTCTTCTCTGTATTTTTCTAACTGATCCATAATCTCTTCCTATCCCATCTGTTTTTTTCTTTTTACTTCCCGCTCTTTTTCTTCGGATAAGGCCGGCCACATTACGCAGAGCATGGTGACAAAGCAGGCGGTGCCTCCGATAAAATTGGAGATCGGCTCTGCCAGGAAAACTCCGTTTACCCCCAACCCCGCCACATGAGGCAGCAGCAAGGTCAGAGGGATCACGATCACCGCTTTTCTCAGCAGAGAAAAGAAAATGGCGTGTTTTGCCTTTCCCAGCCCGGTAAACACACTCTGTCCCGCAAACTGCAGAGACATAAAGCAGAATCCGAAGAAATAGATCCGCATGGAAGGCACGCCGATCTTCATCAGTTCCTCCCCGCCGTTAAACATGGCGATAAAGACTCCTGGTATCAGCAGGGTGATGACCCATGCCAGCGTGGTATAGACGATGCCGATAGCCGCCATAACCTTGATCCCTGACTTCACCCGCCGGTATTCCCCGGCGCCGTAATTAAATCCGATCACAGGCTGAGATCCCTGGGTAAGACCGTTTACCGGAACACTGAGCACTTCCCGGACAGAATTTACAATCGTCATAACCGCCACATAGGCGTCTCCCCCAAAAGACTGGAGAGTTACATTGCAGACAATCTGCACGCCGCAGTTGGTGGCCGCCATGATAAATCCGGAAAGGCCGAGGGCCAGGATCTCTTTTACATATCCCAGGTTCATCTTCATCCTGGAAAGCCGGATCTTAAGAAGGGTATGTTTTCCTGTAAGGAATTTTACCACCCATATGGCGGAAACTGCCTGGGAGATCACTGTGGCAATGGCCGCTCCCTTCACACCCATGCCAAAGACAAAAATAAAAACCGGATCCAGCACTATATTGATCAAAGCTCCGATGAGCACCGTAAGCATACCGGTCCTGGCAAAGCCCTGGCAGTTGATAAAGCCGTTCATACTCAGGCTGATCATAACAAAGACTGTTCCCAGCAGATAAATGCTGATATAGTCGTCTGCATAGCCAAAGGTAGCGTCGCTGGCTCCCAGGGCATAGAGAAGGGGATCTTTGATCGCCATTCCCACCAGGATCAGAACAACGCCTGTGATCAGCGTAAGAGTGAAAGAGGTTCCCATGATCCCCTCTGCCCGTTCCTCATCTCCTCTGCCCCTGGCAATGGAACACAGAGGAGGTCCGCCGGTTCCGATGAGATTGGAAAAAGCAGTGATGGCCGTTATAACAGGAAAAGCAACCCCTACTCCTGTAAGGGCTGCCGAACTGGCTCCCGGGATCCTTCCGATATAGATCCGGTCCACAATGTTATATAACACATTAATAAACTGGGCCACGATAAGGGGAAGAGCCAGGCGGAGAATGGTTCCCCCTACGCTTCCCTTAGAAAAATCATGCTCCTCTTCTCTGACCTGATGATGATTTTTAAAAAAATGCATGATTCCACTCCCTGTTCTTCTTTTGTTTTACTGATGATAGGTCTTTAAAAAGTCTGCCAGTTTTTCTGTGGCTGTTTTCAGTTCCTCCACTCTGGGCAGATACACGATCCGGAAATGATCCGGTTTATCCCAGTTAAAGCCTTTGCCGTGGGTTACCAGGACTTTCTTTTCTCTGAGAAAATCCAGGGCAAACTTTTCATCATCATAGATATGAAATTTCTTCACATCGATCTTCGGGAAAATATAGAAGGCGGCTTTTGGCTTTACGGCAGAAAGTCCCGGAATATCATTGATCGCCTTGTAGATATATTCCCTCTGTTCATAGATCCTTCCTCCCGGCACCAGATACTCATTGACGCTCTGATAGCCTCCCAGAGCCGTCTGTACAATAGACTGGGCCGGTACATTGGAACACAGCCGCATATTAGACAGCATGTTCAATCCTTCTATATAATCCCTGGCCTTGTCCTTGGCGCCGCTTAAAACCATCCAGCCCACGCGGAAACCTGCCACCATATGCGACTTGGATAGGCCGTTGAGAGTAATGCAGAACAGATCCGGAGCCAGAGAAGCAATGGAAGTATGTTTGATCCCGTCCATGACCAGCCGGTCGTAAATCTCATCGGAAAAGATCATCAGATCATGTTCCCTGGCAATATCTGCGATCTTCCTCAGGATTTCTTCCGGATAAACCGCCCCGGTAGGATTATTGGGGTTGATGATCACAATGGCTTTGGTCTTGTCTGTGATCTTACTCTTCATATCTTCCAGATCCGGATACCAGTCCGACTCTTCATCGCAGATATAGTGGACCGGTTTTCCTCCTGCCAGAGATACGCACCCTGTCCAGAGAGGATAATCCGGAGAAGGCACCAGGATCTCGTCTCCGTCGTTCAGAAGGGCAAGGGTCAGGATACTGATCAGCTCGCTGACCCCGTTTCCTGTATAAATGTCATTTATGGTCACATCAGGGATGTTCTTTAACTGACAGTACTGCATAATGGCTTTTCTGGCGGAAAAAATCCCTTTCGAATCCGAATATCCCTGAGATTCCCGAAGATTATAGATCATATCCAGGATTACTTCCTCCGGTGCGCTAAACCCGAAGGGCGCAGGATTCCCGATATTCAGCTTTAAGACGTCTATCCCGCTCTCCTGCATACGGTTTGCCTCATCCAGCACCGGTCCCCGGACATCATAGCAGACATCATCCAATTTTGAGGATTTCCGAAATGTACTCATATTGCTTCCCCCGTTTCTGTTTTGAAAAACACTCAGTATTAACTACAGATTTTACCACTTTACCCTGACAGGTTCAATCTTTTTCCCTGTGGATCTTTCGGAAATATTCCTGTATGTTTTTCTCATAGCCATTATCCGTAGGGTGATAAAATTTCCTTCCCAGAAGCTCTGAGGGCATATATTGCTGTTCCACATAATGATCTGGATAATCGTGGGCGTACAGATAGCCCACTCCATGTCCCATCTTTTTGGATCCTTTATAATGAGCGTCCTGGAGATGGGAAGGTACTGTAGTCCTCGTAGTCTTTACTGCTTCCATAGCGTCAAAGACCGCCATACAGGCCGCGTTGCTTTTAGGGGCGCTGGCCACATAAGTCACTGCCTGTGCTAAAGGGATCTGGGCTTCCGGCATGCCCAGGCGCTCCACCGCCTGAGCTGCCGCCACTGCCACCACCAGAGCCTGAGGATCTGCATTTCCCACGTCTTCTGCGGCGCAGATCATGATCCTTCTGGCAATAAACTTAATATCCTCTCCTGCATAAAGCATTTTCGCCAGATAAAACACCGCCGCATCAGGATCCGACCCCCGCATGCTCTTTATAAAAGCGGAGATGGTATCATAGTGATTGTCTCCGGTCTTATCGTAACGGACTACCCGCTTCTGTATACACTGGGAGGCCGTTTCCAGATCAATATGGATCTTCCCGTCTTCCCTTCTTTTGGTAGTCAGGATACCCAGTTCCAGAGCATTCAGCGCCGCCCTGGCGTCTCCTCCGGAAATATCTGCCAGAAATTCCCTGGCATCTTCCTCTAACACCGCATTGTAGCTTCCCATTCCCTTTTCCTTATCCGTCACCGCCCGGTCCAGAAGGGTTTCAATATTCTCCTTTGTGAGGGGTTTCAGCTCAAAGATGATAGATCTGGAGAGCAAAGCCCCGTTTACCTCAAAGTAGGGATTTTCTGTAGTAGCGCCGATCAGTATTAGAGTGCCGTCTTCCACAAAGGGGAGGAGATAGTCCTGCTGCCCCTTATTAAAGCGGTGGATCTCGTCAATAAAAAGGATCGTCTTCTTTCCATACATACCCAGATAGTCCTGGGCTTCTTTTACCACCTCTTCCATGTCCTTTTTTCCCGCTACGGTAGCGTTGATCTGCCGGAACCGGGAGCTGGTGGTATTGGCGATGACTTTCGCCAGGGTAGTCTTTCCTGTTCCCGGAGGACCGTAAAAAATAACGCTGCCCAGTTTGTCCGCTTTGATAGCCCTGTAAAGCAGCTTATCCTTTCCAATGATATGTTCCTGGCCCACAACCTCATCCAAAGTGGAGGGCCGCAGTCTGGAGGCCAGAGGGGCCTCCTGCTCCAGATTCTGTTCTTTCATATAATCAAATAAGTCCATGATCCCTGTTCCTTCTTTCCTGATTTTCAGTCTGTGTCCTCTCCAAAATACCGTTCCTTCAGTTCTTCATAGCGCTGCTGTCTCATATCCTCCGCCTGCTGCCGGGACGCCCTGTCGAACAAAGAAAGGGGGATCCCCGCCAGCACCAGGATCAGCATACCTCCTATAAACATCAGGAGCAGCCAGTGGAGTCCGGCTTTTAAAGTCTTTTCCCTCATATCCCGGTTTATCTCATTGATATTCAAAACCTGGGCGTATCTTCTCTTTCCGCAGCAGGGGCAGTCAAATTTCTTTGCATAATAGGAATAATAGGGCCTGTTCACAAAAGCAGCGCCACGGACCTCTGTTCTGGTCACTCTCCGGTACCTGCTCATAAATCCCTTATTAAAGTCCCCGGCTTTTACCGTATACTCTGTACCGCACTTTTCACACCGCACATGCCCTACAAAATCTCCTCCGGCAGTCAGCTTCCTGCTGTGCCGTATAAACTGGATCCCGCAGAAGATCACCCAGGCCATTAAAACCACACCCATAACTGCTGTAAGAATAAACCTTGCCCATAACATCTTCTTTTTCTCCTCTCCTGCCTTATTCGTTTATTTTATCATGCCTGGGAATTTTCGTCACCTGTATTTCCACTTATGCCTGCACTCACTGTATTTTTGTATTTTTCTTGTTTGTGATATACTGCCATGCTATAATTTTCCAAATGGTATATTTACCCAGGCAGCCAGAAGAGCGGCTGTGGTTCCCCGCCTGAGTCTTGGACAGGAGGGATGCCTATGAGTACATATGAAGAGTTGCAGTTAATCACTTCAATAGCACTGCTGATTATTGCAATCTTAACGTATACACATAAAAAATAGCCGCCCTGCCTCTGGTAAAGAACGGGCGACTATTTTCAGCCAATGATTTTTGCCGGGCGGGGAGCCTTGACCTCCCTTTCTGGCTGTCTTGGTAAATATATTATAAGGTAGAATTATCTTTCTGTCAAACATCGGTCAACTATTCTTTATAAACTTTTCTATTCTTGACATAAACTCTCCAATTCCGTAAAATAAGTCCCGTATACTAATTGATCAATCTGTGGAAATGAAGGAGACTATATGAATATAAAAAGTAAGCGGACCTTTCTGGCCGCAGTTGTTCTGCTGCTTATCCTGATCCTGTTTGCCTTTATGTATCAGCGCAAAAGTCAGACAGAAGCACCGGAGCCTATAAGTAAAACAGATTATCTGCTGAATACCATTGTCACGGTCACGCTCTACGATTCCCAGGACGAGGAAATCCTGGACGGCGCCCTGGACCTTTGCAGAGAATATGACGCTCTTCTCAGCCCTACTGCCCAGACCAGTGAAATTTATCAGTTGAATCATGGGGAACTCCCTGTGGATGAAGATGGGTTCTATGAGTTGTCAGAAAAAACTGCCGATGTGATCTCCCAGGGACTTTCCTACTGTGAGCTGTCTGACGGAGCCTTTGACATTGCCATAGAACCGGTTTCTTCCCTGTGGGATTTTACCTCCGGAAACGGAAAAGTACCTGATGAGGCCGCCATTCAGGCAGCACTGCCCCTGGTGGATTACCGGGATATTACTTTAGATGGAAACCGGATACGTTTTGCAAAAGAAGGCATGGGGATCAATCTGGGAGCCATCGCCAAAGGCTATATTGCTGACCGTATCAAAGATTATCTTCTGGAAGAAGGGGTAGAAAGCGCCATCATCGATCTGGGCGGCAATATCCTCTGCGTAGGGCAGCGGCCGGATGGAACGCCTTTCCGCATTGGTATCCAGAAGCCTTTCGCAGACCGGAGCGAAACAGAAGCTGTTATGGAGATCTCTGATGATTCGGTAGTGTCTTCCGGCATTTACGAGCGGTACTTTGAACAGGACGGCGTCCTTTATCACCATATCCTGGATCCTTCCACCGGATATCCCTATGACAACAATCTGGTTTCTGTCACCATCATCTCCAATAAATCCGTGGACGGCGACGGACTGAGCACCACCTGTTTCGCTCTGGGACTGGAAAAAGGCATGGACCTGGTCAACAGTCTGCCCGATGTCCAGGCTGTCTTTATCACCGATGACTATCAGCTCCATTACAGCGAAAACTTTGATGAAGAGATTACCTTATCTCAGTAGTCAAAGACCCTCGCGGCATGTCCATTTGGCTCGTTGCCCGGGGGAATAAAGGAAGGGCCTGCCTTTTGTCCCAATAAAATATTCCCAGCGCTTTCTAAGACATCTGAAATAACGTATAATATAAAAAAGGACTCTCCCTGTTTTCCGCTATCTCAGCAGGAAACAGGACAGAGTCCTTTCGCTTTAGTAGATACTTAGTATCAGATAAATAAAACTCATAGAAAGCATTTCCAGGGGCAGTCCCCGGAAGCGGGGGCCTGCATTTGAGAACCGGATCATCCGCGCCACAGAAAGGAAAAGCAGGATGGAAACGCCTACCGTCCAGATAAAGGCGATCACGCCCCCGAAAGTGACCATTTCAAAAGGTCTGGAAAAGATCACTGCCGGAACCACCAAAAGCAGGCTCTGGGTTCCGGAGGATCTCTTCTTTAAGATCCCGTTGGTAAAGGCCAAAGCCAGGCCTGCAGCCAGGAAACCGAAAGCCGTGCTCTGAAAACTCTGGGAAAAGAAAGGCGCATTTTCCAAAAGAAGATTGCCGAAGATCTCTCCCTGGGAAAGAAATTCTCTTGCGATCCCCAGGAGGATCCAGAATCCCCACAAGATCCCGGATTCATAGAAAATACTGCCGTAATCCCCTTCCAGTTCTCCGAAGAGAGCCGCCTTTCCTGCCAGAAGTCCTATCACCGCCGTCATGATCCAGGTTCCGGTATCCACCCTGATCCCCAGGGCAGAAAAGCCCAGGAGAAAGGCGCCGGCGGCAATGGCTCCGGTACCAATGAGCACGCAAAGTCTCAGACTCCAGACCGGCACCGCTCCTTCCAGAAGGTTTTTGAGAAATTCCGCAAAAACCACCGCCAGGATCACCAGGATACCTGCCGCAAAGGCTTCTTCCATGTTCCGGGAAAAAAGTACGATACCCAGAGCAAAAGCTTCTGCCGGATATTTTAATTTCATCTCTGTTCCCCCGTTCCTTTAGTCTATGGTCTGTAAAAATTCATAGGCAGCATTGATTCCGTTAACAGCCGCCGTAGAAGAAATGGTAGCGCCGGAAATCCCGTCTACCTGAGTGCCTTCCTGGGGCGCCTTTTCTTCTGTCTTTACTCCTGCAGCCTGGTCGATACATTTCTGGGCCAGATCTGCAAAGCCTCCTACGGAAATGCTGACTCCTGAAACCGCGTCGGTCTTTCCCTGATTGTCCATGGTCAAAAATCCCAGAGACTGATTCTCTACCAGCGCTTTGCCCAGCGCCTGAGACTGCTCTGCCCAGGTAGGTCCATCTTCTGTCATAACATACTGGCCATTTTCAGATTGTTCGCTTTTCTTATTTCCGTCACTGTCTACAGACTCCCATACCGCTTCTGTGATCTTTCCGTCTGCGACTGTGATGGTCACCTGATCTGTATAGCCGTTGTTGTCCGGCGCCTCTGCCTTAGCCTCATAAGTTCCGTCCTGAAGGACCACTTCTGTCTTTCCTGCGGCCTGATCAATACACTTCTGAGCCAGATCGGCAAAGCCGCCTACGGAAATACTGACTCCTGAAACCGCATCGGTCTTTCCCTGATTGTCCATGGTCAGAAATCCCAGAGACTGATTCTCCACCAGCGCCTGGCCCAGCGCCTGAGACTGCTCTGCCCAGGTAGGTCCGTCTTCTGTCATAACGTACTGGCCATTTTCGGACTGTTCGCTTTTCTTATTTCCGTCGCCGTCCACAGATTCCCATACCGCTTCTGTGATCTTTCCGTCTGCGACTGTGATGGTCACCTGATCTGTATAGCCATTGTTGTCCGGCGCTTCCGCCTTTGCCTCATAAGTTCCGTCCTGAAGCTCTAAATCTTCTGTCTGGGCCGGTTCTGCCTCTTCCTCTGTTTCCAGAGTCATGCCCGGAAGATAGACCGGGGCTTTTGCCCCTGCGAACTGGCTTAAAAATTCTTCTTCTGTAATCCTGGAGCCTACTCCTTCTGTCTCGCTTTGCTCTGTCACCTGGACGCCGGTTACCGTGGCCTTATCCTCTCCGAAGGAAACCTCCATAACAATGTCTCCGCCATAGCCGGC
Organism: Candidatus Blautia avicola; assembly: GCA_019120515.1. Classification (GTDB taxonomy): domain Bacteria; phylum Bacillota; class Clostridia; order Lachnospirales; family Lachnospiraceae; genus Blautia; species Blautia avicola. The sequence goes on along the minus strand of DWUY01000070.1, from coordinate 2,987 downwards.
TTCTTTTACTGTTACCAGATATCCCTCCTGGGTCTTAGCCGCAGACTGGATGTTTTCAGCTCCTGACACATCTAACTCCTCTGTCACCTGAGCCTGTCCCTGACTCTGGTCTGTCCCCTGTTCCTTTGCCAAAGCTCTGGAGCCTGCGATCACTCCAAAGGACAGGGCGGTTACTATGATCAACGCAATAATTCCTCTGACATTTTTATTTTTCATATTCGTCTCCTTTAAATCACATTTTTCTTTGTTCCGTATATATGCTGCCGGTAAAGCAGAGTAAGGACTCCCGCCAGACAGTTAGCCGTCAGGATCCCGAAACAGATTCCCTCCGGATAGGCGCTGAAAATACGGATAGCCGCTGTAATGATCCCGGCCGCCAGTGCATACAGTAGTTTTCCTCTCCTGGAAACAAAGACATAGTCTGTCAGCATATAGCAGCCTCCCATGATCAGTCCCCCCCCGAAAAGGTTGGCAAGAATATCGCCGGTAAAAAGTCCGGAGGGACCAAAGATAAAGGTCAGGACTGTTACAGTGGCGATATAGGTCAGGGCGGCCTCTATATTGACCACTCCCATATAACACATATAAGCAAAGCCCACCAGCAAAAGCAGCTTACTGGTCTCGCCCATGGCCCCTGGTACTTCTCCCAGGAACATCTGCAGGTAAGAATATCCGGCCTCGCCTCCTGCTTTTACCGTTCCCAGAATAGTGGCCTGGGAAACCGCGTCAGCCGCCAGTGTCCTGGGAGCTGTATACTGCATGACCGTTCCCGGCCAGACTACCATGACCAACAGTCTGCCCATAAGGGCCGGATTGGCAAAGTTGCTTCCGATCCCGCCGAACATCTGCTTAACCACCAGGATGCTGAAGATATCTGCCGCTGCCAGGACCCACAAAGGAACCGTTACCGGCATGTTAAAAGCCAGGAGCATTCCTGTGACCACCGCGCTGAAATCCCCTGCGGTAACCTGCTTTTTCGTCACTTTCTGCCATACAAATTCTGTCAGCACACACAGGGCTACAGAAAAGGCAGTGAGATAAAAAGCCTTGATCCCAAAGTAATAAACTGCTCCAAGAAGAGCCGGGATCAGGGATATGGACACATGGAGCATGATATTTCTGGTAGTCTGTTCCGTTCTCAAATAAGGTCCGCTGATTGCTTTTGTCTGGCTCATGATTTCTTCACCGCCTTTTCTCTCATTCTCTGCTTCACCAGATCCCTTGCCATTCTGGTCCGGAGGGTAAGCTCCCTCTTAGCCGGACACACATAGGAACAGCAGCCGCAGGCAATACACTCGCTGGCGTACAGTTTCTGGCACAAGTCATAATCTTCATTTAAATAGGCAAAATCGATCTGATAAGGGGTAAGTCCGGCAGGGCAGGCGTTTTTGCATGCCTCGCAGCGGATACAGGGCTGCTCTTCATACTGGCTCTCCGGAAGGACCAGGATCCCGGAAGTATTCTTGGTAATATAAAACAGTTCCTCTTCTCCCTTCCAGTCGGAAGCCACACAGGGGCCGGTCATAGGGCCGCCGGCAATAATCCGGTTCTTCTGTGCTGTGACTCCTCCGCACAGTTTTACCAGCTCTCTGGCGGAAGTCCCCACAGGCACCAGGAAATTCCCCGGATTTTTTACGCAGCCTGTTACTGTAACGATCCTGGAAGTCAGGGGTCTTTTTCCCAGTATCATATCTGCCGCGGCTTTCGCGGTTCCCACATTGGAAACGATCACCCCTACGTCTCCGGGGAGACCGCCCATAGGTACCTCTCTTCCCAGAACGCTCTGGATCAGCTGACGCTCTCCGCCCTGGGGATATCTGGCAGGCAGGACTCTTACTTCCAGATCTTCCTCCGGATCCAGGACGCCCTGTTCTCTTATTTCTGACAGGATCTGCCGGAGATTTTCGATCGCCTTGGGTTTATTATCCTCAATACATACATAAGCCTTTTTCGCTCCTGAGGCTTTCAGCAACAGCCGCACCCCGTTCCACAGTCCGTATCCGTGCTCCGTCATCAGGCGATAGTCGCAGGTCAAAAAGGGTTCGCATTCTGCGCCGTTGATCAGCAGAGCGTCCATCTGTTTATCTGTCTCATATTTCCGGAAAGTGGGGAACCCCGCTCCTCCCATACCGGTAAGGCCTCCTTCCCGGATACCCTCCAGGATTTCTTCCCGGTCAATTCCAGACAGAGAGATCCCTTTTTTTTCATAATCACCGATCTGCCTTTCCGGCTCTTCCTGACGGCGGATCACACAGGCTAGTATCTCTCTCCCCTGATTTTTTACCATTTCTGTCTTTATTACCTCCCCCGTAACACTGGCGTGAAGAGGCGCCGCCATAAAAGCTTCCGGTTCTCCGATCCTCTGGCCCTGCCGGACATGATCCCCGGGCCTGACAGTCAGGCTGCAAAGCCCCCGAAAGGACTGTTCTGCCAGGATCGTCACAGTTTCCGGCCAGTATTCCCGTACCGGAATATCCATGGTCAGAGACTTATCATAACCATCGGTGGGATGGATCCCTCCCGAAAATCCCTTTGTCGCATCTAGGTGCATATTTTACTTTCCTCCATCAAACATCTTGTTAAAAAATTGACGTACTTGGATAGAATACCATACTGGAGTTGATCACGCAAGATTTTCTTTATAATTTACCCATAAGATAGTATGTGAAGATATGATCATTTTACCCGGGAATTCAGATATGATCTCCCACCGGGCAGAAGATCCGAAATTACCATACGAAAAATAACATTGGAAAAGCCCCGTAAACGCCATGTTTACGGGGCCCTAAAAATCTATCCTATTAAGCTAATTTGCTCTTAGCCAGTTCTGCCAGAGTTGTGAATCCCTCTGCGTCATTGATAGCCATGTCAGCCAGAACTTTTCTGTTCAGGTCAACGTTAGCCAGCTTTAAGCCGTGCATGAATTTGCTGTAGGATAAGCCGTTCATTCTTGCTGCAGCGTTGATACGAGCGATCCACAGCTGTCT
>DWUY01000069.1 GCA_019120515.1 Candidatus Blautia avicola | reverse complement strand
CAAAAATAAAGTGGAGAAAAGGAAAGAGACTATTCCATAAAGAGCTATGAATTTATAAAAGCCTGGATTTTACGGAATAGTCTCTTTCTTTTCTACCAAGGGGCCAAAATCGGCATTAGCCGATAGCCCCTTCTCTATTGTCGTTTTTGATTATTTTCTCTTTCAGATATCCTTAAGCGCGCTGGTGATATAGTAGCTCACACCTGTCCTCTGTCTGCCGACCAGGAAGTGACTGTCGATCCTTTTCTGGACCAGACGGCAGTTTTCTAATGTAATATTTACCAGCAGGATCAGATACTGGCCTTTGCCGTAACGGTTCACCACATCGCTGCGGCGGATAGATCCCAGTATGGCCTCCCCCAGGCGCAGAGACAATTCATCCAGCTGTTTTCCCTCTTTCATAGGGTTTCCTTTGCTGTCTACCACAGTGCACAGCATCAGATAGACAGAATAACCATTTCTCTCAGCCAGGCGGTTGAGCATCTGATAGATTCCTTTGAATACCGGATAACTGCACACATAAGGGCCGCCTTTTGCCTGGACCTCGTCCAGATTTTCCTGGACGCTCTCCAGGGTATTATATGGATGTACAAACTGCTCTCCCAACTGTTTCAGGGAATCCAGCAGCTTCTGGGAAGGCTTCATTCCCCGTTCTTCAAAATACATCTGGACAGTGTCTGCATAGTATTTGTCAGCCTCCTCATACTTTCCCATTCCGATCAGGGCTTCCATCACCACAGACTCCCAGTCAGAGAAGGGGGCTGTCTTTGTGGCGTACCGGCCGATCTTCTCCATCTGGATAAAATCCTGCTTTTTTCTGAGGATATCCACGATCTCCTCCACGCAGCGGAAAAACATGGCTCTGTATCTTCTGGCCTCTACTGCAGCCCACAGGATACTGGCGGACATTCCCAGGAATTCTCCCGTATAACAGTGACAGGCCTCTGTAAGGAGCCGAAGGCGTTCATCATGATCTTCCGTCTCCTTTCCTTTTGTGTATAAATTTTCGAATTTCTCCGCATCTTCCTCTACAGGGATCTCTCTGGTCCAGCGGAGCATCCCCTTGTCCATGGTAATGTAATTACATTTCGGAAGTCCGGCCCTCTCCAGTTTCTTCCTGGCATTGTAAACAACGCTCCTGAGGGCATGGTGGGGATCCTCAATATCCCTGTCTCCAAATAAAACCTCCTCCACAGCTTCCCGGCTGATACCGTTTTTACGATTATGGAGCACGATCTGCATCAGATATGTAAACTGGGACTCGCTGGTCTTCTGTCCATTCAAAGACTTCCCCTTATATAAAAGCAAAAAATTCCCAAACATTTTTACTGACAAAAGATTCTTTTCTTCCTTCTCCATTCTGAACATTCCTTCCCTCTCATCTCTATGACCTCAGGGTCGATCGTAAGGGTCCATGTTATCTGCGGACATAGGTTAACATTTATTATAAAAAAATCTGCAGCTTCCTTCAAGGTATTTTTTATATCTTATACATAGTTTTGATGAATGTATCTACCGGACAATTTATTGCAAAATCCCCCCAATTCTGCGCAAACACTCTATTTTAGATTTTCCGGAGGTATAATTCAATTATATCATTCACATATTGGAGGACTCTGTATGAGAAACTATCTGAAAAGTTTTTTAAATATTCCGCCGGAAATCCGGCATGAGTTTTGGCAGGATACGCTGCAGAAAAACCAGCTGTCTCTGCTGGTAATATGTATTATGATCCTGGGCATGGAACTGTTCAACATCGCCCGGGTACTCTTTTGGTCAAGATCCGGCCTGGCCACAGTCAACAACCGGATCTACTTTTCCATGTACTGCATTCTGCTGCTGGCCGCTGTCCTTTACATTCTCCTTCAGTGGCTGCTCCGGCGCAGCCCCGTAAAAATCAGATGGACCGTTCAATATGCCACGGCCCTTTTTGCTCTTCTCTGGCATGTGTGCATCAACGCTTATGACCTGTACCGGAATCCGGATGGCGGGACCGTCATCTATGTTACGGCAGTGCTTGGTCTGTCGGTGTTTATCCAGATGCCAAGCCAGTACAGCCTGATATCCTATATTGCGGCATATCTTCTGTTTATAGGGCTGTCCGCTTCCAATCTGGACACCGGCTCCATGATCAACCTGACCTTTACCGCCATCGTAGCTCTGGCAGTATCTCTCACCAGATGCCGCCATGCAGTGGTCATTCTCTCTCAGTGCAGAAAGATCGACCAGATGAACCGGCAGCTTCAGGAACTGATCAAAAAAGACCCTCTCACCGGGCTGCTGAATATCACGGCTTTCCGGGACAGGGTGGAGTTTTATCTGGCTGAAACAAAAGAGCCGACAGAGACAGCGCTGCTCATCCTGGATCTGGACGATTTTAAGGCGGTCAATGATCACTTTGGCCACCCCTGCGGGGATTATGTGCTGCAGATGACTGCCATTAAATTTCAGGCGATGTTTCCTGAAGCCATCGGCGTTTCCCGTATCGGCGGAGATGAATTCATGATGGCCCTCTCCGGCGTCCCGGCCCAGGTGATCGAAAAAGCCGCTCTACAACTGATCCAGGATATTGCCCTGATCAACTGGCACGGGCAGAACCTGGGCGCAAGCTGCAGTCTTGGGGTATGCCGCACCAACCGGCCCGGCGTCGCCTATGATTCCTTATACGAGATAGCGGACCAGGCTCTGTATCAGGCCAAGACCCAGGGCAAAGGATGCTGTTTCTTTCGTGAACTGACAGACTCGGTGTAAAGATCGGTCTCTTCCGCAGAAAATTTTACAGTATCAGCTGGAGACGAAAATATTCACCCCTCTGTTCGAACTGACAGACGGCCCCGTATTTTTCACAAAAGGCCATGATAGAACGAACCCCCAGGCCATGAGACTTTTCTCCCGCCACAGGCAGCCCATGTTCATTAAAGCGTACCGTTCCAGCGCAGGGGTTCGTAATTTCTATCATGATCCCCGGAACACTTATCACCTTGCAGCATATCTCTCTTTTCTTTTGGCAGCTCCATATTCGCGTTAATAGCGTTTTCCAGGGCATTAGCCAAGACCACTGCCAGCTCTCCCTCACTGACAGGAAGCGTATCCGGCAGGGCGATCTCTTCCACTACTTTAATATCCTGCCGCTGAGCCTTGGAAAAGCATGCGGAAAATACCGCATCCAGCACCGGGGGACGGCACCAGACCGAAGGCCGGATTTCATCCAGCCTTTTTTTAGCATCTTCCAGAAAATCAAAGGCCTCCCGGCTTCTTCTCTGCCGGACCAGTTCCTGTGCTGTCTGGAGACGGTGGCGCAGATCGTGGCGTTCTACCCGGACAGCCTCCTCTGCCGCCTGGAGATCCGCCAGTCGTTTCTGAAGTCCGTTCAACTGCAGGGTCATAACTGAAAAATTATGCCGCATCTCCATCTCCCGATATAGACTGCCCAACAAATGGACGATCAGTCCATATACCCCTGCCATCAGCAAGGAATTCGCAGATTTAAGAGCAGTCGCCAGCTCAGATCTTCCTGCAAAGCCGGGGATCAGATAGATGTTGACAACATAATAGCCAGCCAGCAGCAGACACATCAGTCCCCAACAGCCGTGGATCTGTCCAAATACCCGCATAGTCAGAGGCCGCAGGTATATCAGAAGGAACAGGATCATAGCCGCGGATATTCCTATATACGCCCCGATCAGCACCCAGAATTTTTTCCGGATAACACATAACAGAGTATCCCGCACTGGTTGATCAGGGTACAAAAGAAAACCGCGGACAAAAGCCTTAAAAGCATCTGCCAGTTTTTGTCCCGGCTCATCCACAAAAACAACAAAAAGACGGGCAGATGAACCAATGGCGTATAGAGTCTGACCAGAGTCTGAAGTCCTAACGCCTCATAGACTAACGTTTCCGCTCCCAGTAATATTATAAGTTCCGCTCCCGCAGCCGCCACCGTCTTCCTCACAGAAAAGCGGCTGTCTGCCATTAGCAGCATAAGAATGACTCCTAATACAGTAAAGTACAGCAGATTCCAAAGACTGATAGGATCTCCCATGATTCATCCTCCTTCCAGCCAGAATTTACCCCAGGCGGTCTTAAAAGCCGCGGCTGCCGTCCGGGGCAAAATAATGCTTTTTTCATTATCCAGCAGAGCAGCCTGGCCCTTTACCCCGGTCACATGCTGCAAATTCAGCACAAAACTAGCTCCGCATAGATAGAAACGGGGATCTGCCAAAAGGGGACCTGCCATCTCCCGGAAAGAAACCCGCAGTGTACGGGAATCCACCGTCCCGTCTGTACAGTTGTAACGCATGATACGTCCTATACGTTCCACATATCGTATACGTTCCAACAAGAGTCTCCGGGGGCCCTCCGCTGTATGTACCACCACAACGTCCTTTCGCCGCCGGTTCAGCTTCTCCACAGCTTTATCCAGTACAGAAAAAAATTTTCCCTCATCCGCCGTCTTCAGCAGATAAAAAAAGCCCGGACATCATAGCTGTCGGCCGCAAAGTCATTGGCATTCGTCAGATAGATGATCTCGCCGCCTTCTCCCAGTTTTCTCAATCTCCGACCAGTCTCAATACCGTTATACTCCGGCATAAGAATATCCAGCACATAAAGATCAAATCCCCCCTGTTCCGCTGCCCCTTCCACCAGGGATCTGCCGCTGTTAAAGAGGGTCACCTTTCCTTCCAGCGCCGGACGGGCGTCAAAATAGGAGTTCAGAAGTCCTGCTGTTTTTTTCAGATGCGTCTCCTGGTCATCACAGACAGCGATTTTTAACATATCGTCCACTCCCCCCTGTATAGCTTTTAAACCATTAAAACTAGAATAGCATTGAAAACAAAAACCGTCAAGGAAACCCAAAGTATCATAAAATGGGGCTAAAATCGGCATTAGCCGATTTTAGCCCCTTGGTAGAAAAGTGATATTGTCAAGATTAGTTGACACATTTTTCTCAAGGATATCACTGACTATGCAGCCACCTCCAAAGCCTCATAGTACTGCCTGCGTTTTACCATGGGAGGAAGGCCGCCATTGGCAGAGCAGATCCTCCGGTTGTTCCAGTAGCTGA
>DWUY01000068.1 GCA_019120515.1 Candidatus Blautia avicola | reverse complement strand
GAGAAGCTGGTGCGGGATCTGGATAGGAAACTGCAGATAGAGCGCACCGGAGATGTAGTCCCTTCGCAAAATGCTATGATCCTAAAAGGCGAGGAAAATCATCTGGCTGCAGAACAGATGAAATGGGGCTTTCCAGGGTTTGAGAAAGGAAAACTGCTGATCAATGCAAGGGCAGAGAGCGCCTTGGAGCGTAGAACCTTCCAGGACAGTGTGCAGCACAGGCGCTGCATCATTCCGGCTAAAGGCTTTTATGAGTGGAACAAAAGCAAGGAGAAATTTTCATACGAGGGGAAGGACGTACCGGTTCTTTTCATGGCAGGGTGCTATAACTGGTATGAGGATCAGGAAAGGTTTATCATTTTGACAACGGAAGCAAACTCTTCCGTGGCGCCGGTCCATAACCGGATGCCTCTGATCCTGGAGCCGGAGGAACTGAAAGACTGGGTGCTGGATGACGGGGCGACAGAATATTTGCTGCATAAGACGCCGGTTCTGTTAGAGGCGCACGCAGAGTATGAGCAGATGAGGTTATTTTAGCCTCATCTGCTGTTTTATTGGAAACAGTGTTTTTACTATCACAGACTATTCCATCCAAGCTTGTATTCTTCGAGCAAAAGAAATATAATTGAGTATATCGGAGGAAATAGAAATAGTATGGATTATATAACATTAAAAGAGGCAAGCGAAAAGTGGGGAATTTCAACGCGCCAGATAAACTATTATTGTATAGAGGGGCGTATTCCGGGGGCAGTGAAAATGGCTACTATATGGTTAATACCAAAAGACGCAAAGAAGCCTATTGATATGAGAACAAGACAAGGAAAGGGATTACAGCATGAATAGAATCATGATAGTAGATGATGATACGGCACTTGTAAAAATGCTGGAAAGTTATTTTTCTTTAAAGAAATATGAAATTATCACTGCCGAGAACGGTACAGACGCATTGAAAAAAGTGGAAATGAATCCGGATCTTATTTTGTTGGATGTCAATATGCCTCAGATGGATGGGATTGAAGTATGTCGGCGAATCCGGGATAAAATATCATGTCCAATCCTGTTTCTGACGGCAAAGGTAGACGAGCAGGATCGGGTAAATGGCCTGCTGTCTGGCGGAGATGATTATATCTTAAAGCCATTTAGCTTAAAAGAACTGGATGCCAGAATCACGGCTCATTTAAAGCGTGAAGAACGGCATAAGGTCAAGAGAGAATATAAATTTCATGGAGAATTGTCTATTGATTATACTGCTAAAAAGGTTCAGATTGAGGGAAATGATATGGAATTGACAAAACTGGAATACGGGATTATTGAGTTTCTGTCCATGAATCCGGGGCAGGTTTTTGATAAAGAGCGGATTTATGAAAAAGTTTGCGGCTATGATGCTGAAGGGGACAGCAGGGTTGTCACGGAACTAATTCGACGTATTCGTAAAAAAATACAGGCATATACCGTCACAGAGTATATTGAAACAGTTTGGGGGATGGGATATAAATGGAAAAACTGAGAAACCTTTCCCTGAAGAAGACAATTATTCTTTACCTGTTGACAGCACTTTTGGCAGGTTTTTTACTGTCTTCCGTTCTTATCCAGATTGCAGTTAATACGCAGCAGCAGATTACATGGAAGTATGTGGATGAAGTGCAATATCTTTCGCAGATGAGCAAAGATCAGGCATACGAACTGCCTATGCCTAGGATCAAATCGGAGTATATGAATCGTTTGGATAGCTGTCTTTATGAGATCTGCGATGTTATAGAAACATACAGTATCCTTATCTTTTCTGTTTTTGGAAGCGGCATGGCGGTCATTTTTTTTTACCGGCATAAATTAAAGCCGCCGATTGAGGAACTTTCGCAAGCTGCGGATATGGTAAAACAGGAAAAATTAGATTTTCATGTGGTGTATGAGAACCAGGATGAATTGGGGCAGCTGTGTAAAGAGTTTGAAAATATGCGGAGCCAATTAGAAGAAAATAACCGGATCGTCTGGCATATGATAGAGGAAGAAAAAGCGCTGCGGGCTGCCATTGCCCATGATATACGTTCGCCATTGTCCGTTTTAAAGGGGTATCAGGAAATGCTTCTGGAATTTGTTCCGGAAGATGGACTGGATAAAGAACAGATTTTATCAATGCTTGAAAAAGGAATGGAACAGATTGAACGGATGAACGGCTTTGTGGAAACTATGCGGCAAATGAGTAGTCTGGAGCAAAGGCCTGTCCATGTCGCATCCATACCCCTTGCGGAGTTGGCCCGGCAGATCGACAATGAGGCTCATATTCTCAGCCGAGGAACTGAAAAAAAATGTGATGTTCAGACAGAACTAAAGGAATCTTCTTTTTGCGGCGATAGGGATATGATTTTAGAAGTGATGGAAAATCTTCTGTCCAATGCCTTGAGATATGCCAAAGAAACGGTTGTCATAAAAATATCGTGTAAAGATGCAGAACTTGACATTACCATTATCGACGATGGACAAGGATTTTGGGAAAGCGCCGAAAAAGTAACGCAGCCATTTTATCATTCTAACCCCCAGGATGATTTAAAGCATTTTGGGCTGGGAATGTATATTAGCAAATTATGCTGTGAAAAGCATG
>DWUY01000067.1 GCA_019120515.1 Candidatus Blautia avicola | reverse complement strand
AAATATATGTTTGCATCAGATATCCACGGATCTGCATATTACTGCAAAAAGATGCTGGAGGCTTACGAAAAAGAAAAGGCAGACCGTCTGGTCCTTCTGGGAGACCTGCTGTATCACGGGCCCAGAAATGATCTACCGAAAGACTATGCGCCAAAGCAGGTCATCGCTATGCTCAATCAGTGGAAGGAGCACCTGTATGTAGTGAGGGGAAACTGTGACGCAGAGGTGGACCAGATGGTTCTGCAATTTCCGATCATGGCAGATTACTGCATCCTGATGGACGCAGAACGGACGATTTACTGCAGTCATGGACATGTATATAATGAGGAGAATCTCCCTCCTATGAAGAACGGAGATATTTTCATTCATGGTCATACCCATGTGCTCAGGGCAGATAGGAAAGAGAATTATACCATCCTCAATCCTGGTTCTGTGTCTATTCCGAAAGAAGGAAATATTCCTACCTATGCTGTTTTGGAAAACGGACTTTTCAGTATCCGGGGATTTGAAGGAGAAGTGGTGAAGGAGTTGCAGCTTTGATGGAAAAAAAATACGAATTGATCGCCCCCTGTCATTTCGGCCTGGAATCAGTGCTGAAGAGAGAAGTTCAGGACCTGGGCTATGAGATCAGTCAGGTGGAAGATGGAAAAGTGACTTTTTTTGGTGATGAAGAGGCCATAGCCAGAGCGAATATTTTTCTCAGGACCACGGAAAGAGTTCTTCTGAAAGTGGGTAAGATCAAAGCGGAGACCTTTGACGAACTGTTTGAAAAGACAAAAGCCTTGCCCTGGGAGGCGTTTATTCCCGTAAATGGAAGATTCTGGGTGGCAAAAGCCAATTCTGTAAAGAGCAAATTGTTCAGCCCTTCGGATATCCAGTCCATTATGAAGAAGGCTATCGTAGAGCGGCTGAAACAGGTCTATCATGTTGAATGGTTTGAGGAGGATGGACCGGAATATCCTATACGTGTAGCCTTTATGAAGGACCAGGCTACCATCGGTATAGATACCAGCGGCGTATCCTTACATAAAAGAGGCTATCGCCGTTTGACAAGCAAAGCGCCTATCACAGAGACACTGGCGGCGGCTCTTCTTATGCTCACTCCCTGGAAAGGCAACCGGATCCTGGTAGATCCGTTTTGCGGAAGCGGCACCTTTCCTATAGAAGCAGCACTGATGGCGGCCAATATTGCGCCGGGTATGAACCGGAGCTTTCTGGCAGAAGAATGGAAGAATCTGATCCCGAGAAAGCACTGGTATTATGCTCATGAAGAAGCAGAAAGCATGGTGATCAGAAATCTGTGTACGGATATCCAGGGATATGATCTGGATGACCAGATGGTAAAGGCGGCCAGAGAGAACGCCAGATCGGCAGGAGTGGAGAAACTGATCCATTTTCAGGCGAGAGACGTAAAAGATCTGAGTCATTCTAAGAAATACGGGTTTATTGTAACCAATCCCCCATATGGAGAACGCCTGGAAGAGCGCAAGAACCTCCCGGAGATCTATACGAACCTGGGGAAAAGCTTTGCAGCGCTGGATTCCTGGTCCATGTATGTGATCACTGCTTTTACAGAAGCGGAGAAATATATCGGAAGAAAAGCGGACAAGAATCGGAAGATTTATAATGGGATGATGAAAACATATTTTTATCAGTTTCTTGGGCCAAAGCCTCCAAAGGGAAAGCGGCAGCAGGAAAGGAAGGAATAGAAAACATGAGAAAAATGATATTTGCCACAGGCAATGAAAACAAAATGGTAGAGATACGGGAGATCCTGGGAAATCTGCCTCTGGAGATCCAGTCTATGAAAGAAGCAGGGGTTTATGCAGATGTGGTGGAAAATGGCAGTACATTTGAGGAAAATGCCCTGATAAAGGCCCGCGCCATCTGCAAACTGGCGGGCCAGATGGTCCTGGCAGATGATTCCGGGCTGGAAATCGATTATCTGAATAAAGAACCGGGGATCTATTCGGCCAGGTATATGGGAGAGGATACATCATACAGGATCAAGAATCAGAATCTGATCCAGCGGCTGGAAGGCGTTCCGGATGAGAAGAGAACTGCCCGTTTTGTCTGCGCTATTGCAGCGGTATTTCCAGATGGAAGAGAATTCGTAGTACGGGGTACCATAGAGGGACGTATCGGATATGAGGAAAGAGGAGAAAACGGATTTGGATATGATCCGATCTTTTACCTTCCGGAGCGGGGAATGACTACCGCTGAACTTCCTCCGGAAGAAAAGAACCTTATCAGCCATAGAGGTGTTGCCTTAAGAAAGATGAAAGAGATCCTGGAAAAAGAAGAGATATTATAAATAAAGGTGAGGGGCATATATATGAAAATATTGATAGTCAGTGATACCCACGGCCATGAAAGAAACTTGAAGAAGGTGTTAGAGCGGGTAGGACCTGTAGACACTTTTATTCATCTTGGAGACATCGAAGGGCATGAGGACTATATAGAAGCTCTGGTAGACTGCCCTGCTCATATGGTATCCGGCAATAATGATTTTTTTTCAGATCTTCCAAGAGAAGAGGAGTTTAAGCTGGGGCGGTATCAGGTAATGATCACCCACGGACATTATTACGGAGTTTCTATGGGAACGGATAGATTGAAGGAGGAAGGGCGTTCCAGAAATATGGACATTGTCATGTATGGTCATACACATAAGCCTGAAATCGATATAGAAAAAGGGATAACTGTACTGAATCCCGGCAGTTTATCTTATCCCAGACAGTGGGGAAGGAAACCCAGTTTCCTGATTATGGAAATTGACAGAGAAGGGGAAGCCCATTATACCATAAACTACATAGAAGATTGATCAAATGAGGCTATGCTATAGCTGAGCCGGCCGCAGATAAAAGCGAGATAGGAAAAATTAAAAAATAAATTAAAAAAAGTGTTGACTTTTGTTTTTTCTTATGGTATATTTAACTTCGTCGTCAAGCGGAACTGCTTGAAGGCGAAAACACTTCGGGGTGTGGCTCAGCTTGGCTAGAGCGCCTGGTTTGGGACCAGGAGGTCGCAGGTTCGAATCCTGTCACCCCGATCCTTTCAGAAATAAAATACCTGCGGGTGTAGTTCAGTGGTAGAACACCAGCCTTCCAAGCTGGATATGTGGGTTCGATTCCCATCACCCGCTCTTGCATCGATATCTGATGCTGATGTGCTTGTAGCTCAGCTGGATAGAGCAACGGCCTTCTAAGCCGTGGGTCGGGGGTTCGAATCCCTCCAAGCACGCTTGCATGTTCTATGCATAAATATGGTGGGTATAGCGCAGTTGGTTAGCGCGCCAGATTGTGGCTCTGGAGGCCAAGGGTTCGAATCCCTTTATCCACCTTAGCCGTAAGGCGGTCTTGGGCTATCGCCAAGCGGTAAGGCACAGGACTTTGACTCCTGCACTCGCTGGTTCGAATCCAGCTAGCCCAGTTGATATATGGAGCATTAGCTCAGTCGGTAGAGCACTTGACTTTTAATCAAGTTGTCCGGGGTTCGAATCCCCGATGCTTCACTGGAAGCCCAAACAGATTAGGTTTGGGCTTTTTCTTTTCCAGATATATTAAGCGGATATGGCGGAATTGGCAGACGCGCCAGATTTAGGTTCTGGTGTCTACGACGTGCAGGTTCAAGTCCTGTTATCCGCAGTTTTCAAGTACCATTCAAGGGTACTTTTTTTCTGAAAAGATTTTTCAGGAATCTGCATCGGGGATCTGCCTGCCTTCATGGTTTATATGATAATGGTCTTTGTAGATGAGCTGGGAAACGGGTACAAATTCATATCCTTGATCCTGAAGAGTGGTCAGAACTGCATCCAGCGCATCTGTGATGTATTTGGCGCCATTATGGCACAGGATGATACTCCCGTTGCCGAGCTTTTCATTCTCCGTGATCCTTTTAATGATGTCCTGGGCCCCATAATCCTTCCAGTCAAGGGAATCCACATCCCACTGTATAGGATAGTAATGATTTTCCTGAATACAGGAGATCACTGCGTCATTGTAATCTCCGTAGGGGGCACGGAAAAGAAACATGTCATATCCTGTCAATTCTTTTACTTTATTGTGAACTGCCATAAGTTCCTGGATCTGGTCTGCTTCTCCCAGCTTGCTCATATAGGGGTGGCTTTCGCTGTGGTTCCCAAGATCGTGTCCTGCTTCGTAGATCTTTATCACTTCTTCCGGAAATTTTTCAACCCATTGACCTGTCATAAAAAAAGTGGCTTTTACATTGTGGGCTTCCAGGATATCCAGGATAGTCTGCGTGTATTCGTTTCCCCATGCGGAATCGAAACTGATGGAGAGCTGAGGTTTATCTGTTTCTACACAGTAGATGGGAAGCTTGCGGCTGCTGGAAGTGCTGGCTACGGAGAGCAGACGGGGACCATAGGCGAGGCCGCATAACACCAGGAGCGCGGCGAAGCCTAAAGCAAGAACTGCATTAAAAATGCGTTTTGTGAGCATAGTATTACCTTCCCGGAGTGCTTAATAGGAGTGTATGCTCCAGAAGGCAAAAAAAGAACAGAACCACCTGCCAGATGGCGGTTCTGTTTACTGACCAGCGGGATCTTCACTGCAGAATTGAAGATGTTCTTCTTCCAGTTCCTGAAACAGTTCGGCAAAAGTCCAGAAACAGTTTTGAGCAGTGAGAACGGCTTTTAGAGCTACTTGCGGAATAGCGCCATTTTTCATGGCTTCCAGAAGCATATCCAGTTTTTCCTCGGTGAAATTACACATGACGAGGACGTCTTTTGTGATCTTAGGAGAAGTTTCAAAAGGCGGTATTTTTCTGGCGGGAAAACCTTTGACTTTAGCCAGATGCCCCACAGTCTGAAGAAAATGGGCGCCGGTAACTGGTACAAAAGAAATACCCAGATGCAGGACTGCCTTTTCCAGGGATTTTCTTTTCTCTTCTTGTCCGTTGTCATAGTATAGGATCAGTGGTTTTCGAACGATCATAAATTTCCCCCTCTGCGTTAATATTAATCTAATCATATACTCAGCCGGGGAAAATTTCAACGGTTTTTAGAAGAATTCCGGACAAACTGTGAAAATATGGGAAAGAAGTGGTAGAATAGAAAAAAAGAAAAGGAAATGCTTATGTACCAGGAAGATATGGAGATCGTTTATAATAATATATTGTTTAAAGGCCTTGAGGAAGACATTGTTAAAGAGGTTTGCGAAAAGGCAGAGGGTTATGAAAAAGAGTTTTCCAGGGGGCAGATGCTTTTTCAGGAGGGAGATCTGATAAAACAGATGGGGATCCTTATCACAGGAGAGGTAAGGGTCTGCCGTCTGGAACTGGATGGAGGTGAAAAACTTCTCCAGAAACTCAGGCCCACCTTTCTGGTAGGCGCGGATATTGTATGTACGCCCAGCCAGATAAGTCCATATACGGCTTATGCAGATGAGAGATCCAGAATCTGGTATTTTCCCTATGAGAATATAAAAAATCCGGGGAAGATCCCTGAGGAGGCCAGGCGGCACATGAAAGAACGGCTTCTGGAGTTTATAGCAAATGAGAATATCAGAAAGCTGTATAAGGTAGATATGCTGTCGGCTGCAAACGGAAGGGAAAAGATTTTGAAATATCTGATGATCCAGTGCAGAAAGGCAGGGAGCAGACAGATCCAGATCCCCTATAACCGGGAGGAACTGGCAAGTTATCTGTGCATGAACCGCACAGTGCTTTCTCATACTTTGAGCCAGATGGAGAAAGAAGGGATTTTAAGTTTTAAAAAGAATCGGTTTTGGCTAAAGGACTTAGACAGTGAAAACATGGAGCGGAAGTAGAGGGGAAACTTGCCGGTTTGTTGACAATTGTATTTCAGTCCCGTATACTGATACAATACAGGTTCCTGAATAGACGGAGAGGGATGAAGAGTTGGATAAAATTAAAGTACATCTATTAGGCAGGCCATATGTAGAAGTGAATGGAAAAAGAGTAAACTTTCCATATAAGAAGGCAGAAGGTTTTTTCTATTATCTTTGTGTGAAAAAGAACGCTACCAGAGAAGAGATCATTTATGTTCTGTGGGGAGCGGACAATGAAAACGTTGGGAGAAAAAACCTCAGGGAAGCTGTTTATCAGATAAAAAAATTATTGGGTAAAGAAATCCTGGTAACAGAGGGACATACGGGAATTGGGTTGAATCCGGAATATGTTTTAGAGATTGACTGGGATCATGTGAAGGAGGACTATATTCCGGAAAATGAGGAAGAAGATTTTCTGGCTCATTTCCATATTAAAAACTGCTATGAATTTGAAGAGTGGGTATCTTCCATGCAGGAGCAGTATGACCGTCATATTATGACAGCCGTGAAAAAAAAGCTGAAAGAGGCCGATATCCATAAGAATATGGGACAGATC
>DWUY01000066.1 GCA_019120515.1 Candidatus Blautia avicola | reverse complement strand
GCGGAGGAAAAGGCGGGGATCGATCTGGAGCCCAAGCCGGAGATCACTTTTGAAGATTTTGAAAAAATGCAGTTCCAGGTGGGAGAGATCATATCCTGCGAGGCGGTGAAGAAATCCAAGAAGCTTCTCTGTTCCCAGGTGAAGATCGGAAGCCAGGTGCGCCAGATCGTATCCGGGATCAAGGCTCACTATACTCCCGAGGAGATGGTGGGAAAGAAAGTAATGGTGCTGACCAACCTGAAACCTGCGAAGCTGGCCGGAGTGCTCAGCGAGGGAATGATCCTCTGCGCGGAGGATGAGGAGGGCAATCTTTCTCTTGTAACGCCGGAAAAGGAGATGCCGGCCGGAGCGGAGATCTGCTGAGAGAGCGCTGCAAGTATGCAGTTGGATGCATATGAAGATACGGTCGTCGGCGGCAGACTGTATCTGCCGCGATAAGTCCGTTGTTCCTGTATAACATCCGTTGCAGGAGGAGCGGCAAGCCCAGACGGAATACAGGGTTTCAGAACAAGAAAGCGACAGGAGAGTGCATGATGGGAGAGGGATTTACACATTTCGACGAAAAGGGAAATGCTGTTATGGTGGACGTTTCCGGAAAACAGCCAACCTTCCGGACAGCCGTGGCTACAGGGTATATCGCCGTAGGACCGGAGATCATGAGGGCGGTTTCTGCCGGAAACGTGAAAAAAGGCGATGTTTTAGGCGTAGCCAGAGTGGCGGGGATCATGGGAGTGAAAAAGACTTCTTCCCTGATACCTCTCTGCCATCCTCTTCCTATTCAGAAATGCTCTGTGGATTTTGAACTGGATCAGGAAAAAAGCAGGATCCATGTGTACTGTACTGTAAAAACAGAAGGAAAGACCGGCGTGGAAATGGAGGCTCTTACAGGAGTCCAGACAGCTCTTCTCACCATTTATGACATGTGTAAAGCCATTGACAAGCATATGGTGATGTCGGATATCCATCTGGTAGAAAAGACAGGAGGAAAAAGCGGAGATTTCCGCTTTGAGTGATCATGATAGACCGCATGGGAAGAAAAATTGATTATCTGAGAATCTCTGTGACAGACCGCTGTAATCTCCGCTGTATCTATTGTATGCCGGAGGATGGAGTGAAGCTGGTGGATCGTTCCATGCTTCTCAGAGAGGAAGAGATCCTGCGGATCGTAAGAGTAATGGCTGAGCTTGGTATTTCCAAGATCAAACTTACAGGAGGGGAGCCTCTTCTGTACTGCCGCCTGCCGGAGCTTGCGGGCGAGATAAAAAAGATCCCAGGGATCCGGAAGGTGACGGTTACGACAAACGGAACCCTTCTGAAAGAACAGATGGAGCGTCTGGCCGCAGCAGGAGTGGACGGGATTAACATCAGTCTCGACATTCTTGACAGGGAAGGCTTTCGCCATATCACAAGACGGGATCTTCTGGAAAGATCGCTGGAGGGGATCCGGGAGGCCTTGCGATATCCGGAGATCTCCGTAAAGATCAACTGCGTTCCTCTGGGAACGGAAAGGCAGGACGTATGCGCTGTGGCGGGGCTTGCCAGGGAAAACCCTGTCCATGTGCGGTTTATTGAAATGATGCCCATTGGCTGCGGATCAGAATTTTCCGGAATGACGGAGGACAGGCTGAAGGAACTTCTTGAGGATCGTTTTGGCAGGCTGATCCCATATGAGGGAGAAACCCTGGGAAACGGGCCCTGCCGTTATTTTGAGATAGAGGGATTCCAGGGGAAGATCGGCTTTATCAGCGCGGTAAGCCATAAATTCTGTCAGGAGTGCAACCGTATCCGGCTGACTTCCCAGGGATATCTGAAAACCTGCCTGCAGTATACCGCAGGACGGGATCTGCGGGAGATCATCCGAAACGGCGGGACGGACGATGAATTAAAGGACGTGATCAGAGCCGCGCTTAATGAGAAGCCGGACGGTCATCATTTTCTGGAAAAAGCCGGAAATGATGATACAGAAAAGCTCTGTATGTCCCAGATAGGAGGATAAAAATGAAACGAGCGGCAATTATTACGGCAAGCGATTCCGGATACCGGGGCGAGCGGGAGGATAAAAGCGGCCCGGCTATCCGTGAAATTCTGGAAAAAGAGGGATACGAGGTAGTTGCAATGGAGCTTCTGCCGGACGACAGGGCTATGCTGGCTGGAAAGATGCAGGAGATCGCGGATTCCGGAAAGGCGGACCTGATCCTGACTACAGGAGGAACCGGATTTTCCCAGAGGGATGTAACTCCGGAGGCTACAGAGGAAGTGATCGAGAGACGAGTTCCGGGGATTCCGGAGGCCATGAGAGCATACAGCATGACGATCACAAAGAGAGCGATGTTAAGCCGCGCAACGGCGGGAATCCGGGGAACTACCCTGATCATCAATCTTCCTGGCAGCCCAAAAGCGGTCAGAGAAAGCCTGGAATATATTATCGGAGCTCTTGACCACGGGCTGGAGATTTTAAGCGGAGAAGCCGCCGACTGCGCGGCAAAGTAAGAATAAGTAACAAGTCAGGGAGTGCTGACGGAAAACTGCCTTTTTATATTGCGGCGGCAAAACCGTTGGGAACAATAGCAGGTTCTGTCATTGGCAGACGGGATATACATCCGTTTGCCTTTGAAAAACAGACGGAGGAGAAAAATGGGGAAAGTGATCGCAGTCTGCGTAAGCGAGGAGAAAGGCACGCAGAAGCATAAGGTAAAAGAAGCGGAATTTATTGAGGACTGGGGGATCAAAGGAGACGCCCATGCGGGAAAGTGGCACAGGCAGGTGAGCCTTCTGTCTTATGATAAAATTGAGGAATTCAGAAAACGGGGAGCGGAAGTAGAGGACGGGGCTTTCGGCGAAAATCTTGTGATAGAAGGCTTTGACTTTGCTTCTCTTCCTGTGGGAACCCGTTTTTCCTGTGGAGATGTACTCCTGGAAATGACTCAGATAGGAAAGAAATGCCATCATGGATGCGCTATTTTCCAGAAAATGGGCGACTGCATTATGCCCAGAGAGGGAGTTTTTACAAAGGTGCTTCACGGTGGGATCATCCGCGAGGGAGACGAATTTGTACTATTTGAAGAACAGGGTGACGCCGGAGGCAAATAGAGACAGGCTTTGTATTTGTACGAGAAGACATGACGACCTGACCTTAATGTCATCAGATTGGCAACAAGACCAGCGCCGGAAAGCGGCGCTGAGGAACAGGAGCAAAAAACAGATGAACAGACCTATGATATTTGATACCCACGCGCATTATGATGACGAGGCGTTTGATCCGGACAGGGAGGAACTCTTAAGTTCCATGAAAGCAGGCGGAATCGGCACGATCGTCAACGTAGGCGCTTCTATAGAGGGATTGGGAAAACTTGTAGAGATTGTGGAAAAGTACCCGTTTGTTTACGGAGCTGTGGGGATACATCCCGACGACGCTCCCAAAATGACAGAGGAAACTTTGAAAGAGATCCGCAGGATCTCCCGGATGGATAAAATGAAAGCCATAGGTGAGATCGGTCTTGATTATTACTGGCATAAAGAAGACGGGGAGCATGAGGTTCAGAAAAAAATGTTCTGCTCCCAGATGGATATTGCCAGAGAGGAAAAACTGCCTTTCATGATCCACAGCCGGGAGGCGGCGAAGGATACCCTGGACATTGTAAAGGAGTATATGCGGGACGGAATGTACGGGGGCATTATCCACTGTTTCTCCTATGGAAAAGAGATGGCCAGAGAGTATCTTGGCATGGGACTTTATCTGGGAATCGGAGGCGTCGCAACCTTTAAAAATGCCAGAAAGCTGAAAGAAGTGGTAGAGTATGCGCCTCTTTCTCAGATTGTTTTGGAAACTGACTGCCCATATCTGAGCCCTGAGCCCAACCGGGGAAAAAGAAACAGTTCATTGAATCTGCCTTATGTGGCGCGGGCGATAGCGGAGATCAAGGGGATCACTACGGAAGAAGTGATCGAAACTACGGAGAAAAACGCCGGAAAACTGCTGGGTATCAGCCTTTAAGCTGACCAGCAGTTTTTTATATTGACAATATGGCATATATGCCATATTATATGTTATAGGAAGGACTAAATATGGAATAACAGGTTTTATCATTGAATTTTATGAAGATACTAATGAAGATAAACCAGTAGAGAAATTTTTGCTTTCTTTGGATGTAAAAATGCAGGCAAAATTACTAGGTATGCTGCAAATCCTGCAGGAAAAAGGAAATCAATTAAGAGAACCTTATAGCAAATATCTGGAAGACGGTATTTTTGAACTTCGGACAAAGAATGGAACAGATATAACAAGGGTGCTGTACTTTTTTTATTATGGAAGAAAAATAATTCTTACCAATGGATTTATCAAGAAAACACAGAAAACACCCAGGAAAGAAATTCTATTGACTAAAAGACGAAAAGCTGATTATATAGAGAGGAGCAAAACTCATGAAAACTTTAAATGAATTTTTTGATCAGCAGATGAAGAATCCTGAGTTTAAAAAGGAATATGAAAAAATACAGCCGGAAATGGATATAATCAGAGCAATTGTTGATGCCAGAGTTTCTCAGAATCTTACGCAGAAAGAGTTAGCTGAGAAAACCGGAATTAATCAGGCGGATATCAGCAAACTGGAGAATGGAACCAGAAATCCATCATTAAAGCTTCTGCAAAGACTGGCTGATGGGATGGGGATGATTTTGAAAATCGAATTTATCCCCAAATCAAAAGCGCAGTAAATAATCAGGAGGTTTTTCTGAGACGGAATTTCCTGCGGTTCAGCCAGTATGCAGCCAGAGCCAGGGGCACGGTAAGGGCGAGAACTGGATAAAAGAAACGGATATCCAGATGCTCATAGAGAAGTCCTCCAATAATGGGGCCAAGGGCCATTCCGAGATCCAGTCCGATATAGTAAGTGCTGTTTGCCAGCCCTCTTTTTTCTTTTCCAGCCAGCAGAATGGCGGTTGACTGGCACACAGAGCACATGATCCCATAGCCGCCCGCCATAAAAACGGCTGCAAAGAACATGGAAAAATTGTGCCTCATAACAGCCAGAACAGAAATAGACAGGAAAGCGCTGACAGAACTCAGTACGATAAAAAAGGAAAAAGGTTTTTTGTCAAATAAATTCCGCATGGTCAGCCGGAGCAGCAGAAGTATAGCGGCGTATAAAGGGAAGAACAGGCTGACGGTAACGGGGAGATTCCGGGCGTCAATGTAAGTCACCAGAAAAGACTGTGTAGCGCAGTAGGGAATAGAAAACAGCATGATGATCACAGCGATAGGGATAACTTTGACGTCTATAAGCTCCAGCTTTTTATGTACTCCGGCAGAAGCAGCCGACGGTTCGCCTTTGTTCTGCACAAACTGAATGATAACGGCGATGGCTGCAGAAAAGAGAGCCGCTACCACAAAAGCCGGACGGTATCCCAGTTTCTGGTAAAGGCTCACGCCGATCGCCGGAGCTACCGCCATTCCGAGAGCGTTCATCGTGCCGTAAATCCCCATGCCGGAGCCGATTTTATTCTCGGGCAGCAGGTTCGACATCCAGGTAGACATGCAGACAGAGCAGCAGGCATAGCCGACGCCGTTCACAATGCGGGAGAGAACGACGACCACAGGATCAAAAGCGGCGATATATCCGATGGAAGCCACAGTCATAAGAGCCGCTCCGATAAAAGACACTTTATATTTGCTGATTTTGTCCGCAAGATTGCCCACGAAAGGACGGCAGAAAAGGGAGCAGATATTCATAAGTCCCCCGACGATCCCCATAAGCGCGCCCCCTGCTCCGAGACTTTCCGTAAAGCCTGTGATCAGCGGAGTGACAAGCATGGGGCTTGAAAAATAGAAAAAACTTGCGATTAAGATCAGGATAATATCATTACTGTACATTTTACTTTTCATGAGACGCCTCCCTGGATATATTTTTAAGAGCCCGGGACGTCAGCTCAGAGAACTGCTGCTGTTCCTGGACAGTCATTCCCTTTAAGAGCTGATAACCTGTGTGGGTCCCATTCTGTTTCATACGTTTTACGATTTCTATTCCGACGTCTGTTAAAGAGAGCGTCTTATATCTGCCGTCGCTCTTGGAAACACACAGAGCAATAAAGCCTTTTTCTTCCAGCCGCATAACGATGCCTCTGGCGGTCTGGTGGCTGATGTGAAGATATTCTTTTAAATCTGAAATGCTGCAGCCGGAATGCGCATGGATAAAATAAAGGCTGTCCGCCTGGGCCGCAGTCAGATTCAGTTCTTTCAGATGGCTGTTTCTGTTGATAATAATCTGATTGGCTAAATTCAGAACCTTTCTGGCCAGTTCATATTCACTGTTTTTCATAACGAAGCAAGAGCCTCCTGTTTAATGGATAATATACAGCATGCTGTATAATTGTAGCGCTGAAAATTCCAACTGTCAAGCAGGAAAAACATCTCATGATATTATATTCTATAGAAAAAAACGTTTGCGGGTTCTGTCTTTTCTTTTTGGAGTGGAAGGTGAACTGGCTATTGCAGGAATAAAAGACGGCGTACAATACGCATAATATCTAAAGAAAAAACACAGGTTTGTCAAGGTTCTGCCTGAATCTTAACAAAGATTAAGGCAAATATCCTGAGAAGCCTGTGTTTTTCAAGAAGAGCGGGCGGCAGTCTGCCGTAAAGCAACCGCGGTTTTATTCATATCCTGAATCCTCGTAATCTTCCCACCCGCCAGTATCGTCCTCATAAGAATCCCCGGAACCGTCAGAGCTTTCTCCCTCTCCGGCGTCGCCCTGACTGCCTTCCGCCTGTTCCTGGAGGTACTGATCCGCAGTAACGGACCAGACGTCTTCCACGATATTTCCGCTGGAATCGTACATATTCATCTCATAGTCAAAGCTTACATCCAGAAGATCTGTATTTGTGGAGGGTTCCACGTTCATGGACATGATTTCCTTAAACTTTGCCTGAAGGTTGGCAAGGGTAAATTCATCGCCGATGATCTCACGCACACTGTGCTGGGAGGCCAGCTCTTCCGTATAGTCTTCCAGCATGTAGGGCCCGTATTCGCCTGTGTCATGATTATAATGCATAACAAGAGGCTTTATTTCCGGATCCAGGATCTGAACGGTGGATTCTCCCTTCAGAGTGGATTTCTGGATGGTAAACCCGGCCATGCCGCCAAGGAGCCCGGTAAGAGACTCCTGAGTGGAGACGAAGTTGCCGACAGAGTAGAAGATCAGCATTTCATTTCCGTTATCGTCTGACAGCCAGCCGTAGGGCTGAAGGATATGGGGATGGCCGCCGATCACTACGTCTACGCCCTGCTCCATCAGGAAAACGGCCCATTCTTTTTCGTATTCGGTAGGCATGGCCTCATCCTCGCGTCCCCACTGGGCCACAAAGACTACGCAGTCGCTGATCTCCTTTGCCCTGGCAACCATGGAAGCTATCTTTTCGCGGTCAAAGATGTCGATCATGTATTCCCGTCCTTCTCCCGCTCCGGAATTATTTGTTCCATATACATAATTAAGAAACGCGATGGTGATGCCGTTTACCTCCAGTGTCTTTACTGTGTCCGCGTCCTCCTGGGTGGAATGGATGCCGAGAACAGGGATCTCCGGATAATTGGTTTCCCAGAAGTTCAGAGTCTGCGCCATATAATCATAGCCATAGTCGTCAACGTGATTGGTGGCGGACTCGATCACATCAAAGCCGGCTTTGACCAGCGCGTCCCCTACCTCTGTAGGCGTCGCAAAAGCCGGATAGCCACTTACCGCGTCATGATCGGTTGTAAGGACGGTTTCCTGGTCAACCATGGCCACGTCTGCGGCCTGGATCTCATCCAGGACGTTGGTATAAATGTGGTCGTAGTTCCATTCACCGGAATCATTCTGCCCGCTCCAGATAAGGTTATCATGGTAAAGATTGTCTCCTACGGCAATAACAGAGGCAGTAGTCACTTCCGGCGTATTGGCCGCAAGCTCCGCCGCAGCCTTTTCTTCCTCCTGTTTTCTGGCGGCTTCCTCCCGGGGCTTTTGGATCAGCACATTGTCGAGCTGGTGAAAAAAGAGAACCAGAAGAACAAGCACCACAACAGAACAGAGAAGAGCAATCCTGGAATTGTTTTTCTCTTTATAATTTAACGGGATATTCTGATTTTTTTTCATGGTATAGTCCTTTGGATATATTTCCGGTTCTTTCCTTTGCGACGGGAAGTACCGGAAGAGATAAATGTATACTAACGCTGTGTTCTGTACTATTATAGCAAATCGGATTGTTTATGGAAAGAATTTGTTAAAAAAAATACTTTGATTTTCAAAATAATTAGGAGTATAATCTTAGTATCAGATAAACAGGAAGGAGGATAGCCATGAATTCATATGAGACAATAAACGACGTACTGGTAAAACTTTTCAAGGAAATTATGGGAATTGAAGAGAAAGCGCTGATCACCTCTGAGTATAAAGACATTTCTGTGAATGATATGCATGTAATCGAAGCCATAGGCATAGATGAGAAAAAAAATATGTCGGCCGTGGCCCGTGAGCTTTCCGTAACGGTGGGAACCGTTACCATCGCGATCAATAATCTTGTAAAAAAGGGCTATGTAAAGCGCGTGCGCAGCGAGAAAGACAGGAGGATCGTCCTGGTTTCTCTTTCGGAGAAAGGGGAGAAAGCATATAACCATCACCGCATGTTCCATGAGAGAATGGTTCTGGCAGTGCTGGAAGGTCTTGGCAAAGAGGAGACGGAGGTTCTGGTGAAGGCGCTGGAAAACCTGCAGAATTTTTTCAGGAGCTATGAGGACGGCCGGGGGCAATGAAACGCCTCCGGCTGTCTGACTTTGCGGCTTATTGATTTCCGGAAATCATTCTTTTGCCGATTGCGTTACCATGCCTTAATCCGGATTCATATATTTTTCCAGAACAGGAAACTGTACGGGCCCGATTTCCAGTATCTGTCTGTGAAATTCCTTCAGGTTAAAATCATCTCCAAGGGTGGTTTCCTTCTCATTTTTCAGATCGAGAAAATTCAGATATCCCCAATAGTATTTCAGATAGTTGGCAGGCGTTTCCACAATGTACTGATATATTTCAGCGGCAGCGGAAGCATCGGTGATGCCCATGGAGTTCAGCAGGCGCTCCGTGACAGCCTGAGTCCAGCCCTGATAATGGATGCCGATATCCATAAGGGAATAGAGACATAAATTGACACTGCGGTTCAGCCACGCGAGTCTGGTGAGATCCGCTGCCGCGCTGTCGTTCATAAGATCCGCCGCATACTGATAGGCGTAAGATTCAATATAGGTAGCCCAGCCCTCTACATAGCCTCCTGAGGAGAACAGGTACCGTATGTCGTCAGGGCGGCAGGAGGCAAAATAGACAGTCTGGTACAGGTGTCCCGGGAATCCTTCATGAGCCAGAGTGGTAAAAAGTTCCAGGTTGGAGCCGGAGCTGGCGCGGTTGATATAGATTACATTGGGACTTCCGGTATCCAGAGGCGGGGTAAGGTAAAAAGCAGGGCTTAAATAATCCTCCATGGATTCATGTACATAACGTACTTCGTAATCGGTTTCCCCAAGAGCGGGAAAGTCCTTCTGGATACTCCGGCTGAGGAGCTCCAGGGTGTTCTGAGGAGAAATGGAGGAAAGATCTGTTCCGTCAGTCAGTTTCCGCAGAAGGGAAGGCTGTTCTTTCAGCATAAGCTGAATGGTTCTCAGATCTTCTTCTAACTGCGCGGTAAGACGCTGGCGAATCTGTTCCACAGAAGTATAGGCTCCCACCTGACTTTTCAGAAGGTATTCATAATATTCCTGTCCTCCCGGAAAATGCGCCAGTCCCCGGCTGGACGCCCCGGAGCCTTTCAGGGACTCCAGTCCGGACATAAGCTTCTGGTAGGCGGGGATTACTTTATTCAAAAGAATATTTTTATGCTGTTCCTCAAGCTCCTTTTGATCCTCCGGAGAAAATTTTCCGTAGTCCTTAAGTTTTTCGCTGAAGACCTCCAGCATGTAATTGGATTCCGGGTTCTGGATAAAGGCTCTGCACTGTTCGAGAATCCTTTCCAGAGTTTTGTCGCTCATAAAAAGACCCGCCGCAGCCTTTTCTTCCTCAAACTGGAGAATACTATCGAAATATGGTTCTATGGAAGTGAGAAGGTTCAGGTAATCGGAAATATCCTGATCCTCATAAAAGGCATACTCAGCCAGAAGGACAGGAAGCTGCGCCTGGATCCCCAGACTGGGGGAAAGCATTTCTTCCAGAAGCTCCTGGCCTTCCAGAGAAAGCTGAGTGTCAAAACAAAGCAGGAGCATATCGAGAGTGAGCCGGTTTTCCCGGGAAAGTTCGGAATAAGAAAAGGACTTCAGTTTACTGATATAGTCCCGGCAAAGCTGGTATGTATCCGTCATATCAGAAGTTACTGTTCCAAGAGTGGGAGCGGGACGGTCGATATTTTCTTTTTCCGGGTGGGCGAGGGAATAGTGGAGTGAAAGCAGGCTGCCGGATACCTCTTTCTGGAAAACTTTCCGTGTAAAGGAACGGAATCTTCCGTCCTCGGACCAGACATGATTTGTAAAATAGCCGATCCCGGTTCCGGTCAGAAGCGTAAGGCATAAAAGAAGAGCTATAAGAATAGGTTTCCTGCATTTACGGAATGATAAAGACATACAGACCTCAGAAGCTGGCGTTTATATAATCATATTGGAAAAGGGAGAGTTCTATGCTAAACTGAGAAAAGAGAAAATAAATGACAGATGATTTCCGGAAGGAAAAAGATGAGAAAAGACGAAAGCGGAAAAGGAGGAACTATGGCGGAAATATATGATTTAGCTATTCTGGGCGCCGGACCTGCCGGTATCTGCGCCGCTGTTTACGCTGCCAGAGGAAGGCTGGATACGCTCTGGCTGGAGAAAAAATTTGTGCAGGGAGGTCAGATCGTCAATACCTATGAGGTGGACAATTATCCGGGGATGCCGGGAATAAACGGTATGGAACTTGGAGAAGCTATGGCTGCCCACGCGGAGAAGCTGGGCCTAGCTCCTGTAAGAGAAACGGTCGTCTCCTTAAGGGATGAGGGGAAAGTAAAGGTCATCAGTACAGAAAACAATGAATACAGGGCAAAAACAGTGATCCTGGCTATGGGAGCAGAGCACAGAACTCTGGGAATTCCGGGAGAAAAAGAGCTGGGCGGTATGGGCGTGTCCTACTGCGCCACCTGCGACGGCGCCTTTTTCCAGGACTGTACTGTTGCCGTGGTAGGAGGCGGAAATGTGGCGGCAGAGGACGCCATTCTGCTGGCCCGTTCCTGTAAAAAGGTATATGTGATCCACCGGAGAGATCAGCTCCGGGCGGAAAAGATACTTCAGGAGCGGCTGTTTGCCTGTGAAAATGTGGAAATCATATGGGATACGGTTCCTGTTTCTGTTGAAGGAAAAGACCAGGTGGAGTCCTTAAGGATACGCCAGGTGAAGACAGGGGAGGAAAGAAGCCTTCCTCTGGACGGAGTATTTATTGCTGTGGGAATCACCCCGAACTCTGAACTTGTAAGAGGTGTAACAGAGCTGGACGAAGGGGGATACATCAAAGCGGGAGAGGACGGAGACACCAGCACACCCGGCTTTTTTGCCGCAGGGGACATACGGACAAAAAAACTCCGTCAGATAGTTACCGCTGTATCTGACGGAGCAAACGCCGTGGCCTCTGTACAGAGATATCTGATGGAAACAGAGGCGCAGAACTCTTCCGGGCAGTCTTAGTGCCCTGACGTAGCTTTGAGGCCGATAATGCCGATTAACAGAAGCGCTACGAAAATAAGACGGGCAGGCGAGAGTGATTCCTTAAAAAGAACAATGCCTACGATAACAGCTCCCAGCGCCCCTATGCCGGTCCAGACGGCGTAGGAGGTTCCAAGCGGGAGCTGTTTTGTGGCCTGGGCAAGAAACAGAAAGCTTAAGATCATGCCTCCCACTGTGAGAACAGAGAACTTAAGTACACTGAAGCCCTCGGAGAGTTTCAGACAGGTAGACCAGAATACCTCCAAAAGCCCTGCGAAAAATAAAAAAATCCATTCCATTTAATACACATCCTTTCTGCCGCCCAAAAGAAAAAGCGTTAATTTGTATCTTCAAAGGCCTATCGATACAAAATCAACGCTTATTTACCCGGCGGCAAGTTCTGATATTTTTTCCAGCTCTAAATCTATCAGCTTTCCCCCACAGATGTCAAGTATTTTTTGCGGAAACGACGGCTGGTGTCGGATTTGTTACAGTTTACACGCTGTAACTCGGATTTTATCTGAAATAATCGAAGTTTGGGCAGATTGC
>DWUY01000065.1 GCA_019120515.1 Candidatus Blautia avicola | reverse complement strand
TAGCTTTGAGACCATAGGCTCAAAGCGGCACAGACTGAGCAATAAAATGTAGAAATATCCTCGATTTTGATCAATGCCACAGCTCCTTTCCTTTCTTTTCTATATACGTTTGGGACAAAAGCTCCCAACTATGATACCAGCATAAAAGTCAGAGTAATGGTAAATACCGATAAGATCGTAGTCACTACGATCCCCTCTGCAATGGGCTTGGAATCTCTTCCGTACTGTTCGCAGAGCATCGCCGAGAAATTTCCCACAGGAAGAGCAGCCATCAGGATCACTACCGCTCTTATCAACAGATCTGGCAGTACAGGACGAAGGGCCAGCGCCAGCAGTATGGGAAGAGCGATAAACCGGATAAAGACAAAAATAAGCAGCCGTCTGTTTCTCAGCATATCTTTTACTTTCATTCCAGCCAGAGAAATCCCGATAACGATCATAGATAAAAGAGTGCAGGCATTGCCGTAATAACCTGCAAGTGTCTCAATCTCCTCCGGCAGCCGGATCTGGAACCAGTAAATGCCAAAAGCCGCAATACAGGCGATAAGCCCCGGGCTCAGATAATCTTTCCAGGACTGTTTGTTCCCCTGTGTATCTTTTTTCAGCAGCATAATTCCAAAAGTAAAGATGGTAAGATTAAAAAGAAAATTGAAGACTATCACATAGACCATAGATTCCGGTCCGATGATCGCCAGAGCGACAGGAATTCCTATAAAGCCGGTATTTCCGAAAACTGTCATCAGTACATAGGCATTTTTCAGATATTCCGGCACTTTCAGCACCCACACGAGAAAATATCCGAAAAAGATCAGAAAGAGATAAAAAATAACACCGATAATCCCCACAAAGATCACATTTTCTCTGGGGATCTGGGAAAGATCATTAAACATACTTACGATAATCAGGCCCGGTGAACAGACATTTACCACCAGAGCCGACAGATCCTTGGAAGCGCTGTCCGATATCATTTTCTTTTTATACAGCACAAAACCGGTAAGGATCAATATAAAGATCATTACCATCTGTTCCAGCACTACCAAACTGTTCATCTTCTTCTTCCTTTTTCATGTTTTACGGGTCTCAAATTCATGCTTTTTCATGCAAGCATGAAACGCATGACCTTTCGACCCTGATATCATGTTATTATAGAAGAAATGGGGGTAAATTGCAACATAAAAAGAAGTCCCCTCAGGGACTTCTTTAGCCTTCAAATATGTCTTTCAGCTTCTCGCCGAATTTTTTCTTTTTTTCTCCGCCTGAAGAAGGACGGTTGCCGCAGGCTTCGTCAAATTTACGCAGTGCCTCTTTGGCTTCTTCATTGAGTTTGGTGGGTACCTGGACTACCAAGGTTACATAGTGGTCTCCTCTTACATTTTTATTTCTCAGAGAAGGCACGCCTTTTCCTTTCAGACGGACTTTTGTATCTGTCTGTGTTCCAGGTTTTACATCATACATCACATCACCGTCCACGGTGCTGATCCGTACTTCGCCGCCCAGAGCTGCCTGTGCAAAGGTGATCGGCGCTGTGGAGAATATGTTCATATCCTGTCTCTGGAAGATCGGATGACGGGCAACAACCACCTCCACCATCAGGTCTCCTCTTGGTCCGCCGTTAGTACCTGGCTCTCCTTTTTCACGGATACGGATGCTCTGTCCATTGTCAATACCTGCCGGTATGGTCACTTTAATCTTCTTGCGGTTGGAGATAAATCCGGTTCCGCGGCAGTCCGGACATTTCTCTTTGATCACTTTTCCGGTTCCATGGCAGTCCGGACAGGTCTGGACATTCTGGATCGTTCCAAACATAGACTGCTGGGTATATACTACCTGACCGGTTCCGTGACATTTAGAACAGGTCTCCGGTGAGGTGCCTGGTTTCGCTCCGGTACCATGACAGGTCTCGCAGGTATCTTTTAAGGTAAGATCCAGCTCTTTCTCGCAGCCAAACACTGCTTCCTCGAAAGTGATACGCACGGAAGCATGAACATTTGCCCCTTTCATAGGGCCATTATTCGGTCTCCGTCTTCCGCCGCCAAACAGGTCGCCAAAGATATCACCGAAAATATCGCCCATATCTCCGCCGCTGAAACCTCCGAAGCCGCCAAAGCCGTCAAAGCCTCCGGCTCCGCCGCCTCCCTGCTCAAAGGCCGCATGGCCGAACTGGTCATACTGTCGTCTTTTCTGAGGGTCGCTTAGTACACTGTAGGCCTCTGTGGCCTCCTTAAACTTTTTCTCCGCTTCTTTATCTCCCGGATTCACATCAGGATGATATTTCTTGGCAAGCTTACGGTAGGCACTTTTTATTGCAGACTCATCTGCTCCCCGGTCTACGCCCAGGACTTCATAGTAATCTCTTTTATCTGCCATTGGTCTTTTCCCTTTCTACACACAAGCATGGGATGCCCGAAAACACCCCATGCTTTTCTTGCTTTTATGTCCCGGATTATACTTCTCTGTAGTCTCCGTCTACCACATCATCACCGTATGCTTCATTGCCATTGTCCTGTGAACCTGTGCCTGCTCCAGGATTTGGTCCTGCCTGCTGAGCGTTCTGTGCCTGCTCATACATCTTTGCGAACAGTTTCTGAGCGCTCTGCATCAGTTTCTCTTTACCGGCTTTCAGCTCTTCTACCTGAGCATCTGTGATTTCATCAGTATTGGAGCATTTTGCCAGAGTTTCCTTCAAAGCATTCAGATCAGCTTCTACAGCGGTCTTATCGTTGGCGTCAATCTTATCTCCTGCTTCTTCCATAGCCTTCTCTGTCTGGAATACCATAGCGTCTGCATCGTTCTTGGTATCAACAGCCTCTTTACGTTTCTTATCCTGAGCTTCGTATTCAGCAGCTTCTCTTACAGCCTTGTTGATCTCATCATCGGACATGTTGGAACCTGCTGTAATAGTAATGTGCTGCTCTTTTCCTGTACCCAGGTCTTTTGCAGAAACATTAACGATACCGTTGGCATCAATATCAAAGGTAACCTCGATCTGAGGAACGCCTCTTCTTGCTGGCGGGATACCATCCAGACGGAACTGTCCAAGGGACTTGTTGTCTCTTGCGAACTGTCTTTCACCCTGTACTACGTTG
The DNA here is from genome assembly GCA_019120515.1 of Candidatus Blautia avicola. Classification (GTDB taxonomy): domain Bacteria; phylum Bacillota; class Clostridia; order Lachnospirales; family Lachnospiraceae; genus Blautia; species Blautia avicola. The sequence continues at coordinate 1,232 of DWUY01000065.1, read as the reverse complement.
ATATCTACGGCAGTCTGGTTATCTGCTGCTGTGGAGAAGATCTGGCTCTTCTTTGTAGGAATAGTTGTATTTCTCTCGATCAGTCTTGTAGCGATACCGCCCATGGTCTCGATAGACAGTGACAGCGGAGTAACATCCAGAAGAAGGATATCCCCTGCGCCTGCATCTCCAGCCAGTTTACCGCCCTGTACGGCAGCACCCAGAGCAACACATTCATCCGGGTTCAGGCTCTTGCTTGGCTCTTTGCCTGTCAGCTGTTTTACCTTATCCTGTACGGCAGGAACACGGGTAGAACCGCCTACTAACAGTACCTGGCCCAGTTCGGAAGCTGTCAGACCTGCGTCAGAAAGTGCACGTCTTACAGGTTCAGCTGTTTTTTCTACCAGATCATGTGTCAGTTCATCAAATTTTGCCCTTGTCAGATCCATATCAAAGTGAAGAGGTCCGTTGGCATTCATGCTGATAAATGGCAGGTTGATGTTTGTGGTTGTAGCAGAAGACAGCTCTTTTTTCGCTTTTTCTGCTGCTTCTTTAATACGCTGCATAGCCATCTTATCTGTAGAAAGGTCAACCCCTTCTTTCTTCTTAAATTCAGAGATCATGTAGTCTGCAACTTTCTGGTCGAAATCATCACCGCCCAGATGGTTGTTACCTGCTGTAGCCAGAACTTCGATAACGCCGTCACCGATCTCGATGATGGAAACATCAAAAGTACCGCCGCCTAAGTCGTATACCATGATCTTCTGTTCTTTTTCATTATCCAGTCCATAAGCCAGAGCTGCTGCTGTAGGCTCGTTGATGATACGTTTTACTTCCAGACCTGCGATCTTACCTGCGTCTTTGGTGGCCTGACGCTGTGCATCGTTGAAATAAGCCGGAACTGTAATAACAGCTTCTGTAACTTTCTCACCCAGATAATTCTCAGCATCTGCCTTCATTTTCTGAAGGATCATTGCGGAAATTTCCTGAGGAGAATATTTCTTCTCATCAATGGCTACTCTGTAATCTGTACCCATATGTCTCTTAATAGAAGAAATAGTCTTGTCAGCGTTAGTAACAGCCTGACGTTTTGCAGGCTCACCTACAAGTCTTTCTCCTGATTTTGTAAAAGCTACAACGGAAGGTGTTGTTCTCGCACCTTCTGCATTTGGGATAACTGTCGGCTGTCCGCCTTCCATAACGGCTACACAGCTGTTTGTAGTACCTAAGTCAATACCTATGATCTTGCTCAT
>DWUY01000064.1 GCA_019120515.1 Candidatus Blautia avicola | reverse complement strand
CCGAAAAGGCCGGAGATCAGAACGCCTGCATAGCGCATTTTGTATACGTTGATACCTACAGAATCCGCTGCCTGAGGATGCTCGCCGCAGGCTCTCAGGCGAAGGCCAAACCGTGTTTTATAAAGAACAATATGTGCAATGATCAAAAGAACAACCGCCAGGATCATGAACCAGCTCACCTCAAAGTTTCCGATCTTGAAAGCGGAAAATGCCTTTCTCTGTTCGATATACTGGATCGAGGAAGAAACGTTGTTTACATTTTCTGCCATGTTGATCGCTTTTACAAACACCGTAGCCGCCGCTGTACCAAGAAGGTTCATGGCTGTTCCGATCAGGGTCTGGTCTGCCTTAAAATTAATTGCCGATACGGCCAGCAGAAGCGAATAGACCATACCGAAGAGAATACTTCCGATCACAACTGCCAGGATCATCAGGGCAGCCGGCAGGCTTCCCATATATTTCATTACCAAAGCTCCGCCCAAGGCGCCGATGACCATAGTTCCCTCTAAGCCCAGGTTGATCACGCCGCTGCGCTCGGAAAAGCATCCGCCCAGGGCGACAAGCATAAGTACTGATGCATAGATTAATGTATATTGTAATAATAATGCCATCCTTTTCTTCCTCCTTTCCTACTTTTTCCCTTTTCTGCTCATACAGTATTTAAAGAATAATACAAAGCCGCAGAAGTAAATGATGATCGCTGAGATCAAGTCTGAAATCTGGGCGCAGTATACCATCTTGTCCACATAAGACCCGCCGCTTGTAATGTGCTGGATAAAGAACGCGGAGAAGATACTTCCGATAGGATTCAGTCCTCCAAGGAAAGCTGCCGCGATCCCATTAAAGCCCATGGCCGGCACTGCAGTCTGGGCGCAGGACCACTGCTCGATCCCGCTTAAATAAAGGAATGCGGCGCCAAGTCCGGAAAGGCAGCCTGCGATCACCATGGTAAGGATCCTATTTCTCTTTTCTTTCATACCTGCATATTTTGCAGCGTTTTTATTTAATCCTGTAGCCTTCAGTTCATATCCCAGTTTTGTTTTGCTCATCAGGAACCACACCAGAACGGCGATGATAACTGCCAGGGGAATAGCGATGGTCACATACCGGTTATCAGAAAACAGCTTGTCCAGTCCCAGGCTTGGGATCAGGGCCCCAGGTGCGTTAGTCTTCAGTGCCATAGTATAAGTGGTGCTGGATTCCTTTACATTAGTCAGCAGCATGTTCACGCCGTAAAGGCTGATCCAGTTCAGCATGATTCCTGCGATAACTTCATTTACATTTAAGTATGCTTTTAAAATACCCACGATCCCGCCAAGGATCCCGCCGCCGATCATAGCTGCGATCATGCAGACATACCAGGGCATCTGATAGGCCAGGCCAAGATAAAGGGCAAGTCCGGCTCCCACCGCGTACTGTCCGGAAGCGCCGATATTGAAAAGTCCTACCTTATAGGCAAATAAAATGGACAGGGTACACATAAGAAGAGGCGCGGTTTTGGCAAGGGTACTTCCGAAATATTCCAGAGCAACCTCAGGTCTGGGGAAGTATAAAAAGTTCTTCAGGATCGCGGTCATTGCGCTCCAGGCTTCTGAGGGATTGATACACAAAAGCACGATATAGCCCACCAGAAGTCCCAGAATGATACAGATCAGAGAGGCGATCACAGTCTGTACGCCGGCGATTTCCAGGAATCCTTTCTTTTCGTTTTTCGTATTCATATCCTACACCTCCTGTTTTTTGGCACCGGTCATATAAAGTCCCAATTCCTCAACCGTCACTTCATCCGGCTTGAATTCCCCGACCAGTTTTCCTTCGTACATTACCAGGATCCGATCCGGCACATCCATAACTTCATCCAGTTCCAGGCTGACTAAGAGCACAGCCTTTCCTGCATCTCGTTGTTCAATAAGCTGTTTGTGGATGAATTCGATAGCTCCGATATCCACTCCTCGTGTAGGCTGTACAGCGATCAGAAGATCCGGATCCTTGTCAATCTCCCGGGCAATAATAGCTTTCTGCTGATTTCCTCCGGACATAGACCGGACAGTAGTAGCCGATCCCTGACCGGAACGGATATCGTACTCTTCAATGAGACGGTCCGAATATTCCCGGATCTCTTTCCTCTTAAGCACTCCGAACTTATTAGTAAACTGCGGCTCAAAATACCTTTGGAGCACCAGGTTATCTTCCAGAGAATAATCCAGGATCAATCCATGTTTATGCCGGTCTTCCGGTATATGACTCATTCCCATAACAGAACGCTGACGGATGGATGTATGGGTAATGTCTTTCCCCTTCATGGTAATGCTTCCGCTTTTCAGAGGTTCCAGGCCTGACAGTCCGTAAACCAGTTCCGTCTGTCCGTTTCCGTCGATTCCTGTAATACAGACGATCTCTCCTTTTCGCACCTGGAAGTTCACATCCTGGACTGCGTCTTTCTTATTCTGACCCTCAACGGTCATATGCTTCACATCCAGAACTACCTCTCCCGGTTTTGCAGGTTTCTTTTCCACTTTAAAGCTTACATTTCTTCCCACCATCATAGCAGACAGTTTCTCCGGAGTAGTATCTTTTGTCTCCACCGTACCAACATATTTTCCCTTCCGAAGGACTGTGCAGCGGTCAGATACTTCCATGATCTCGTTTAGCTTATGAGAAATAAAGAGGATGCTTTTTCCCTCTTTTGCAAGCCCCTTCATGATCTGCATCAGTTCTTCGATCTCCTGTACAGTCAGCACCGCTGTAGGCTCGTCAAAGATCAGGATCTCATTATCCCGGTACAGCATTTTTAAGATTTCCGTTCTCTGCTGCAT
>DWUY01000063.1 GCA_019120515.1 Candidatus Blautia avicola | reverse complement strand
AAGCCATGTCATACGTAGATGAAGTAATTGAGTTAGTTGAGAAGAAGAATCCAGGCGAACCTGAATTTCATCAGGCAGTAAGAGAGGTACTGGAGTCTTTAAAGCCGGTTGTAGAAGCTAATGAAGAGAAGTACCGCAAGGAAGCACTTCTGGAGCGTCTGGTAGAGCCGGAGAGAGTGATCATGTTCCGTGTTCCCTGGGTTGATGACAACGGAAATGTACAGGTGAACAAAGGCTACCGCGTACAGTTTAACAGCGCCATTGGACCATACAAGGGCGGACTGAGATTCCATCCTTCTGTATATCTGGGAATCATTAAATTCCTTGGTTTTGAGCAGATCTTCAAAAACTCCCTGACAGGCCTGCCGATCGGCGGAGGCAAAGGTGGCTCTGACTTTGATCCGAAGGGCAAATCAGACAGAGAAGTTATGGCGTTCTGCCAGAGCTTTATGACAGAATTATATCGTCACATCGGTGCAGATACAGACGTGCCTGCCGGGGACATCGGTGTAGGCGGAAGAGAGATCGGATACCTGTTCGGACAGTATAAGAGGATCCGTGACGCTTATGAAGGCGTTCTTACAGGAAAAGGACTCACATACGGCGGATCTCTGGTAAGAACACAGGCTACAGGATATGGCCTTCTGTACCTGACAGAAGAAATGCTGAAGATCAACGGCAGAGATATCGCTGGAAAGACCGTTGCAGTATCCGGTGCTGGAAATGTTGCGATCTACGCGATCGAGAAAGCTTATCAGTTAGGCGCTAAGCCGGTTACCTGCTCTGATTCCACAGGCTGGGTTTACGATCCGGAAGGTATTGATCTGGAAGCTCTTAAAGAGATCAAAGAAGTAAAACGTGCCCGTCTGACAGAGTACAAGAACTACAGACCAAACGCTGAATATCATGAAGGCAAGGGAGTATGGAGCGTAAAATGTGATGTAGCTCTTCCATGTGCTACACAGAACGAACTGGGTATCGAGGATGCAAAACAGTTAGTTGCCAACGGCTGCTTTGCTGTAGCAGAGGGCGCCAACATGCCTACTACTCTGGAAGCTACCAAATATTTACAGGAAAACGGCATTCTTTTCGCACCTGGCAAAGCTGCAAATGCAGGCGGCGTAGCTACTTCTGCTCTGGAAATGTCTCAGAACAGCGAGCGTTTAAGCTGGAGTTTTGAAGAAGTAGATGAGAAGCTGAAAGGCATTATGGTAAATATCTGCCACAACATGGCTGACGCAGCTAAGAAATACGGTCATGAAGGCAACTATGTAGTGGGAGCCAACGCAGCCGGATTTGAAAAAGTTGCAGACGCAATGCTGGCTCAGGGCATCTGCTGATCCTGTTCCTACATGAATTCTATTATCCTCCGCACATCGGATATAGAGGAGAGGGAGTCTTTTCCGCAAAAGGGAAGGACTCCCTTCTTTTTATACGGCAGGTTTCTGCCTGGTTTCCTATTGACAAACCAGGGATTTATGAATAAACTAATAGAAGATATGGAAAGGCGGAGAACGAAAAGAGTACCGGATAAGATTTATCCAGAGAGAAGGGGCCGCCGGCTGAAAGCCCTTTTATAGAGAAATCCGGGAAAGTGCATTCGGGAGCCGGTCCGGTGACTGTTCCAGCAGGAATACAGCCGGGCACGCAGACCAGCGTTACGGGGTAAGAAGCGGAAGACTTTTGTCTTCAAGTAGAGTGGAACCGCGGAAATATTCGTCTCTATGTCCCTTGGGATATAGGGACTTTCTTTTTGAAAAATAGGGCTGCTGCTCAGGATCCCGATTATAACAAAAGGACTATCGGTCTTGAGGACAGCAGACAATATGTTTTAGGATCGAGGTGAGAAAAATGGGATTTATCGGACATATTAAGGAAGAATTTCAGGTGATCCAGGAACGGGATCCGGCCATAAAGTCTCCTCTTGAGGTGCTGCTGTATCCCAGTTTCCGTGTGATGATCCAGTACAGGAGGGCCCATAAATTATACGAAAAGGGGCATTATTTCCTGGCCAGATGGATTTCTCAGAGAGCAGCCAGGAAAACAGGTATTGAAATCCATCCAGGGGCAAAAATAGGAAAAGGACTGTTTATCGATCATGGGGCTGGAGTGATCATAGGTGAAACGGCTATTATCGGCGATAATGTGACCTTGTACCAGGGCGTGACCCTGGGAGGAACCGGAAAAGAAACCGGAAAACGCCATCCCACTTTGAAGGATAATGTAATGGTCAGCGCAGGCGCCAAGATCCTGGGGTCTTTTACCATCGGAGAGAATTCCAAGATCGGAGCAGGCAGCGTAGTGCTGGAGGAAGTACCGCCGAACTGCACGGTAGTAGGGGTTCCCGGAAGAGTAGTAAGAAGAGAAAACAAGAAAGTGCCCAGAGTGGATATGGATCAGGTACATCTGCCGGATCCTACACTGGACGATATCCATGTCCTGCAGAGGGAAAATGAACGGCTGCGTTCAGAACTTCAGAAAATGCACTATGAACTCCAGGATATGAGAGAAAAAGAAGAAATGTGCCGCAGGTCCAGAGAAAAGGCCGAGCAGGAGCACAGACTAGAATTGGAAAATGCAAGGAGAAAAGGAGATAATTCATGAAGATCTACAACACCCTGACAAAGAGAAAGGAAGAATTCAATCCTCTGGAAGAGGGAAAGGTGAAAATGTATGTATGCGGGCCTACGGTCTATAATTTTATCCATATCGGAAACGCCAGACCTATGATCGTTTTTGATACTGTGCGCAGATATATGGAATACAAAGGCTATGAAGTCAACTATGTATCAAACTTTACTGACGTAGACGATAAGATCATCGCAAAAGCTATCGAAGAGGGTGTCAGCGCCGAAGAGATTTCTACCCGCTATATCAAAGAGTGTAAAAAAGATATGGCAGACATGAATGTAAAGCCGGCGACTACCCATCCTCTGGCAACCCAGGAGATCGACGGTATGATCGAGATGATCCAGACCCTCATCGACAAAGGATTTGCCTATGAGGTTAACGGCACCGTGTATTTCCGGGTAAAGAATTTTAAAGAATACGGCAAGCTTTCCCATAAGAATCTGGAAGACCTTCAGTCCGGATTCCGTTCTCTCCAGGTTTCCGGAGAAGACCAGAAGGAAGATCCCTTAGACTTTGTTTTATGGAAGCCGAAAAAAGAAGGAGAGCCCTATTGGGTATCTCCCTGGGGAGAGGGACGTCCCGGCTGGCATATTGAGTGTTCGGTGATGTCCAAGAAATATCTGGGAGAAGAGATTGACATCCATGCAGGAGGAGAGGACCTGATCTTCCCTCATCATGAAAATGAGATCGCCCAGTCTGAATGCTGCAATGGAAAGATCTTTGCCAGATACTGGATGCACAATGCTTTCCTGAATATCGACAACCGGAAAATGTCCAAATCTCTGGGAAACTTCTTTACTGTCCGGGAGATCGGCGAGAAGTACGACCTTCAGGTCCTCAGGTTCTTTATGCTGAACGCTCATTACAGAAGTCCTCTGAATTTCAGCGCAGAACTGATGGAGTCTTCCAAAAATGCTCTGGACAGGATCGTCACCTGCGTAGATCAGTTAAAACGTCTGGCTGGATCCGCCCGGAATGAGACTATGACAGAAGAAGAGACAAAGCTGGCGGAAGAAGCGAAGGGGTATGTGAAAAAGTATGAAGAGGCTATGGAAGATGACTTTAATACAGCAGACGCTATTGCAGCTATCTTTGAACTGGTAAAATTTGCCAACACCCATGGAAATACAGAAAGCACCAAGGCTTTTGTACAGTATCTCTTCGATACCATCGTGAAATTAAGTGATGTTCTGGGACTGCTGGTGGATAAAGAGGAGGAAGTACTGGACGAAGATGTGGAAAAGCTCATCGCTGAGCGTCAGGCGGCCAGAAAAGAGAAAAACTTCAAGCGGGCAGATGAGATCAGAGACCAGCTTGCCGCTATGGGCATTATCCTGAAAGATACGAGAGAAGGCGTGCAATGGAAAAGAGCTTAGGATATTTCAGAGAGCTTTTCGGGCTGGAGGAGCCGGATATCCGGACGTATTCTCCTCTGACCCTGGCTTATATCGGAGATGCAGTTTATGAACTGGTGATCCGCACTCTTTTAGTGGAAAAGGGAAATACACAGGTAAATAAACTGAACCAGAGGGCCAACCGGCTGGTAAAGGCCTCTGCGCAGTCAGAAATCATCGAAAAACTGAAGCCCTGCCTTACAGAAGAAGAGATGGGAATCTTCCGGAGAGGAAGAAATGCGAAATCCTACACTATGGCAAAAAACGCTACTATGTCCGATTACCGCAGAGCTACAGGCTTTGAAGCTCTTATGGGATATCTGTATCTTACAGAGCAGTGGGAACGGATACTGGAGCTGGTAAAGCTGGGACTTCAGGAAGGAGAAGAAGATGGAGAACAGGTATCAGGAAAGTAATATTGAGGGACGAAATGCGGTGCTGGAGGCTTTTCGCTCCGGCAGGACTGTTGACAAGCTTTTTGTACTGGAACACTGTGAGGACGGTCCGGTGCGGACGATCCTCCGGGAAGCCAAAAAGCAGGATACCATTGTCAGATTTGTGAAAAAAGAACGTCTGGATCAGATGTCTCAGACAGGAATGCACCAGGGAGTGATCGCCCAGACAGCGGCTTATGCCTATGCTCAGGTGGAGGATATACTGGAAGCTGCCAGAAAAAAAGGAGAGCCGCCTTTCATTTTTGTGCTGGACAATATCGAAGATCCTCACAATCTGGGAGCCATCATCCGTACTGCCAATCTGGCGGGAGCCCACGGTGTGATCATTCCAAAGAACCGGGCGGCAGGACTTACCGCTGTGGTAGCCCGGACTTCCGCAGGGGCTTTAAACTATACCCCTGTGGCCAAAGTGACCAATATCGCTAGAACGATTGAAAGCCTGAAAAAAGAGGGGATCTGGTTTGTATGCGCAGACATGGGAGGGACCCGGATGTATGATCTGGATCTGAAAGGTCCTATAGGGCTGGTCATCGGAAATGAGGGCCAGGGCGTATCCAAGCTGGTGCGGGAAACATGCGATTTCATTGCGTCTATCCCCATGAAGGGAGATATCGACTCCTTAAATGCTTCTGTGGCTGCGGGAGTGCTGGCCTATGAGATCGTAAGACAGAGATTAAGTAAGTAATACGGGTTTCAGATATGATGAAAGAGTATGATGGGATTTCTGATGAGGAGCTGATCCTCCGAGCCCAGAAAGGGGAAAAGAAACTGGAGGAGTTTCTGATCGACAAGTATAAAGGGATGGTCCGGAAGAAAGCCCACGCTATGTTCCTTATCGGAGGAGAACAGGAGGATCTGATCCAGGAGGGGATGATCGGGCTTTTCCGTGCGGTACGGGACTACCGGCCGGATAAAAATGCCTCGTTTGCAACCTTTGCTAATCTGTGTGTGGAGAGGCAGATTTATAAGGCGATAGAGATATCAGGCAGACAAAAGCACAGGCCGCTAAATTCCTATATCTCCTTAAGTGAGGAAAACAGTCCTTTAAAAGATACAGAGGACACCAAGCAGCAGAATCCGGAAGAGATCATTATTGACAGAGAAAACGCAGACCTTATGCTGGAGAGGATCAGAAAAAAACTCAGTCCGTTGGAGAATCAGGTCCTGGAGCTTTATCTGGAGGGACTGGATTACCATCAGATCGCCCGGCAGATGGAAAAATCTCCAAAATCCATTGACAATGCCCTTCAGAGGATCCGGAACAAGATCCATCTTCTGATGGAAGAGGTTTGAAGAATATACAGATATTTTAAAAGAAAGAAGGTGGCAGTCTATGCAGGAAAAGACAATATTGACAGTGATCCCTGTAAATGGGAAGCATCGGGAATTGCTGAAAAAGACTGCTCAGAATGAGAAGATGATTTTTTCAGACCCTGAGAGTATTACTCAGGAGCAGGTAGATCAGGCGGAGATCATTTTGGGCAATGTCCCTCCGGAAATGGTAAAAAAGGCAAAAAATCTGAAGTGGCTGCAGCTGAATTCTGCCGGATTTGACGCCTATGCAAAGAAGGAGATCATGGGAGACCGGATCCTTACTTCCTGCAGCGGCGCATATGGCCAGGCAGTATCAGAGCATATGTTTGCCATGCTTCTGGCTATGCAGAAAAAGTTACATCTTTACAGGGATGACCAGAAAGCCCATAAATGGGGAGACGAAGGACAGGTTACTTCCATCAGCGATACCACGGTCATAGTCCTGGGACTGGGGGATATCGGAAAACATTTCGCCTGGCTGGCCCATGCCCTGGGCGCTTATGTGATCGGGATTAAAAGGACTTACAGTCCCTGCCCGGAATATGTGGACGAACTCCATCTCCAGGAGGATACCAAGGGACTTCTGCCAAAGGCAGATGCGGTAGTTTCTTTTCTTCCAAGCTCAAAAGAGAATAAGGGCTTTTTCGGAAAAGAGTTTTTTGATCAGATGAAGCCGGGAAGTTTTTTCTTAAATGGAGGAAGAGGAGATACCGTTTCCACAGAGGATCTGTACCAGGCTTTAAAAGAGGGAAGACTGGGAGGGGCGGCCCTGGATGTGACGGATCCGGAGCCTCTGCCGGAGGATCATCCCCTGTGGGATATGCCTCAGGTATTCCTTACACCCCATGTCTCAGGAGGATATCATCTTTGCGTAACCCTGGATAATGTGGTGGATATCTGTGTAGACAACCTGCGCAGATACCTGGAAGGAAAGAGCCTGAGAAATCTGGTGGAGATCAGCCAGGAATAGTTTTATAGAGTAAACGTCATATACCGTCGGATATAGAAAAACTTCTGCAAGCAGGCCTGCGCTGTTTTTCCGTATCTGATGCGGTATGGCTCAATGATGAAATAAAATTATGAAATTGAAGAAATTTTTCTTGCATTTATGAAAATAAATGTTATAATAGAAAAAGTGCATGGGGCATTAGCGCAGTTGGGAGCGCGCCACACTGGCAGTGTGGAGGTCACGGGTTCGAGTCCCGTATGCTCCACTTACTTTCAAGCGGCCGGAGAGAAGTTCTCTCCGGTTATTTTTATGCTTAAAGCCGGTGTTTATGCAAGGTTTTGTGCTGCGGCAATTTTTTTCTATGCAAAAGCAAGTGTATAAGATATGCTTTATTTCTGGTTACAGTCTGGTTACACTTGTTTAAATGCTATACAATCTGCATTAGCGCCGGGGAAGATAATACCGCCCTTGCATTTTATGATTTTTAGGAGTATACTAAATTCATATTTCGGAAGCATAGCTCAGCCGGGATGAGCGTTCGCCTCACACGCGAGAGGTCACGGGTTCGATCCCCGTTGCTTCCATTGTAAAAGTGCTGAAAACAGCACTTTTTTTGATAGGATCAGCACCGCGGGGCTGAAATCCTCAAAATCTGTCGATAAATTTTTAGGACAAATCTGCGGTTTCCGGTTGATACTTTTCGTGATCCGGTATATACTGACAAGCAAAGCTGTTAGGACGAAAAAGGATCTTAAGCGCAAAGATACCTTCTGGTGGCTGCATTTCTCTACCATTCATAAGTTTATGCCTGATCGATCCAGATCATTGCGGAAAGTCTAAAATCATCTATTTTTCTTAAGATAATTCCTTTTTATTACACAGATTTTTATCCGGGATTTTTATCCGGATGATCCATTTATTTTTTCTTTTGCTGCCTGTCAGCATATTTCTTTTAGTGCGTTCGCACTGTACAATCCAATTTTTTAACAGGCCAAATGGATAGAACAGGATGGGTACTGACTGCAGATCGTATGTATCTATGATGTTTTGCCAGAAATTTTAATTGCCGGAAAAGGGGTGGTTCCATTGGGATAATGATCCCGAAAGGGATATTTAAGAGTGAAGGAGCTCTACGGAGTGTCCTTTTGGTACCTGAAAACAAGAAAAATGAGAAAGGAAGCCAGATATGAAAAGATTAAAAAGACCCGTGGCGTATATATTGGCGGCGGTCCTGAGCCTTTCCTCCCTCCCTTGTCTGACGCAGGTTTCCGCAGAGGCAGAGACAGAAGAGCGCAGAGAAGTTTTGAATGAACAGAAGGCAGAGGGGCAGGAGGAGATAGAGCAAAGAACCGTGCAGGTATCTGTTTCAGAAGGAAAGGGGTGTATACAGATAGAAGATGAGGCAGGGAATGTCAGTGAGGTTACCGCACAGCAGCCCTTATCTTTAGACTATCCTTCGGGAAGTATTCTGGATGTGAAAGTGATACCGGACGCTGGATACCAGATTGCTTTCTATAAAACAATGACAGACACAGGCGAAGGGGGAGAAGAGGCTGTATTTCCGGCGTCAGAAGAAAACAATTACCGGACGCAGATCAATGTAGACCAGGTAACCGGTGTCCAGGCCGGATTTTCCGAGAAGGATACAGAAAAATCCGGGGAGGATGAGGAGAATGAAGATAAGCCGGAAGATGTCTTGGATGCTCCTGAGGAAGATGAGAGGGAAGCATCGGCTGCTGAACCAGCGGAGCCGGAAGACGATTATGGCGAACTGCCGGATTATGCAGGTTTGAAGATACCGGAGGGGTATTCTTTGCATCCGTCCTCCGGCAGAAAAATCTCTCTGTTCGCAGCAACCGATGACGATATCGTGGATCTGATCGTAGGCGACGAGGTACCCTGGTCCAATTATCACACCAGACATTATTCCCTTGCGGACGGATCAACGGCCTTCTGTCTTCAGCCTATGAAGAAATATCCAGATGCCGGCGTCCATGAAATAACGGAGATCAGGGACAATAAAGATGAGATTACTAAAATTTTATATTATGGCTATGACGGACCGGGATGGGACCAGGCCGGGATCGATCAGGGAGATTTTAATTCCAATTATACGGTTACACATCTGATGGGATCTTACATTTATAACGATTACCAGATAGGGATGGACAGTTTTGGGATCATTGATTATACACATGTAAAAATTGTCCTGGACGCCTATGAGAAAGTTATGGACATGCCGGATCCTCCGGAAGATGTCGCGGCAATGCTCTTTGATACGGGACACAATTCAGAAACCGGTCAGAAAAGCCAGGTAATGGCTGTCTTAGGATATCGTCAGCAGAATGGCTCTGTTGCGATACAAAAATCTTCGGCGGATCCTGAGATGACAGAAGGAAACAGTGCATATGGAAGTCTGGCAGGCGCGGAATACGGAGTATATATCCATGGAACAGAAGAACAGGTCGCAAAGCTGGTCACAGACGAGAATGGCTATGGAAAAGCGGAAGATATCCCGGCGGGCAGTTACGACATCCGGGAAATAAAGGCTCCCGCTGGATTTGTCCTGGATACGTCTACCGGATCCGTTACGGTTAAAGCAGGGCAGACGGCTGTTTACAGATGCCAGGATAAACCTCAGAGCGCTTTGATCAGTGTACTTTTAAATAAAATAGATGCAGAAACAGATCAGGGTAAAATGCAGGGAAGCCCCTCCCTGGCAGACGCAGAGTTTACGGTCAAGTATTACAAGGGACTTTATGATAAAGATCCCGGACCAAATGGAATAGATCCGGAGAGGGTCTGGATCATGAAAACAGATGGAAAGGGAGAAGTGCATTTATCAGAGACATATAAGATTTCCGGAGATGAATTTTATAAATCCCAAGATACCCCGGTGCTGCCTCTGGGAACGATAACGATCCAGGAAACAAAAGCGCCGGCAGGGTATCTGATCAATAATGAAACTTTTGTCCGCCAGATAACATCTGAGGGAGATAGTGAAAGTGCAGTTGCTTACAGCCAGCCAGCCGTGCCGGAGATTTCTCAGAAAGGGATTATCCGGCTTCTGAAAAAAGATGCAGAAACAGACGATGCACAGGGAGAAGGAAGCCTGGAAGGAGCTGTATATGAGATCCGAAACAGCGGCAATGACATAGTAGGCACAATGACCACAGATAAAGATGGCAATGCAGAAAGTGAAAAACTGCCGCTGGGTATTTATACCGTCAAAGAAAAAACAGCTTCTTCCGGATATCAGACAGATCCACAGACATACACAGCAGAGCTTACGGCCCAAAACAGCACCAGCGAAGTATTTTATAGATCCGTGTCCAGTGAGGAAGAGATCATCCGCGGGGGCATAGCTGTAGAAAAATGGGACGGTGAAAAAAATGCAAGAGAACCCCAGGGAAAGGCAGACCTGTCAGGCGCCAGGATCCAGATCATCTCCCTGAACGATCAGGAAATCCTGGCCGGCGGAAAGACCTATAAGAAAGGAGAAGTTATCACTACCCTTACAACGGATAAGGATGGTAAGGCCGGCACAGCGGCAGATTTCCTACCATACGGAACTTATCAGTTAAAAGAAGCCGCTCCGCCTGCCGGTTATACATCCAATGGAATCACTACCCGGGATTTTCAGATCCGGGAAAATGGAAAGATCGTCCAAATGAACACTTCCGATACAGCTATAAAGAATGAAGTGATCCGCGGAGGTGTGTCTGTGGAAAAATGGGACAGCGAGCTGAACAAAAGAACTCCTCAGGGAGATGCAAGCCTGGAAAACGCGCAGATCCAGATCATTTCCCGGAATGAGAAAACCGTTATTGTAGGAGAAAAAGAATATAAAAAAGGCGAAGCGGTGGCTGTCCTTACCACGGATAAAGACGGAAAAGCCAGCACAGCGGCGGATCTGCTGCCATATGGCGATTATCAGTTAAAAGAAAGTGTTCCGCCTGCCGGTTATACATCAGCAGGAACCATTACCCGGAATTTTGAGATCCGGGAGCAGGGAAAGATCATCCAAATGGCAGATACAGATACAGGGATTAAGAATGAAGCGATCCGCGGGGGTATAAGGGTTGCTAAATGGAGCCTGGAAACCAATGAGCGTAAGCCTCAGGGCGGCGCCGCTTTAGGAGGCGCAAAGTTTACGGTTATAAACCGTTCTGCAAAGGCAGTTCTGGTGGAGGGACAGATGTACCAGCCTGGAGAAACGATCGCAACGGTAGAAACAGAGAAGAATGGTCTTTGGACATCTGCCAAAGACTGGCTGCCCTACGGTACATACGAGGTTGAAGAAGTCCAGGCACCGGATGGATATCTGCCGGATGGAGCACAGACGAAAACCTTTCAGATACGGGAAGACGGCAAAATCGTTTCCCTGGACAGCAGCGAAGGCGCAGTTAAAAACCAGGTAAAACGCGGAGACTTGAATTTTGTCAAAGTCGCAGACAGCACTCTGGAGCGTCTGGCAAATATACCATTTAAGATCACCAGCAAGACTACAGGAGAATCCCATATGGTCGTTTCTGATGTAAACGGCCAGGTGGATACTTCTTCCCGATGGAATCCTCACAGTCAGAATACCAACCGGGGAGAAACTTCCAAAGACGGCGTATGGTTTTCCGGATCTGTCAAAAAAGAAGTACCGGTAAAGGATGAAAAAGGGGCGCTGCCTTATGACATATACCTGATCGAAGAGCAGAGATGTGAGGGAAATCAAGGTTATAAGCTGCTTTCTATTGAAATTACCGTATACAAGGATCACTATACTATTCCTCTGGGAACGCTGACAGACGACAGCAACCTGTCAGAGATCGCAACGACTGCGATAGACAGTGACACCGAAGAACATTATGCCGCAGCAGGGGAGAATACGACGATCATCGACACGGTTGAATACACCAACCTGAATAAGGGAGAAGAATATACCTTAAAGGGAACGGTCATGAACAAGGCAACTGGAGAACCAGTGACAGATGACGAGGGAAATCCGGTTACTGCGGAAAAAACTTTTACTGCAAAGAAAGTAAATGGGACCGTAGAAATGTCGTTTACTTTTGACAGTACAAAACTGGCCGGGACGGATATTGTTGTGTTTGAGGAACTCTATCAGCAGAAAAAACTGATCGCAGAACATACAGACATCACAGAAGAAGATCAGACCATCCATTTCCCGGAAATCGGCACAAAGGTCATGGATCAGGAGACAAACTCCAATGCAGCAAAAGCAGATGAAAAGATTACTCTGGTGGACACAGTTTCCTATAAGAACCTGCAGCCAGGGAAGAAATACAAGCTTACCGGGACTCTTATGAACAAAGAAACCGGAAAGCCTGTAAAAGACGCTGAGGGAAAAGAGATCGCTGCAGAAGCCAGCTTTAAGCCGGAAACTGCAGACGGCACTGTAAATGTAACATTTACCTTTGATGGAAGCAACCTGGCCGGAAAGACTATAGTCGTCTTTGAGAGTCTGGAAAAAAACGACACTGTGTATGCAGTACATACAGATATTAATGACCAGGCCCAGACGATTTATTTTCCGGGGATCGGCACCACGGCAAAAGAGGCCGTATCCGGGACACCGTTCGGGGCGGCCGGAAAGATCACGTTAGCAGACACGGTTGCCTACAGCAACCTGACTCCTGGAACCGAATATACCCTGCAAGGTATCCTGATGGATCAGAAATCTGGTGAGGCTGTAAAAGCAGGGGGACAGGCAGTGACTGCTGAGACAACTTTCAAACCGGAAACTTCGTCAGGAACTGTAGATGTGATCTTTGCGTTTGACGCTTCTTCCCTGGCCGGGCATACCCTGGTGGTATTTGAGGAACTGTTCCAGACAGAAACCAGTATTGCAGAACATAAGGACATCACAGATGAAGGACAGACCGTCTATATCCCCAAGATCGGCACTACAGCGCTGGATAAGGAAACCGGAAGCCATAGCAGTAATCCGGATAAGAAAGTGACCATTGTAGATGCCGTTACCTACAAAGGGCTGATCCCAGGTAAGGAATACACGGTAAAGGGAACCCTGATGGACAAGTCTGCCGGTAAGGAATTATTGGTAGATGGAAAACCGGTAACAGCAGAGAAGACCTTTACTGCAGAAAAAGCAGAAGGTTCTGTGGAGCTTACCTTTACTTTTGACGGAAGCGCCCTGGCTGGCAAGACGGTAGTAGCTTTTGAGCATGTGTACTATGAGGATAAGGAAGTGGGAAGCCATGCAGATATGGAAGACGAAGACCAGAGTATCCGCTTTCCGGCCATTGGAACCACTGCCAAAGACAGCAGCACGAAAGATCATATCGCCAATGCAGGCAAAGTAACGGTCATTGACACCGTATCTTACAAAAACCTGATGCCGGGCCAGAAATATACACTGAAAGGCGTATTAATGGATAAGGCGACAGGAAAAGAGCTTCTGATCGGTGAAAAGAGGGTAACTGCTAAGAAAGAGTTTAGCCCCAAAACAGCAGATGGATCCGTTGACCTGGAGTATACCTTTGACGCTTCTGCCCTGGCAGGAAAACAGGTAGTTGTCTATGAAGCGCTGTATACCGGCGGTAACCTGATCGGGGAACATAAGAACATCAATGACGAAGGGCAGACAGTGACCTTCCCGCAGCTTCATACCAATGCTTCCGATGGTGTTACCGGAAATCATACCGGAACTGTCAATGAAAAAGCAACTGTGGTTGATACTGTCACTTATACAGGGCTGCTCCCGGGAAAAGCGTACACCGTAAAAGGCACTCTCATGAATAAAGAAACCGGAGAACCTGTAAAAGACGCAGAGGGAAAGGAAATCACTGCAGAGAAGACCTTTACCGCCGAAAAAGCAGATGACAGCGTAGAGCTGGTTTACGGACTGGATTCCACACAACTTGCTGGACAGACGGTAGTAGTCTTTGAGGACCTTTTGTATAACGGTATAGAAGTCGGCTCTCATGCAGATATCCAGGATGAAAGCCAGAGCGTCCATTATCCAGACCTGGGTACTCAGGCGAAAGACAAAAATACAGGTCTTCAGGAGGGGATCCGGAAGGAACAGTCTGTAATCGCGGATACGGTGGCTTATCAGAATCTGCTCCCGGGCCAGGAATATACCTTGAAAGGAATCCTGATGAATAAATCCACCGGAACGCCGATTTT
>DWUY01000062.1 GCA_019120515.1 Candidatus Blautia avicola | reverse complement strand
GTCCGAACATAACCATATCCACCCGGATGGTATGGATGATAAACTGATGGAGGAGTGTTCCCAGGCCCACGCCCACCACAATACCGATCAAGGTAAGAATAATATTCTCATGGTACACATAGGCCGCCACTTCCGTATCGTAGAATCCCAGTACCTTCAAAGTCGCCAGTTCCCGGCGGCGCTCGGTGATATTTACATTGTTCAGATTATACAGTACCACAAAGGCCAGGAGGGCTGCTGTTACGATCAGTACAATGATCACCAGCACCAGAGCCTGGAGCATATCGTTGATCTCTCTCTTGGTATCGGAAGTATAGCTTACATTATAGACTCCCGGCTGCTGGAGGATCTGGGATCCAAGTTCCTTCTCCTGTTCCTGTCCCTAAGGAGTAAACTCTGCATACATTACTTCATACTCTGCCGGCTCCCCATATATTTCCTCATAATATTCCGGGGACATGTATACATAGTTCATAATATAATTTTCCACAACGCCCATAACCGGTACTTCCTGACTGCTACTTCCATCCTCGGCTTCTACAGTAATGGTATCCCCTTCACTTACGTCCAGGGTGTCCGCCATCCACTCGGTGAGAAGCACTCCTTCTCCATCCAGAGTATAGGTTTCATGACTGACTCTGTTCTGGAATACAGTCATAGTCTGGAATTCCTCGGTATTTTCCGGAACGCAGAGATAAACTTCCCCGTCTCCTTCCCCGGTACTTACATCTACCATTTCCATATGGACCATGGTAGAGGCCGCCACGTCTTTTTCATTCTCCAGCCATTGTCCCAGATCTTTCTTTTCTTCCTCTGTACCGCTGAAGGTGATCATCGCGTCATAGAGCTGGATATTATCATATTGGATATCTGCCAGATCTATGATGGAATCCCGCAGACCGAAGCCTGTAATCAGCAGAGCCATAGTTGCGGAAATTCCGAATATAGTCATAAACAGTCGTTTCTTATACCGGAAAATATTCCGGAATGTAGATTTCGTGGTAAAGTTCAGCCGTTTCCAGATAAAAGGTATGTACTCCAGCAGGACTCTTTTTCCTACCTTAGGCGCTGCAGGGCGCATAAGCTCTGCAGGATTCTCCCGCAGCTCCTTCATACAGGAAAGTCCTGTAGCCGCCATGATACAGGCAAAGGAGATCAGTAAAGCCTGGATAGCCGAAACCGGACGGTATGGAATATCCGGCTGCAGAAGACAATCGTACATAATACCATAGCTGACCTGGATAATATAGGGGAACAATTTTTGTCCCACGATAATTCCCACTGCGCCGCCTCCCAAAGTAGCGCTTCCTGCATACCAGAGGTACTTCTTGGCAATATCCGTCTTACTGTACCCAAGTGCTTTCATAGTCCCGATATGGCCTCTCTGTTCCTCTACCATTCTGGTCATCGTGGTAAGGCTGACCAGAGCCGCCACCAGAAAGAACATAAGAGGAAAGACTTTGCCGATAGCTCCGATCTGCTCTGCATTATCCTCCATCTCGCCGTAGTCCTCTACCACATCGTCCCGGGTGTTCAGATACCATTCCGGCTCTTTCAGATCTGCCAGTTCTGACTCTGCATCAACGATCTGCTGTTCACCGTCTGCGATCTCCGCTTCTGCGTCTTTCTTACCTTCCAGATAATCTGCCTCTCCCTCTTCCAGTTCTTTTCTGGCATCCGCCAGCTCCTGCTCCTGGCCCGGGAGCTGATCTTTAGCTTCCTGAAGCTGGGCTCTGCCTGAGGCGATCTGCGCCTCTCCATCAGCGATCTGCTGTTCGTAGGCTGCCATCTGGGCCTGGCCGCTGTCCACTTCTGCCTGGGCAGCCTGGAGCTGGGATTTCGCTGCTTCCAGTTGTTCCCGGCCCGCTGCGATCTGGGCTTCCCCGTTGGCAATTTCTTCCCGCCCGGCGTTTATCCGGGCCTCGTTCTCTGCCAACTGTGCTTTGCCGGCTTCCAGCTTAGTCCTTCCATCTGCGAGCTGAGCCTCACCCTCTGCAACTGCCTGCTGAGTCTGCTGGATCAGCGGCGTCAGGGTTTCTTCCTGCTGGGCAAGCTGAGTCCTCGTTTCTTCCAGAGAGACCGCCACAGCCTGGATCTGTTCTTCTAAAGCTGCTTTCTGACCTTCTAATTCACTGATCTGAGCCTGGATCCCCTCCTGATCAGGGACTTCTCCCTGGTCCGGATTCTCCGGATCTGCCGGAACTTCCAAGGCGCCATAGAGTTCATCGATCTGCCCCTGGAGGATATCTGTCTGCCCTTTCATCTCTGCAAGAGCTGTCTCCTGATCAGAAACTGCTGTCTTGAGGTTTTCCAATGCACTTTCCATCTGTTGGAGCTGCGTCCTTCCTGCTTCTAACTGAGGCTCCACTTCTGCCTGGACCTGATTGAACTGCTCTTCCTGAGAGGCCAGTTCAGTCTTTCCGGCCTCCAGTTCCGCCGCTCCTGCTTCCAGTTCTGCCTTTTTTTCTTCCAGCAGCTGTGCACTTTCATTCAACTGCGCCTCATTCGCCTCAATCTCTGCCCATCCGGCGCTTACCTGGGCCGCTCCGTCTTCCGCCTGTGCCCTGGCCGACTCCATCTGAGCTTTTGCATCATCGATTTCCTTCTGGCTCTGATCCAGCTTTGCTTCATTATCTGCGATCTGCTGTTTTCCATCAGCAAGCTGTTTCTCTCCATCTGTCACCTGCGCCCATCCGTCGTCCAGTTCCTTTCTGGCGTCAGCAAGTTCTTTCTCAGCAGTGGCTTTTCCTTCTTCCAGATCTGCCCTTGCATCGTCCAGTTCTTCCCGGGCTTCATCATAAATCTGATCATACCGCCACTCGCACTGAACCCCTGCTGTATCTTCCAGGTTTTCCTGTACATTGCTGACCAGATCCTTATAGTCATCGGAATAACATTCCAGTTCCCCGGCTCCTTTTAACCGTATATTCATCAAAGTATAGACATCCATATCAAAGGCTTCCGGCAAGACTACTGCGAATCCGGTAACCTGTCCATTCCCCACAGAAGCGCTTCCCCTGTTTATAGAAAGATACATAGGGCTGGTGCCAATACCGGTGACTTCAAACTCTCCATAAGCCAGATCCTCCGGCTTATCTCCTTCCTGGTCTTCCTCATAGAAAGTGATCTTGTCTCCGACCTCACACCCCACAGACTGGGCAAGCCTGGTATCCAGAAAAATCTCATTTGCCTTTTCCGGCAGCCTTCCTTCCTCCACCTGGCACCGGGCCATATCGCTCTTAGCCATTAGATGGACTACATACTGCTCTCCCTCACTGTCGCAGAGCACATCTGCGGAATAAGACAGTTCTGCGTCTTCCACTCCTTTAGTATCCAGCACTGCCTCCAGATCTTCCTCCTGCAGGCCCATTGTACTCACTGCCTGAAGATCAAACAGTCCTGTGCCGTCCAGATACCGGTCCGTAGTACTGAGCATATCCGGCATAGAAGCCCTTACTCCTGAAAAAAAGGAAACTCCCAAAGCCGACATAAGAAACAGGGAAAGGAACCTGGGAAAAGTCCGTTTGATCTCCTGGCGTATGTCTTTATGTAATGCTTTTTTTCTCACCCGCCATCCTTCCTCCCGCTGTAAAATTTTAAGAGGGGGCTGTATAAAGCTATATATACTTTACTGCCCCCTGTATTATCCGCTTATTATAATTAAAATTTTAATCTTTTTTTTCTCTTTTGTCGAGTACAGAACTATAAAATTTTTATAACCCGGATCGGTTTTCCTCCAGCAGTTTTTCAATCCCCCAGGCTACCCCGTCTTCTTCATTTGACGGCGCGATCCAGTCCGCTGCCTTTTTACACGCAGGAGAAGCATTTCCCATAGCAACGCCTACCCGGGCGTAGGAGATCATCTCCCGGTCATTATCCCCGTCTCCAAAAGCCGCCAGGCCCTCTCTTTTCAATCCCAGATATTCCAGCAGAAAGCGGATCCCTGCCTCCTTGCCGGAGTCTCTATGGGAAATTTCCAGAAGCTGGGTAACGGAAGATGTGATATACACATCCTTTACGTTTTCCTGGAGAGTTTTCCACAATTTCCTTTTCTTTTCCTCACTTTTTACCACAATATCCAGACAGTCCAGGATCTCCTGATGATCATAGATAAACTTCATCATATCCTCTATGGGCTCCCTGGTACTCTGGATATAGGGAATGGCTCTCTGGGTGGCCCCGAACCTTACCGGGTCTTCCACATATTCTTTCTGAGCATAGGGCTTTCCTTCAATGAAAGCCTCAAAGGCAGTCTCCTGTCCCTCTGTGTATTTCAGGATCTCTCTTACAGACTCTTT
>DWUY01000061.1 GCA_019120515.1 Candidatus Blautia avicola | reverse complement strand
CCAGAAGCTTTTGCAGAAAGCAAGGGAGCAGGGCTCCGTTCATTCAGAGCCTGATTCTGCACAAACGAAAGTAAGCGAAGATAGAGCCAAAGAGAAGAATGGTATTATTACCAGTGAAAAGAACATAAGTGAAAAACTGAATAACGAAAAATTGAATATGGAACCAAAAGAAATTGATCATACAAGAAGCAGACGCAGGTTTGCAGGAGAGAAGGTGATAAAGTGGACTGCTGTTGCGGCAGTAACGGTATTTGGAATCTTTGGAGTTTCCATGACCAGTGAAGCGAATAGGGCATATGTGATGGAGACGGTAAACAATATGACAGGGAATAATACAGAAACAGAAGTTGATAATAATGATGTGGTAATTAGTGCTTCGACCGAAGAGGAAGCAAAGGAGAACATTGCGACTTCACTACACATAGAGATGCCACAGTTTTATTATTGGCCATATGGGATGGAATATGAAGATTACATAGTTGATGAAAACGCTCAAACGGCGATTATCCAATACAGGAATGGAAAAAGTATTTTTTGTTTCACGATTATTTCTAATATACAAAATGCTTCCTTTTTTATAACTAGTGATTCAGGAGAAGAAATTAAAAACATAAAGAGTCAATTTATGGGGGAAATTAATTCCACATTATTGAAAGTAATGGAAGAAGATGATGAGCAACCAACCTATATACTTCAATGGGAATATAAAAATGTATATTATGAGTTGTCAGGCAAAATTTTAGAAACAGAAATGGAAGATATTGCAGAAAATATTATATATTAGGAGTGTGATCTGATAATATGAAAAAAGGATTAAAAAAAATATTAGGCTTTTTTTTAGCAACATGTATGCTTGTGGGCATGTCTATGACCACATATGCTTCAGAAAATGAAAACCAGCCTGAGGCAGGAGATATAGTGGATGGTTCCATGCTGATAAAGGAGGACTATTCAGAAAGTATATTATATAATCCAGCAAGAGGAAATATTCTAAATAGGGGAGCAGCAAGAATTTCAGAGATTGGAAGCGGGCAGATTAATGCATATGGAGCGGTTATGCCTGCTGTAAAATGTGACACCCTAAGACTAGAAATGACTGTACAGAGACTTGTAGGGGGAAGTTGGGCTAATGTAAAATCATATTCAGATATATCTTACAATGCCTCGCTTTTAGCAAAAAGCTACAATTGCAGTGTGACGAAGGGATACTATTATCGCGTTAAAGCTGCATGTATAGCTACTAAAGGAGGAACAACAGAGACTCAGATGCCAGTTACAAATGGTATTTGGATAGGCTAAAATTTAAAAATTCCCCCTTTTAATAGCTTGAGATACATTTACATATTCCCAACAGAAACTCATCAGTTACTTTCCACAATCAAAATATTATTAACCTAGATAGCCTAAAAAACCGGAGATTCCAGCCCCCTGGACTCCGGTTTTTGCTGTGACTTTCCGGTATAAGCTACCCCTAAGCGATTCTCTTTTTCTTCCCTATGTACCTCCGAACCAATACCACCCCTCCCACCAGCGCTCCCACCCCCAGCACAATTTTGGCTGCCTGGGTGTAGCTGCCGAAGTATTGTACGGCTTTCTGCCAGGAGGTTCCGGCGGCCGCGCCGGCACAGATCAGGATCAGATTCCAGAGAAGACTGCCTAAGACAGTCATCCAGAGGAAGCGGCCCAACGCCATATCCGCCATGCCGGCGGGGATAGAGATCAGGCTTCGGACAATGGGAATGAAACGGCAGAAAAATACCGTGTAATTTCCCCTGCTGTCAAACCAGTCTGCGGCTTTCTGGATATCTGCCTTTTTCAGATGCAGGATCCTGCCGAGTCTGCCGGAAAGAAGGGTATCCAGCCTGTCAGGGGAAAGAAAACGGCCTGCCTGATAAAGGATCAGGGCGCCGCCTACACTTCCTACGGTAGCAGAGAGAACAGCGCCGGGAATATGCATTCTTGTATACGTAGTCATAAATCCTCCAAAGGTGAGGATGATCTCTGAGGGAATGGGAGGAAAGAGATTTTCCGCCATGATCAGAAGGGCAAGACCTAAGTAGCCATACCTGCTCATGACGTCCAGTATCCAGTGATCCATAAATAAAAAACCCTGTTTTTTACTATCCTATGCAGTAAAAAACAGGGTATTCGTCTTTTTTCACCGTGCGCCGCTCTTCGAGATACTCCCATGGACGTTACCTCTACAGTTAACTCGGCCCAGGCACCCTCACGGCACACAGAAGATTCTGCTTAGTGCTGCTGCATTCCTGCCCTGACACGGTTCACAGATTCCTGTTGCGTAAGACCCAGACGTCAACGCCACTTATAGAGGGCAGCTCCACAGAAAGAAATCCCTCGGTTTGGCATCACCCCTGCTGTAGCGGATTGCAGGTACAGGGCACCGCTATCTCCCCGGCTGCACGGTGTTTACAGTATAGCGGTTTTCAAATCGGTTGTCAACACGGGGTCAGGAAAAAAATTCACGAAAATTAAGTTGAGCCTCCTGTAAAAATATAATATAATAGGTTTAGCCCAGCGGACAAAGGATAGTTTTGACCGCAGTGCAGATACTATATTATGAAGATGGGATGTGGAAAAAATGAAAAGAATCGGTTTGCTTACAAGCGGCGGCGACTGCCAGGCATTGAACGCAACAATGCGAGGTGTTGTAAAGGGATTGAGCACCAATCTGGATGAATTGGAAGTCTACGGATTTGACGATGGCTATAAAGGGCTGATCTATGGAAACTATAGAATGCTCTCTGCCAAAGACTTTTCAGGAATCCTTACAAGAGGCGGTACGATCCTGGGAACTTCCCGCCAGCCATTTAAGCTTATGCGGGTTCCTGATGAGAGAGGACTTGACAAAGTAGAGGCTATGAAGCAGACATATTATAAGCTGCGTCTGGACTGTCTGGTCATCCTGGGAGGAAACGGAACCCAGAAAACAGCAAATCTGCTCAGGGAAGAAGGATTGAATATTATCCATCTGCCCAAGACTATTGATAACGATATCTGGGGCACGGATATGACTTTCGGATTTCAGAGCGCTGTGGACATTGCTACAAATGTTATCGACTGTATCCACACAACAGCTGCTTCTCACAGCCGTGTGTTTATTGTAGAGATCATGGGACATAAAGTAGGCTGGGTAACTCTTCACGCAGGTATCGCAGGAGGAGCCGATATTATCCTGATCCCGGAAATCCCTTACGATATTGATAAGATCGTGGAAGCTATCAACAAGAGAAATAAAGCCGGAAAAGGCTTTACGATCCTGGCAGTGGCAGAGGGAGCAATTTCCAAGGAGGATGCAAAGCTTTCCAAGAAAGAACTGAAGAAAAAACAGGAAGAAGATAAGAAGAAATATCCGTCTGTGGCCTACAAGCTGGAAGACGAGCTTCAGAAGAAACTGAATCTGGATATCCGTATTACGATTCCGGGTCATACACAAAGAGGCGGAAGTCCCTGCCCATATGACAGGGTGCTTTCTACCAGACTGGGTTCAGAGGCTGCCAAGCTGATCCTGAATGACCAGTATGGATATATGGTGGGCATTGTCAACGGTAAAGTAAAGAAGGTACCGCTGGAAGAATGCGCCGGCAAGTTAAAGACAGTTTCTCCAGATGAACAGCTTGTACAGGATGCAAAACGTATCGGCATCAGCTTTGGCGACTGATCTTCGGCATAATCACAGGCATCAAAAAGGAGAATATACATGAGCTATACTGCTCTTTACCGTAAGTTCCGGCCCCAGGACTTTGAAGATGTCAAGGGGCAGGAACATATTGTGACAACATTGAAAAATCAGATAAAGGCTGACCGGATCGGACATGCCTATCTTTTCTGCGGGACACGGGGAACCGGAAAGACCACCATCGCCAAGATCCTGGCTAAAGCGGTGAACTGTGAACATCCCGTAGACGGAAGTCCCTGCAACGACTGCCCTACCTGCAGGGCGATCAACGCAGGGACCTCCATGAACGTGATAGAGATTGACGCCGCATCCAACAATGGTGTGGATAATATCCGTGAAATCCGGGAAGAGGTAGCCTACCGTCCTACACAGGGACGTTATAAGGTATACATCATAGACGAGGTTCATATGTTATCAGCGGGAGCTTTTAACGCCCTGCTGAAAACACTGGAAGAACCTCCTTCTTATGTAATCTTCATTCTGGCTACAACAGAGGCCCATAAGATCCCTATCACCATTCTTTCCCGCTGCCAGAGATATGATTTTAAACGGATTACGGTAGAAACCATAGCGGACCGTCTTATGGAACTGATGAAAAAGGAAGGGAATGATGTAGAAGAGAAGGCAATCCGTTATATTGCCAAGGCGGCAGATGGATCTATGCGTGACGCTCTGTCCCTTCTGGACCAGTGTATCGCGTTTTATCTGGGAGAAAAACTGACCTACGAAAAGGTCCTGGAAAATCTGGGCGCTGTAGATACGGAAGTATTCAGCAGCTTGTTAAGGGAGATCCTGGCCCAGCATACCTCCCAGGCCATCCGGATCCTGGAAGATCTGATCATACGGGGAAGGGAACTGGGACAGTTTGTTACGGATTTTATCTGGTATCTGAGAAATCTTCTTTTGATCTCTGCTTCCGATAATCCTGAGGAGGCGGTAGATGTATCCAGAGAAAATCTGGAACGGATGAAGGAAGAAGCCCAGATGGTGGATACGGAGACTCTTATGCGGTATATCCGTATTTTTTCCCAGCTTTCCAACGAGATCCGCTACTCTTCTCAGAAAAGAGTTCTGGTAGAGATCGCTCTGATAAAGCTGTGTCAGCCGGTGATGGAGACAAACCTGGACTCTCTCTTTGACCGGGTCCGGGTGCTGGAAGAAAAACTCAGTGATCCTGCTTTTTTGGCAGGGATCAAGGCCTCGGAAAAAGAAAAAGAGACGGCAGCTTCAGGGGGAATACAGGGAAATGGCTATCCCAGGATTTCAGAGACAGAAAGGATACCAGAGCCAAAACCTGCCAAGGCGGCGCCGGAGGATCTTCAGTATGTGAAGAAAAACTGGAATTCGATCATTCGGGAAACCAAAGGACTCCTGCAGCAGATGCTGCTGGAATCCACGCCTAAATATGACGGAAATACGGGAGAGCCGGTTTTGTATGTAGAATTCCGGAATTTCCTTGCCCAGACATGTATTGATAACCCGGAAACTGTGGAAATCCTGAAGCAGGCAATACAAAAAAAGATAGGGAAGGAACTGGAAGTAAAGCTGGTCATGAAAAAGAATGAGCCGGGATCCGGAGGCGGAAATCTGGCAGAGATTTCTGTAGATAATCTGCTCCAGCAGAATATCCATATGGATGTAACAGTGGAAAATATAGAGGATGATGACTAGGAGGAATTATTAGAATGGCAAAAAGAGGAGGATTTCCCGGAGGCATGATGCCGGGAAACATGAATAATTTAATGAAGCAGGCCCAGAAGATGCAGCGCCAGATGGAGGAGAACCAGAAAGCTCTCCAGGAAAAAGAGTTCACTGCGGCTGCCGGAGGCGGTGCCGTGGAAGTTACTATCTCTGGAAAGAAAGAAGTGACTAAGGTGAAACTGGCGGAAGAAGTGGTGGATCCTGACGACATTGAGATGCTGGAAGATCTTATCATGGCAGCGACCAATGAAGCTCTCCGCAAGGTAGAAGAAGAGTCTGCGGCAGTGATGTCCAAACTTACAGGCGGCCTGGGCGGCGGATTTCCTTTCTAAGTGAGGAGATAGAAAGTTGGAATATTACAGCAGTCATATAAACAAGTTGATAGAAGAATTTTCCAGATTGCCGGGCATTGGTGCAAAGTCTGCACAACGCCTGGCGTTCCACGTTTTAAATATGCCGAAAGATCAGGTAGAGAGTCTGGCCCATGCCATTGTAGATGCAAAGGAAAATGTGCGGTACTGTAAGTGCTGTTATACCCTTACGGATCAGGAGATCTGTCCTATCTGCAGCAACCCTAAAAGAAACAAGAAAGTGATCATGGTGGTGGAAAATACCAGGGATCTGGCGGCCTATGAAAAAACAGGAAAATTTGACGGAGTGTACCATGTGCTTCACGGAGCGATTTCCCCTATGCTGGGTATCGGACCAGATGATATTAAACTGAAAGAGCTGATGGAACGTATTTCTCAGCAGGATGTAGAAGAGGTGATCATCGCCACGAATTCCAGTCTGGAGGGAGAGACTACAGCCATGTATATCAGCAAACTGTTAAAGCCTGCAGGGATCAAGGTAACCAGGATCGCCAGCGGCGTGCCTGTGGGCGGCGACCTGGAATATATCGATGAAGTGACACTTCTCCGGGCTTTAGAGGGAAGAGTGGAATTGTAGAAACAGCGGGGAAGATAGAATGAGAAAAAAAGTAACTTCCACAGACATTGCAAAAGCAGCAGGAGTTTCCCAGGCTACTGTGTCTATGGTACTGAATAAAAAGTATAATGTATCCTTTTCCAGAGAGACTGTGGAAAAAGTAGAGCAGGCTGCCAGGGAACTTGGCTATGTGCTGCCAAAGCGGCGCAGCCCCAAAAACGGTAAAAACAGCCGCCTGATCGTTGTATTCTGTCCTACCCTGACAAATCCCTATTATGTCATGCTGCTTCAGGGAATTGAGACAGTGGCAAAGGAAAAGGGATATGGAGTGTTTACCTGCAATACCCAAAGAGAATTAAGGATAGAAGAGCAGTATCTGAGAATGATGCCTGGTGTGGCGCCTGCAGGGATCATTTATACCTGCAATCCCAGTTCTGCTTTTATGGATCAGGTAGAGGAACTGGCCCAGAGGATCCCCCTTGTGATCATCAGCAACCGGGAGCGTGTGAAGGTAGACGCCATCAACCAGGACAATACCAAGGTGGGAAGCCTGATGGCCCGGCACCTTTTGAATCTGGGACACAGGAAGGTGGCTTTTATCGCGCCGCCTCTTACAAAAAGACAGCAGCAGCGTTCCCGGCGGGTAGAAGGCTTTGTAAAAGAATATGAGAAAGAAGGCCTTACAGATTCTGTGATCATTAAAGCGGCAGATGATATTTGGGATGAGGTCCTTCCAAGTGTGGATTCAGAATACAGGATGGGCTATAATCTTACAAAAGAACTTCTTTCGGAACACCGGGACGTGACTGCCATCGCAGGACTGAATGATATGATCGCATTTGGGATTATTGACGCCCTTCAGGAGGAGAAGCTGAAAGTGCCCGGAGATGTATCTGTGATCGGCTGTGATAATATTATTTTTTCCAGAATGTCTCATATGTCTTTGACAACCATTGAACACTTCGTGCCTTTAAAAGGAAGAGATGCCTGCGATATTATCATGCGGAAGATCGAATCTGCCCGCAGTACCTATTCTGAAACTCAGCCAACCAGTATTTATCATATCGAGTATGAACCTAAGCTGATCGTACGGAAAACAACCGGATATGCCAGGCAAAAAAATAAATAAATTAAATGAAATAAAGAAAATTATTAATAATAAATGCAAGGCGAGATTTAAGGGAACCCTTGATATCACGGGAATTTTCTGCCTATAGTCAGATAAACTATTAATAAAATAGAATAATATTAATAATTTTACATATTTATAACAGAAAGACCTCTTGCAGAGAATTAGTTTAAGTCGTAAACTATATTCAAGAACAAATTAAGCGCCAAAAGCGTAAACGGAGGTAAAGAATTATGAAGTTTTTTATTGACACAGCGAAAGTTGAGGATATCAGAAAAGCAAACGATATGGGTATTATCTGCGGTGTTACCACAAACCCGTCTCTGATCGCAAAAGAAGGCCGTGATTTTAATGAAGTTATCAAAGAGATCACCTCAATTGTTGACGGACCGATCAGCGGTGAGGTAAAGGCAACTACCACAGATGCGGAAGGCATGATCAAAGAGGGCCGTGAGATCGCAGCTATCCATCCCAACATGGTAGTAAAGATTCCTATGACAGCAGAAGGATTAAAGGCTGTGAAGGTATTGGCTTCAGAAGGGATCAAGACAAATGTGACATTGATCTTTACAGCAAATCAGGCACTGCTGGCTGCAAGAGCAGGAGCCACTTATGTATCTCCATTCCTGGGAAGACTGGACGATATTTCTACAGACGGCGTAGAACTTATTGAGACTATTGCAGATATTTTCGCAGTTGCAGATATTCCTACACAGATCATTGCCGCAAGTGTCCGCCACCCAATGCATATTACTCAGTGTGCTCTGGCAGGTGCTGATATCGCTACCGTTCCTTACAAGGTACTTGAGCAGATGATCAACCATCCGCTGACTGACGCAGGTATTGAGAAATTCAAAAAGGATTATATTGCAGTATTTGGGGAATAATCATATTTCAGGAGGAAAATAAATGAACAAGTTAGAACTTCAGAAGACGGCTAACGAGATCCGCAAGGGTATTGTGACAGCCGTACATTCTGCAAAAGCGGGACATCCCGGCGGGTCTTTATCCGCAGCAGACTTATTTACTTACTTATACTTTGAAGAGATGAATATCGATCCAAAGAATCCAAAGAAAGCGGACAGAGACCGGTTTGTTCTTTCAAAAGGACATACAGCTCCCGGCTTATATTCTACTCTTGCTTACAGAGGATATTTTCCTGTTGAGGATCTGAAGACCCTTCGTCACCTGGGCTCTTATCTTCAGGGACATCCGGATATGAAGCACATCCCCGGAGTGGATATGTCCAGCGGCTCCTTAGGACAGGGAATCTCCGCAGCAGTAGGAATGGCTTTAGGCGCTAAGCTGGACGGCGATTCTTACAGAGTATACACTCTTCTTGGAGATGGAGAAATCGAGGAAGGCCAGGTCTGGGAGGCAGCTATGTT
>DWUY01000060.1 GCA_019120515.1 Candidatus Blautia avicola | reverse complement strand
TCGCTCTTTTTTACTTCCTTTGTCCAGTCGTTAGGTTTTTCAATGACCTCAAACTTCACGGCAGGCTCGGAAGTACCGATGCGATACAGTTTTATCTCACAGAGGAAGAATCCGATTTTCTCATCGGTATGGTTGTTCAGCCATTCGATAGCCGCCTTGTGTTCCTCACGAGCGTGTTTCACGACCCATATAATCACATCCGCAGATTTACCAGACGCATAGGTTATCAGCTTGCCGAGGTGGTCGTGGTTGGTATCCTCCAGTTGATTCTCTATGATGATTTTCCGATCCGTCCCCGTCTCAGACGCAAAGATATCGACATTGAAATCTCCCACGGAAGACTCTGTCTCATCAACGGTAATATCAAGCCCCACTGCATCTGCAAGGAGAGCGATGTTATCGTCCTGTGAAAGCCACGGAGTAAAGTCCAAGGCTTCATGCGGCCACACCGTCCGCAGATCTTTTATTTCTTCAAGTCTGCTCAAGTTCACCATTGTCTTACTCCTCCTCGCGCTTTACATAGGTAAGCTGAATATCATAGCCCAGAACTTCGAGCATCTGAACAAAGGTTTTATTCACGATGGAATCGCCTTTCTTGATGAGCCGATTCACATACTGACCCGTTGTACCGACTTCCTCTCCGAGTTTCGCCTGTGTCATATCAGCTTCGATGCACTTTACTTTGACATCGACTTCAAAATTGTTCTTGACCATATTTCAATCCCTCTGTTGTTTCTAACGATAATTTTGTTGGTTTATTGCACTCAAAGTGTTATTTATTATACCACATATTTATGAACATTTCTACCCCTTAACAAAAAAAGTATGTGTCAAGTAATCGTTGGCACTTTTTCTTCTTTTTTTGATATCAGTTTATTTCTTTTATTTTCAGACAATTCAGCTCGGACTTTATCTGATCATTTTATGTTTCTTTTTAACAGAATGCTCTTGCAAGGGCTTTCCTCGATGCTGTCCGCATTGCGTCCAATAGCGGCATATGATGCGTAATCGTCTCTACATATGGATTCCCTTTTCCATCCTTCTTTGGCGCTCTCGCCGCGCTCAGCGTTTTGACGATTTCTTCCATCTGCATGGTGAATATTTCTCCATCCGTATACCGTTCAATTGTATCGATCAGTTCCCTGTTCTCTTTCCGGTACAGGGCTTTCGCCATGTTATTCGCCCCATGCACGGACCATCTCATCCTCCGGTGCTTCATCCGCATGGTGATCGCCGTACAGTTCTGGTTCTCCTGCACTCCCATATTCTTATACACGATCCCCTCCGGTGCTTCAGGCAGCTCAATCCCTCTTTCCCGATACGGGATCAATCCCTCCCGGTTATTCCCCAGATACTTGTATAGTTCCCTTGCATTCCTGCTCCCTTTTTCTTTCGGATCATCACTCTCTATGCTGTCGGCATAGACCTGGATATATTCCAGCATTTCATCTACTTTCTTCTGCTCCAGAAGTTCTTTGATCTGTTCCTGGGCTTCTGTATCCCGGATCTTCTTTTTGATCTCCTTATAGATGTGGAACCGGTCCAGCTGGAAGAGGGCTTCCGGGTCATAGATCTCTTTAATCCAGCTTCCTCCATCTCCGTTTAGAATCCGCCGGCCAATCTCATCTGCATCGTAAATCTTTTCGATCAGCGCCTCCCGTTTTTGATGGAACCGGCTGCTTTTTTCCATTCCGGCCAACATCTTCTTATTCACCAGGCGGCTTCTTTTCGGACTGTCTTTGTCCCATCCTTCATACATCGTGAAAACCTTCATCTCCTGTTTTGGCGCCTTCTTATGTCCGGAATCCTGCATCCTTAGCCATACGCCATCCATTTCTTCGAAAAGGATCCCGACTGCCTTTTCTCCTTCTGCCTGGTCTGCTTCCATCTGCTTTACCGCGTAGTCCTCTTCTTCGCTGATTCGTTCCCCCAGCTCCTGAATCAGGTTCCAGACACCTCCATGGCTGATCGTCTGTCCGCAGGTATCACTGATCACTTCTGCGCTGACACGATATGGGGATTCCGTTACAGTCAGTGCAATCTTTTCTGCAAGATTGGTAGAGATCAGCCCGATCTTCTCCATCTGCATCGCCTGATCCAGAAGGTAAATATGGGCAATCCTTCCGTCCTCCTGTTCTGTCCGGTAGACTCTTCGGGAATAGGTTACTTCCCCATATACGGTTTTGATCGAAGTTTCCCGTTTCCCTTTGTCTCTGTATAACTTTTTGTCTCTTTCTTTCGCCAGTTCATCATCGTAGTTTTCCAGAATGACCTGGGTGATCATCCTGCCCAACTCACAGACATACGCAAAAACTTTCTGCTCCAGGGTCTTGAAAGATACCAGCTTTTCCTCTACAATAGATTTCATCATACAGTCTCCTTTACGTGTTTTATTTTGCAACTAACATCATAAAGAAAAACTGTATGATTGGGAAGTAGGGATTTTCTCTGCTTCCCTTTTTATTTAGGAAAAATTCCTATTTTTGCCAATAATAATTATACACTAACTGACACATTTTTCTCAAGGATATCACTGACTATGCAGCCACCTCCAAAGCCTCATAGTACTGCCTGCGTTTTACCATGGGAGGAAGGCCGCCATTGGCAGAGCAGATCCTCCGGTTGTTCCAGTAGCTGAGAAAGTATCTCCAGATAAGCACCTTTAGTTCTTCTACTTCCATCTGCTTTGTGTCATAACGGTCATAAAGAAGCTCCGTCTTCATTCTGGCCCACATGCTCTCGCAGCGTGCATTATCATGGCAGCGCCCTCCGGCACTGTTCATGCTTTGATGGATATGATGCCCCCGGATGGTCTGACGGTAGGACTCGCTGGCATACTGTGTCCCGCGGTCACTGTGGATGACAGCGCCTTCCAACGCAGGATAGGCAGTCAGGGCGTTTTCCAATGTATGGATACATAGATCGGCTTTCATATTTGTTTCCATTTCCAGACCGAGGACACTAAGATCAAAGCAGTCAAAAATCGCAGATACATACAGTTTCCCATTGGATGCCGGAATCTCCGTGATATCCGTAATACATTTTTCTAATGGGGTATCAGAACGGAAATCCCGTTTTAGCAGATCATCCGATTTCATGGCTTCACGATCAGCCTTTGTGATCCCGTTGGGTTTTCTCTTAGGTCGATGGCTAAGGCCAATCTGATCCATAACTCGGTATACGGTTCTCTCACTGGGAATATGCACTCCTTCCGGCTGTTTCAGCAACAATGCCTGGTACATCCGGATTCGACCATAAGTATCGTTACATTTATCTTCACTGATGATTTCTTTCATGGCATCTGCCAGATCCTGGTACTTCCAGGGACGGTCTTTATTTGCGAGATACTTATAGAAGCCTTGGCGGCTGATCCCAAGCATTCTGCAGTAGAACGAGATTTTCCCGGTAATCCTGCCGTCTTCTGTCTTCAGGGCCAGAAAGATCATTCTCTGGTTTTTGCTGACTTCCGACGGCTGGCGGCGAAAAAAGCGCTGGCTTCCTCCAGGAATTCGTTTTCTTCCTTCAGGCGGCGTATTTCCTTATCCTGTTCCTTCACCCGTTTGCGCAGCATGGTAATCTCTTCTGACAGGCTCATTGCGCTGGCGGGAGTATGGGAGCCTTCCCCGATATCCAGCTTACCGGCTCTAACAGCTTTCAGCCAGGTATGGATGGTTCCTTCTGGGATTCCTAATTCTTTAGCAGCCTTAGCGCCGCCGATTTCCTTGGCAAGTTTTACTGCCTGTACTTTGTATTCATGGTCATATTTACGTGCCACTTTGAATGCCTCCTTATTCTCTTGGTTTTATTATGAAATCCTTGAGAATAAGCTGTCAACTTTTTTTATACCACACCAGTTCTAAATGGACTCATTTTAAGTACAAAATATTTTTCCACAAAGGATGTGAGGAAATGCAGGAAACAGAGAAAAGGAAATCCAAGTATTACAGAATCCCGGTATGGATGTTCTGGAGCATGATTGTTGTATTTGTTCTTTTGATCGGTGCCGTGTATTTTGGGGAGGAAATATACGAGAAATGGTTGCATAGCGGAGGAAGGGCTGAGATTTCCTATGTGGGTGCAGAATCCACTCTAAAAGAAAAAGCTGCCTGCTGTTTATGTGGAAGTAATGACTGGAGCCTGATGAACTATTATCGGCAGTT
>DWUY01000059.1 GCA_019120515.1 Candidatus Blautia avicola | reverse complement strand
GACTGCGCTACCATAGCGGCAGGGGCTCTCCTTACCTATCTTCTGGAGACACAGAAAAATTCTCTGGATCACATGCGGAAGATCACTCCCTATATTACCGACAAATACATGCTCATAGACAGCTCTACCAGAAGAAATCTGGAGCTGACGGAGACTATGCGGGAGAAAGAAAAGAGAGGCTCTCTGCTCTGGGTGCTGGATAAGACGAAAACAGCTATGGGTGCCAGAATGCTCCGCTCCTTTATTGAGCAGCCCCTTATCGAAGAGGAGGCCATCAATCAGAGACTGGATGCGGTGGAGGAGATCAACCGCCAGGAAATGGACAGAGAAGAGATCCGGGAATATCTGGGACCGGTTTACGACCTGGAACGACTGATCAGCCGGGTCAGCTATCAGTCAGCCAATCCCAGAGACCTTATCGCATTCAAGACTTCTATAGGGATGATCCCCCATATCCGCAGGCTTTTAGGACAGTTCCAGAGTGAAGAACTGAAAAAGGTTTATGAGGATATGGATGAACTTCAGGATCTGTATCAGGTGCTGGATAAGGCGATCGTGGAGGATCCTCCTCTGGCCATGAAAGAAGGCGGCATCATCAAAGACGGCTATGACCAGCAGATCGATGATTACCGACAGGCCAAGACAAAGGGAAAGACCTGGCTGGCACAGTTAGAAGCAGAAGAAAGAGAAAAAACCGGTATAAAGAACCTGAAGATTAAATATAATAAGGTTTTCGGCTACTATCTGGAGGTTACCAATTCTTTTAAAGATATGGTTCCGGATTATTATACCCGAAAACAGACTCTGACTAATGCAGAACGGTATATCACTCCACGGTTAAAGGAACTGGAAGATATGATCCTGGGAGCGGAAGATAAGCTCTACGCTCTGGAATATGACCGGTTTGCAGAGATCAGGAATAGGATCGCCGGAGAGGTAGAGCGTATCCAGAAAACTGCCGGAGCCATCGCAAAACTGGACGCTTATCTGTCCATGGCTCTTGTGGCTTCCAGAAACCAGTATGTACGGCCAAAGATCAATACCAAAGGGATCATAGATATCAAAGACGGCCGTCATCCGGTAGTCGAGAAGATGATCACCAATGATATGTTCATTCCCAATGATACTTATCTGGACAACGGGAAGAACCGTATCTCTGTGATCACCGGCCCCAATATGGCAGGAAAATCCACCTATATGCGGCAGACGGCCCTGATCGTCCTTATGGCCCAGATCGGTTCTTTTGTGCCGGCCAGCAAGGCAAATATCGGCATAGTGGACCGGATCTTTACCAGGGTAGGGGCCTCCGATGACCTGGCCAGCGGCCAGAGTACCTTTATGGTAGAGATGACAGAGGTGGCCAATATCCTCCGGAACGCTACTGCCAAAAGCCTGCTGATCTTGGATGAGATCGGAAGAGGGACAAGTACCTTTGACGGTCTTTCCATTGCCTGGGCAGTGATCGAACATATCAGCAATCCAAAGCTTTTAGGGGCAAAAACCCTTTTTGCTACTCATTATCATGAGCTGACGGAGCTGGAAGGAAAACTCCCAGGAGTGAACAACTACTGTATTGCTGTAAAGGAACGGGGAGATGATATCGTGTTCCTTAGAAAGATCGTTAAGGGAGGAGCCGATAAAAGCTACGGTATCCAGGTGGCCAAGCTGGCGGGAGTTCCTGATTCTGTCATTAACCGGGCCAAGGAACTGGTAGAGGAACTGGTCAGCGCGGATATTACTTCTACGGTGAAGGACATTGCTTCTGAGGGAAAGAAGACAAAAACCAAGCAGCCAGTCCACTATGACGAAGTGGATATGGAACAGATTTCCCTTTTTGATACGGTAAAAGATGATGATGTATTAGAAGAACTCAAATCGATCAAGATAGATGAACTGCGGCCGGTGGACGCTCTGAACGTGCTGTACCGGCTTCAGAATAAGCTGAAAAACAGATGGTGATAAACAGTGAGAGAGATTGCGGTATTAGACCAGAACACAATAGATAAAATAGCGGCCGGCGAGGTGGTGGAGCGGCCGGCTTCTGTGGTAAAGGAACTGGTGGAGAACGCCATTGACGCCGGAGCTACGGCGATAACCGTAGAGATCAAAGAAGGAGGCATTTCCTTTATCCGGGTGACGGACAACGGAAACGGCATTCCCAAGGATCAGGTCCGGCTGGCTTTTCTCCGCCATGCCACCAGCAAGATCCAGAAGGTGGAGGATCTGCTGCAGATTTCCTCTCTGGGATTTAGGGGGGAGGCTTTGTCCAGTATTTCTGCGGTCTCCCAGATGGAAGTGATCACCAAGACGCCGGAAGATATGATCGGCGTCCGGTATGTGATAGAGGGGGGCAGGGAAAAATCTCTGGAAGAGATCGGCGCCCCAAACGGCACTACCATGCTGGTGCGGAATCTGTTCTTTAACACCCCCGCCAGGGCAAAATTTTTAAAAACTGCCATGACAGAAGCCGGGTACGTCAGCGCCTACATGGAACAGCTGGCCCTGTCCCATCAGGATATTTCTTTCAAATACATGGTAAACGGGCAGATGCGGCTCCACAGTTCCGGAAATTCCAATCTGAGAGATGTGATCTACGGGATCTACGGCAGAGATATTACCAGAGAACTGCTGGAGGTCCGGTTTGAACGGCCGGGGATCCTGATCGAAGGCTTTATCGGAAAACCGGTAGTCTCCAGAGGAAACCGGAATTTTGAAAATTATTATATCAACGGCCGGTATGTAAAGAGCAAGATCCTGATGAAGGCCATCGAGGAAGCCTATAAGCCTTATATGATGCAGCATAAGTACCCCTTTGTCTGCCTCCAGTATACTATTTCCGGGGATGAGATCGATGTAAATGTCCATCCCACCAAAATGGAAGTCCGGTTCCAGAACCAGGGGGCTGTGTACAATGCCACCTATGATATGATCACACAGACTCTGTCCGGCAGGGAGATGATCCCACAGGTAGAGCTGGAAAGCCGGGAAGAGAAAAGGGAAGAGAGAAAAGAAGAGAAGAAAAAACGAGAGCGGATTTTGGCCCCGGAACCTTTTGAAACCGGTTTTCGCAAAAAATCGGTCCCAGAACAGATCCAGGAGGAAAGACCTGTATATGGAAAAGAGGAGCCGGCAAAGAAAGAAGAGGCCGGTTCCCCTGTAGGGATCCATCTGGCTTCTGTACATCTGCCGGCATCTGAAGTTTCTCCACCGGAAATCCATAAGGAACAGGAAACAGAAAAAGAAGAACAGAAAATATCCGCCAAAGAGAACATTCCGGTTTCTCCGGCAAAAGAAGAGAGGAAACCGGAGGCGGCTCCTTTGCAGCCTCAGCAGATGGAACTTTTTGACGACCGCCTGCTTTCTAAGAAGGCCCGAGCCCGCCACCGGATCATCGGGCAGCTTTTTGAGACTTACTGGCTGGTGGAATATGATAATAAATTCT
>DWUY01000058.1 GCA_019120515.1 Candidatus Blautia avicola | reverse complement strand
TGGAACGGAGAGAAAGGTGGTTTGTCGTTAGCCATCTTTTTCTTTTTTTAGTAAAAATTTCAGGGGCCGGAGTAACTCATGCGAGTTACTCCGGCCCCTGTTTGGAACTATCTATTTCCCGATAGCCCCTTCTTTTGTCTTTGCTGCTGGTATATTAATGGTAAACAATAAACTATACCTTACAGGTAAGGTAAATTTGGAAAGAAGAGGCGTGCATGGTGAAAGAGGAAAGATATATCGGTTCGCCCTGCGGGGTGGTATTATGTGTAGATTCCTGTCTTCCTCAGATCAGAGGGAGACTTTATCATGGGTATGCGCAGCAGATGCTTCCTTTTCAGGGGATAGAGAAAGCGCTGTTCCTTATGGACGATCTTTTTGACAGCATGCAGTTTCCCTTTCCTGGAACAGAGAACCGGTCTTTCCTGTCAAAGAAAAAAAAGATACAGAAAAGAAGGATGAGGAAAGTTATGAGTGATGAAGAATTATTAAGAAAACATGGTGACAAGGGAACTTTTATCATCCGTGTAAAATCCAGACAGCACAGCAGCTGGCAGGGACTGGTGACCTGGACGGAAGAGCAGAAGACCCTTCCTTTCCGCTCGGTGCTGGAACTGATAAAGATCATAGATGAGGCATTAAGCCGCGAAGACCTAGAACAACGATCATCTATAGACAGCAGGGAGTGGGAAAATGGCACAGGTTGAATTCAGAAAGCTCAGGCGGCTGGAACTGGTAGACATTATCTACCGGCTGCAGGAAGACCTGGAGGAGCAGACGAAGGAAAATGAAAAATTGAAGCGCCGGCTGGAAGACCGGGAGCTGCGGATAGAAAAAGCCGGTTCCATAGCCCAGGCCGCCGCGGAGCTTAACGGACT
This sequence comes from Candidatus Blautia avicola, assembly GCA_019120515.1. Taxonomy (GTDB): domain Bacteria; phylum Bacillota; class Clostridia; order Lachnospirales; family Lachnospiraceae; genus Blautia; species Blautia avicola. The sequence goes on along the minus strand of DWUY01000058.1, from coordinate 3,635 downwards.
GATGGAGGCGGCCCAGAAAACAGTAGATCAATATCGGGTAAGCGTGGAAGGTTCCCTGTGGCGCAGAGAAATGGAAGCCAGACAGCAGACCGCACAAGCAGCCATAAAGGCAGAGGAGACAAAAAGAAAAGCTGAGAAAAAAGCCGGGGAGATCCTTCAGGAAGCCGGAGATCAGGCGGAAGAGAATCTTCAGGAAGCCAGGAATCAGGCAAAAGAGATCCTTCAGGAAGCCAGGAACCAGGCAGAAGAGATCCTTTGGCAAGCCAGGGATCCGGAAAAAGAGATCCCCAGAGAAACCGGGAACCGGACAGAAGAGGTCCCGTCCCAGGAGAAAGAGCATATGACAGAGATTACAGGGCAATGGGAAGGAGACAGCGATGAAGAAAAATGAGCCGCGGGAGGTGGTCATTCCCTCCAGAGAGGAGGTTGCCAGGGAGAGAGAAAAGCTCAGGAACCGGTCAAGATTCCGGAGAAACCTGTTTAGTACCCTGGGATTTTTGGCCGTGGTGGCGGCGGTGGCCGTCCTGATATCCACCCAGTTCTTCCCGGTGATACAGGTATCGGGGGACAGCATGGAACCGCTGCTCGAGGACGGAGAGATCCTGGTCCTTCAGAAGACGGAAGATCTGGAGACGGGAGATCCTATCGCCTTTTATTATCAGAGCAGGATACTTCTGAAGCGTGTGATCGGCACGGCAGGAGATTATATAGATATAGACGAAGAAGGAAACGTATATGTAAATGGAGAGCTTCTGGATGAACCATATGTCCGGGACAAAAGCCTGGGGGAATGTGATATAGAGCTTCCCTGTCAGGTACCGGAGGGAAAACTTTTTGTCATGGGGGATCATCGTTCCGTATCCATAGACAGCAGAAGCAGCCAGGTAGGCTTCATTGGACAGGAACAGATAATGGGAAAAGTGGCCTTCAGCGTATGGCCGCTGGACCGGATTGGAATCGTAAAATAGAAGTGAGGCAGAGATATGCAGGAAAATGTAAGAAAACAAGTTAAAAAAGCGGAAGAAAGAAAGAGAAAAGTAAGAAGGCTGTACAGCTTGATCGCCTGCTTCAGCATCCTTGTGGCAGGAGTAGTTTTCTGGCGGCTCATGCAGCCGGGAATCGCCATGAGCGGCGAGACATACTGCGGCCAGGAAGAGCATACCCACACCGAAGCGTGCTACGGACAGGAGATTGTCTGCGGCCAGGAGGAGGGCGCAGGGGGCCACACCCATACAGACGCCTGTTACAGCCAGGTGCGGACAGATGAACTGATCTGCGGCCAGGAAGAAAGCCAGGGCCACGTCCACAACGAAGGGTGCTACACACAGGAGCTGACCTGTACCCTGCCGGAAGATGAGAACCACACGCACAACGAAGGGTGCTATACACAGGAACTGACCTGCGGTATGGAAGAAGGGGAAGGAGCCCATACACATACCGAGGACTGCTACGCAACGACAAGGGAATTGACCTGCGGCCAGGAAGAAAGCCAGGGACATGTTCATACAGAAGAATGCTACGGAACCGGTACAGAACTGACCTGCGGCATGGAGGAACATACCCACACCCTGGCGTGCTACTCCAACCCGGAGGCAGTTGAGACAGAGGACCAGTGGACGGCAGCCTTTGCAGATTACCAGTTTACAGGTCAGTGGGGAACAGACGCAGCGGCTATCGCAAAGTCACAGATCGGTTATACAGAGAGTACTGACAACTACAGGGTAAATGAGGACGATTCCACAGATGGTTATACACGCTACGCCGACTGGGCGGGAGACGACTTATACGGCGACTGGGATACATACTTTGCGGCATTTGTCCTGAACTACGCAGGAGTTCCTGCAGACAAGTTCCCGGTGAACACAGAGGACCTGGGACAGTGGATCAGCGATATGAACGACTGGGGATACTACACCTCAGATAATACAGATATCCAGCCAGGAGACCTGGTGATCCTTAATAAAGAGGGACAGGACAAAGAGCAGCAGATCGGGCTCATCAGCGAAGTAAACAGAGATGACGAAGGAAATGTAACTTCCATCAAGGTTGTGGAAGGAAATGTGGATAACGCCGTGGCAGAGAACGAGTACGGCGCAGACAGCAGCGATATGGTGGGATACGGGCTGTTGAGCGTGGCTTATGAGACTGAGTATCCGGATTCTGAAGAGGAAGAGGAAGAGCAGGGAAGCAGCAGTGCAGGACCGGTGATGTTTGCAGCCAATGGTCTGGGAAATGAGAGAGATGGAGGTTCCGGGTCTGGCGGAGATGAAGTGGATCAAAGACTTGTGATCAATACATACCTTCAGGATGGAACACCCTCCGCAACGACAACAACCGGACAGCCTTTGACAGTATATGTAAATGCTACATATTCAGGGGCTAACCAGGATGGCGATGCAGATGTGTGGATCAGTCTGGGCAGATTACCGGAGGGACTGAGCCTGTTAGGATTTGATGAAAATGGACAGCACAGAGTTGTAGCAGGAAGCGATACGATCATTTTACAGCTTGTAGAGGAAAAAGATATTACATATGTTCACTTTACACTTCCCCAAGGGGCGACAGTTGATTTCGACCTTGAGTTTGAAAGTGAAAATGGAATCATGCCTAAGCAGACAGATATCACCGTGGCTGCCGATACAGAGAAAACAACAATCGGGAATGGAGATTGGGATGACAGTAAGGATGAAGCTTCATCTGGTGTAAACCTCACATGGACTGCAGAGAACACATGGGACCCGGTTGTGAAAAAGGTTAATGGAGCAGATAATAATACTATTGCAGTGCATGAACAGGAAAATAAGCTCTCCGGAACGTTAATCTATACAATTACAGCAATCGGCCATAATCATGATGACACAGGAGCAATCTGGACAGACCATATTGAAATCACAGACACACTGACATTTGAGAATGATAATATATGGTTTCCGGAAGATGCAAAGATTGAAGGCGGTCAGGTGAAAACAGCCTCCGGAGAAGTGATCGTAGATTTCACAAAACTCCAGGGAGGGACGGTGACGGCTCTTGACTGGGTTGAAGAAAATGGAAAGAAAATAGGAATTAAATATAGTTTGAATATTCCAAATCAAAATCTTGATAATACGGATGCGAGGGACCGTGAACAGTCGAATCTGGATTTGGAAATGCGGGTGGATTCTCAGTACCTGGAATTAACAGAGGAATATTTTAGGATATCCAGTTCAGCGGATATTATCAGGAACAAAGTTGATTTTACAGCGGTGCCGTATGAAAATTATGATGAAGAATCTAAAAGCAGTGATCAGGTAACAACGACGCCAAGTGTTTCAGAAGAAGAGGCCACACTTACAAAATCAGCGGACAAAAAAACGGTGCAGGCCGGAGAAACAATCCAGTATACGATTACCTTTGAGAATACAGGGTCGATTCCTATTGAGACAAAGGATGATAAAGGCAACTACTATACAGTTACCGATAGACTTCCCGTATATCTGACATTGACAGGAGAGCAAATTGATGAGTTGATTAAAAAAGGTGCGACATATAATGCAAATACTAACACGATCACATGGACACCGACAACAGCAGAGGAGATTCCTGTAGGTCAAGGCTTTACCCTGGAATTCGATGCGACAGTAAAGGCGATTGACGAT